>DASYMC010000001.1:0-6193 GCA_036009255.1 Pseudonocardiaceae bacterium
ACAGGGTGTCGTTAGCGATCTTGATTGCGTCGTCGTAGTCGTCGAAGCGAGTCACTGAGACGACCGGTCCGAAGATCTCCTCCTGGAAGATCCGCATCCGATTACTGCCTTCGAAGCGCGCCGGAGGTCACCGAGGTTTCCCGAGCCTGAGCCCGGCGAACAGGATTTGCTCGTCGAGGGTCTAGCGGTCGGGGTGTGCGGTACGGACCGGGAGATTGCTGCGGGGGACTACGGTGTGCATCTCGCCTAGCTTCCCGGGTGATGCGAGCCGCGGGTGAGCCGTTCCAGCGGCTGTGGTGTCGCTCCAGACGGAGCGAGCGCGACGCCGTCTGCACGCACCGTCGGTGACGGTGGCGGCTCACCACGCTGTGCGGCATGCATCAGGTGACGCAGTCGCCGCTGAACAGCCCGGTAGAAGCGTTCCTGGGTCCACCGGCCGAATATCCGAAAGCCCCATCGGATCACCGGGTTTGGGACGGTGGACCGCCGGGAGTAGCCGCTGACTCTGAATACGACCTCTCCCGACGCCAGGTTCTTAATCACCTCATAGTTGAGCCGGCCCTGTTCCAGATGACCCTGAAGCGTCTGGTAACTCCAGCCCCAGACTCGTTCGGTTCCGGCTCCGCAGCCCCGGGTTTCGTCGATCACCTTGGTGATCCGTACCCCGAGATAGAACCGCAACCCGTAGAAGCGGCCTTCCAACAGCATGTCGCGGCCGAGCAGTTCGTCGTCATAGCGGTACACGGCTCGCAGGATGCGCGGGTCGGTGAACTCGTAATGCCGCACCAGCAGGCATGCGCTCTCCCAGGCGCCTCCGGGAAGTGGAGGTCCGGGCGGCTCATGCCCGATCACCGTGTCGCTGGAGTCGACATGCCAGTGCCCCTGCGGCCGGCCGTCCAGGGGTGCTGCAGCTGGGTCGTAGTTGATCCGGCGCCAGCGGAGGTCATCGAGCGCAGCTGCGGCATCGATCGAACTGAGCAGCCGCTCGCGCACCTACTCAGGCTTCCGCAGGGACTCGCCGATCAGCCAGAGCGTGGGTGGCCAGAGCCCGACGAACAGTGCACGTCGTTCAGCGTTGCCGCGTTCATCCTGGTCGACGGTCTTGGCGCGGATCCACAGAACGATGCACAGCGCGACCGAGCCCAGTGAGGCGAGGTGCAGGTGTGCGCTGCGTAACCCGAGCCGCCGAACGGCTCCAACGACGGTCACCCCACACCTCCCGATAGCACACCGACGACGAGCGGTGGCCCCGCTCGCATGGTGTCATACAGCCATGACGACTGCGAGCCGTCCGGCTCGGCTGGCCACCGTCCTGCAGTGGCCGCTGGCCATCGCGCTGGTCAGCTGGCGCTATATGTGGAGAACCACGCCGCTACACCGCAGCGAGGAGGAAGGCAACACCGCGGATCTCCCGTCAGGCTGGGATGCCGACAATGGGCTCGGCGAGCGACGCCAGGGGATTGCGGCCGGCGTCGGGCCCCTGTTGCACCGCTGCTACACCGTCTGGATCGTACACAGCCCGATGGAGCCGGCCATGCTGATGAATGCGGTTGCCGCCAACCTCAACCGCATTTCACCCGAGATGGCGGTGTTCCGCAAGACACGGGGCGCGCCGGGTCCGCTACGACACGGCGACGAGTTCGTCGTGCGGATGCCGGGACCCTGGGACGGTCCGGTGCGCGTGGTGAGCCAGGAAGGCACCTCGTTCCGGCTGGCCACCCTGGACGGTCATCTGGAGGCAGGACAGATCGAGTTCCGGGCGGCGCAGGACGGCGACGCGCTGCGCTTCGAGATCGAGTCCTGGGCCCGAGCCGGTGACCGGCTCTCCCATCTGCTCTACAACCGGCTAAGGCTGGCCAAGGAGATCCAACTGAACATGTGGTCGCACTTCTGCGTCCGCACCGCCGCTCTCGCCGGCGGACGCCCTCGACGCGGCGTCACCATCCACACCCGGCGACTCGACTGGCCCCCACCGGAAAACGCGAACCAGTCCGGACACGCACCTCCGCGGCCCGAGAGCAAGATCCACTCGGCTCGGCCGAGTGAGCACGCGTACGCTGTCTTTGCGGCCTCAGGCCTCGGCTGTGGGGTGGAACCTGCCCGGATGCACGATCAACGAGGGGAGCGGATTGTGCCGCGCCGGCATAGTTCGATGCCCAACGGTCCCGGCTTCTACCCGTTTGCCTTCGCGTCCTCGTTCGGTTTCATGCTCCGAGCGATCGGGGTCCGGCCGGATTCGAGCGGCCTCAGGGTGCACGATGGCAAGCTCGACGTCTGGTTCGGTCCTTGGCGACTCGTCACGCCGCTCAGCAACATCAGTGGAGCGGAGCTCAGTGGCCCGTACCAGGCCTGGAAGGTGCTCGGTGCCCGCCTGTCACTGGCCGACCGGGGGCTGACGTTCGGCACCAACACCGTCGCAGGAGCTTGCATCCGCTTCCACCGACCGGTGGCGGGAATCGAACCGACCGGACTGCTGCGGCATCCCGCGCTGACCGTCACCGTCGCCGAGCCCCACTTGCTCGTCGAGCGACTGCGCCGCCAGGTGGGAACGGGGATCTGGGCTGAGGGATGAAGGTGCTGATCGCGGGCTCGTCCGGATTTGTCGGCAGGCGGCTGTGTCCCGCCTTGGAATTGGCCGGCCACGCGGTGCGGGCGATGACTCGGCGTCCCGAGTCCTACCGCGGCGCGGGCGAGGCGGTGCGCGGCGACGTGCATGACGCGGGCTCGCTGATCACCCCTCTGGTTGGCTGCGATGCCGCCTACTACCTCGTGCATTCCCTCGACAACGCTGACTTCGAGCGGCGCGACGCCGAGGCGGCGCGGAACTTCGCCAGCGCCGCGGCCGAAGCGGGGCTGCGCCGGATCATCTACCTCGGGGGCCTTGGCGATGACGCCGATGAGCTTTCCGCCCACCTCCGCAGCCGCCGCGAGGTGGAAGAACTGCTCGGGTCCGGTGGTGTGCCGGTCACCACGTTGCGGGCCGGGATCATCGTGGGCCACGGCGGCATCTCCTGGGAGATGACCCGTCAACTGGTGGAGCATCTACCAATCATGATCACACCGCAGTGGGTCCAGACGCGAACCCAGCCGATCGCACTGGCCGACGTGGTGCGCTACCTCGTCGGCGTGCTCCAGAGTCCCGAAGCGGCCGGACGCGCCTTCGACATTGGCGGCCCGGAGGTTTTGGCCTACATCGACATGATGCGCCGGGTCGCCACGATCCAAGGCCGGCCAC
The DNA here is from genome assembly GCA_036009255.1 of Pseudonocardiaceae bacterium. Classification (GTDB taxonomy): domain Bacteria; phylum Actinomycetota; class Actinomycetes; order Mycobacteriales; family Pseudonocardiaceae. Next base: position 3,236 of record DASYMC010000001.1, read on the forward strand.
TGCTGGTGTTGCCCGTACCGCTGCTCTCACCGCACCTGTCATCGCTGTGGTTGTCACTGGTCACCGACGTGGACGTGCAGACTGGTCGGTCGCTCATCGACTCGATGGTCAACGAGGTAGTGGTGCGCGAGGACAGCATCCGGCGGCTGGTCCCCTTCGAGCCCATGGATTACGACGACGCCGTCCTCCAGGCCCTCGGTGAGCGGGCCAAGGCGCAGCGGGCATCGTGAATGGGATCCCTGGGGACCGCGGGGAATCCGGCACCGCGTTGGCCCGGCGCCGTCGGATCGTCGCCGGGGTGTGCCTGGTTGGCGCGGCGCTGCTGAGCACATCGCTGTCGACGAAACCCGGTTCCCCACGGTTCTACGGCTTGACCCTCGCCGTGGCCGCGACCTGGACCGTGGGCGGGCTGGGATCCGGTCCGCTGCACCTGGGTTGGGTACAGCGCAGTGACCACACGCTCCGCCGTCCCGTGCTCACCCCGGTGTTCACCGGGGTAGGCGCGTTTGCGGTGTTCTACGCAGCTGCACTCGCCGCCCGGCGCATCCCGGTGCTGAACACCGCGCTCTCACACGTTCTGCGGTACGCCCACCAAGGATCGGGCCCGCTGGTCATGCTCACCACCCTGGCCAATGGCGCCGCGGAGGAAGTCTTCTTCCGCGGCGCCCTGTACGCTGCCATCGGCGGCAAGCACCCCGTCGCCCTGTCCACCGCCGTGTATTCGCTGGCCACCATCCCGACGCGAAACCCGGCGCTGGTCCTCGCCTCGGCTGCGATGGGTGCGCTGTTCGGACTGCAACGCCGGGCCACCGGCGGCATCCAGGCGCCGATACTGACCCATCTGACCTGGTCGACGCTGATGGTGCATTTCCTGCCCCCGCTTTTCAGCGCCACATCCGCAGCGGCCACCGCGGCACCGGGGTGCGTCTCCGGGTCGAATGACCGCTCACTGGTCGGCAGCGATGACTAACGGGCTCGTCGCCATAGGCGGGCGGCATCTGCAGTACGCCTCAGAACGGTATGCCACCTTGGCGAGACCGCCGGCAGTGGGAAAGCGGGTGCGGGTTGCTGTCCGAGTAGCTCATCGAGCTCGGCGCCGCCCAACGTATTAATCTCCAGCAGCCGGGCCGCAAGGAACTCGAGGCGAGCCTGATGTTCTCGAAGGTACGCTGCGACCTGGTCCATGATCCCAATTATTGCGCTGATCCCTAACTGGACACATAGGCGATGCGCCTGCAGCAGTTCATCAAGTTCGGGAGATACGGGTGCTGTTGTCAATTTGCCGAAGAGCACCTTTTCTGCGAACGGACCTCCGTACAGAATCCACACCCGGTCGAGGTCTGGTGGTTCTTCGCGGAGACGCATCCCGCCCGCACCGTCGTCGTCATACAACTCGATGACGGCGACGCCCAGGCCACGTGACGCGGCGATGAGGGCGTGGCCGGCCTCATGCACGGCCGCCCTGTTCCGTTCCGTATCCCCCAGCTCCATGCACGGAGCGTAGCCGTCTGTATCAGTCGTCAGGACGGCGGTATTACGCTGAGTCGCCGATGCACCGTCCGACGATGTCTGGCATGCTGGCTGATCACGTTGGCGACCGAGGCGGGTGGCTGAGCCGCCTCGGGCTACCGCGCGCAGCCGACTTACAGCAGGTTGTTCACCGCGGTTTCCCGGCGTTGCGCTTTCTGGGTGATTGTGCAGGCTAACCTACCGTTCGCTGGGCGATTTCTTGCGGTTTGCGTTAGGCATACATAACCTAACTATCACTCGATAGGCTGGCGGATATCTGGCATTCGGAGGGATCGATGTTGACCAGTAGGTGGCGGAGCTGGAGTCTGATGCTGATGGTCGTCGGCGTTCTTGGACTCGCGAGCTGCTCCAGCGGTGGTGACACGGCGGTGGCGCCTGCGGTCCCTACGTCGACTGCTCAAGCCCCTGAAAGCCAGCCGGCGACCGCGGCTGAGGTCGCCGCGGGATTGCGAAAGATCGACCAGCTTGCCAAGGAGATCGCTGAGTCCGCGGGCACCGACAAGGCAAAGGCGGCCAGCTTGGACGGTGAGATCGAGCCGGCCTGGAAGCCGATCGAGGACACCGTCAAGCAGAACGACCAGAACACCTACCTCGCGATGGAGGACAGCTTCGCGGTGCTGGAGAAGGCAGCGGACGACGGGGATGGAGCGGCTGCGGCGAAGGGTTCCGCGGCTGTCTCATCAGCAGTGCAGGCTTACCTGGCGAAGTATTCCGGATGATCGGACGCCGGCTGATCGGTGTACTACTGGCGCTGGCCCTGCTGGTGCCTGTCGTCGCCCTGCTGGGAACTGCGCCCGCCATAGCGGCACCCCAGGTCGCGACCCAACAGGCCGCCCAGCACGTCGCGACCGCACAGGATGCGATCTCGCGTGAGGAGGCCATCCGCCAGCTGGCGATTGTCCGGGCGTCGATCGATGAGACGTTGGAGTTGTTGAAGCAGGGGCGATCCGACGAGGCCCTTGCCCAGGCCAAGGCCGGCTACCTGGATCACTTCGAGTTCGTCGAGGTGCCGCTACGGGTGGTCGCACCCGACCTGACCGCCGACGCCGAGACGAAGTTCGCTGAGATCCGGGGTCTGATCAATGACAAGGCACCGATCGACGCCCTGCGGGCGAATATCATCGAACTGCGGCGGTTGATCGACGACACCGAGCGGCGGCTGACCGACACCGGATTCGACGCGGCCGCCGTGGTGGCCGGACAGTCCTTCCTCATCATCTTCCGGGAGGGCCTCGAGGCGGTGCTCTTGCTGACCGCTTTGCTCGGATATCTGGAGGCCACCAAGGCCACCCGGTACCGCAAGCCGATCACCTGGGGAGTGATTCTCGGGCTGGCGGCCACCGCGCTGACCTACCTGATCCTGCGATCCGTCCTGGCGGTGTTGCCGGTCGGGCGGGAGGTGCTGGAGGCGGTCGTCGCCACCGCCGC
>DASYMC010000002.1:0-9701 GCA_036009255.1 Pseudonocardiaceae bacterium
AGCGATACCCCCGCCGAGCCCCCGGAATGGGGGTGGGGGAAGGTAGGGGGGTGACCCGGATAGTGGTGCTGGACTATGGATCGGGGAATTTGCGGTCGGCGGAGCGGGCGTTGCGGCGGGCCGGGGTGGAGGTGGCAGTGACCGCCGACGCCGTTGCCGCGCTGAACGCTGATGGGTTGGTGGTTCCCGGGGTCGGGGCTTTTGCCGCTTGCATGGCTGGGTTGCGCTCGGTGCGCGGTGATCGGATCATCGGGCGCCGGCTGGCAGGCGGTCGCCCGGTATTGGGCATCTGCGTGGGCATGCAGGTGTTGTTCAGCCGGGGCGTTGAGCATGGCGTGGAGACCGACGGCTGCGGTGAATGGCCTGGGACCGTGGAGCGGTTGAAGGCTGACGTGCTGCCGCACATGGGATGGAACACGGTGACGGCACCGGCTGGCTCGCAGCTCTTCGCCGGTCTCGCCGCGGATGCCCGGTTCTATTTCGTGCATTCCTACGCCGCCCGCCGCTGGGACCTGGAGAGTTCCGAACCGTTGCCCGCGCCACTGGTGAGCTGGGCCGAGCACGGCGAGCCGTTCGTTGCCGCGATCGAGAACGGGCCGTTATGGGCGACGCAGTTCCATCCTGAGAAGTCCGGCGACGCGGGGGCGCAACTGCTGCGCAACTGGATCGCGGTGCTGTAGCCGGCGCCGCACCGCCTAGGGTGGGCCGGTGAGTTTCGTGCTGCTGCCCGCCGTGGACGTCGCCGGCGGCCGGACCGTCCGCCTTACGCAGGGCCAGGTCGGCACCGAGACCGTCTATGGCGATCCGGTGGCCTCCGCGCTGGCCTGGCAGACCGGCGGGGCCGAGTGGATCCATCTGGTCGACCTGGATGCGGCGTTCGGTCGCGGCTCCAATGCCGCGCTGCTGGCCGAGGTTGTCGGCAAGCTGGACATCGCGGTGGAGCTTTCCGGAGGTATCCGGGATGACGCGTCGCTCAAGCGCGCGCTGGCCACCGGATGCGCCCGAGTCAACCTGGGCACAGCGGCGGTGGAAGATCCGGCCTGGTGTCGTAAGGCGATCGCCGAGCACGGTGAACGGGTCGCGGTGGGGCTCGACGTGCGGATCATCGACGGGCAGTACATCCTGGCCGCGCGCGGTTGGACCGCGTCGGGCGGCGACCTCTGGGAGGTGCTCGAGCGATTGGACGCCGACGGCTGCGCCCGCTACGTAGTGACCGATGTCACCAAAGACGGCACCCTGGGCGGGCCGAACCTGGAGCTGCTCAGCGCGGTGTGCGCCCGAACGGATGCCCCGGTGATTGCCTCCGGCGGGGTTTCCGGCGCCGCCGATGTAACCGCCCTGGCCGCGCTGGCCCCGCAGGGCGTCGAGGGAGCGATCATCGGCAAAGCCCTCTACACCGGAGCACTTACTCTCCCCGACGCCCTGGGCGCCGCCCGCTAGCCCCCTGCACCCGCCCGGCGTGTCGCGCTGCCGTGCACAGTGTGTCGGCCTACTGCGCCCGCCGCATAGGCTATGTCGATGGCTGTCGCCGTGCGTGTGATCCCTTGCTTGGATGTCGATGCCGGCCGAGTGGTCAAAGGGGTGAACTTCACCGCACTGCGGGATGCCGGTGATCCGGTGGAACTGGCCACCGCCTATGACGCTCAGGGTGCCGACGAGCTGACCTTCCTGGACGTCACAGCCTCCGCGGCGGACCGGGAGACCACCTATGACGTGGTGCGCCGGACCGCGGAGTGTGTGTTCATCCCGCTCACCGTCGGAGGAGGGATCCGGGAAGTCGCCGATGTGGACCGCTTGCTGCGAGCCGGCGCGGACAAGGTGAGCATCAACACCGCCGCGGTGGCGCGCCCCGAGTTGCTGCGGGAGGCCAGCCATCGCTTCGGGGCCCAGTGCATCGTGCTCTCCGTGGATGCCAGGCGCGTCCCCTCCGGCGAGCAACCAACTCCCTCCGGGTTCGAGGTGACCACCCATGGCGGGCGGCGCGGCACCGGGATCGATGCGGTCGCCTGGGCGGCCCAAGGCCAGCAACTGGGCGTCGGGGAGATCCTGCTCAACTCCATGGACGCCGACGGCACCAAAGCCGGCTTCGACATCGAGATGATCACCGCAGTACGCGCCGCCGTCACGGTCCCGGTAATCGCCAGCGGCGGCGCGGGCGAGGTCGAGCACTTCCCACCCGCGGTGGCGGCCGGAGCCGACGCGGTGCTTGCGGCCAGCGTCTTCCACTTCGGTCAACTACGGATCGGCGAGGTCAAGGATGGCCTGCGCCGCGCAGGGGTGACCGTCCGGTGAGCGGACTGGACCCGCAGATCGCCGGGAAGCTCAAGCGTAATGCCGACGGGCTGGTGTGCGCCGTGGTGCAGCAGCGTGGCACCGGCGAGGTGCTGATGGTGGCCTGGATGGACGACGAGGCGCTGCGCCGCACGCTGACCACCGGCCGGGCCACCTACTGGTCACGTAGCAGGCAGGCCTACTGGATCAAAGGTGAGACCTCTGGGCACACCCAGCAGGTGCACGAGATGCGGCTGGACTGCGACGGCGACGCGCTGCTGCTCCTCGTCGACCAGACCGGCCCGGCCTGTCACACCGGGTCGCCGACGTGCTTCGACGACGTGCTGCTGCGCAGCCGTGAGTGGCGATGCGAGTCATGACTCGCACCGCCACTTACAAGACGCCAGTCAAATAGCGCTGCAGGTTGGGGGCGATCGCTGCGACCACCGTGTCATGGTCAGCGGAGGCCAGCGGCTCGAGGCAGATCACGTAGCGGATCATCGCGAGGCCGGTTATCTGAGTGCCGCACAGCGCCGTGCGCAGCTCGGGCTGGTCCGGAGCGACCGCTGTGACGATCCGACCGAACACCACCCGGCTGACGAACTCGCGCATCATCCGTGCTGCTGCTTTATGACTGGAAACGCTGCGTACCAGGGCAGTCAGCGCTCCACCGCCGTTGGTGTCCCAGACCGACAGGAAGGTGCGCAGGATTCGCTCGGCAGTCTGATCGGGATCCCCGTCGAGGACCCGGCGGACGATGTCCTCAGGGTCGACCGGCAGCTGCAGGGCGGATACGAACAGAGCATCCTTGCCGCCGAACCAGTGGTTCACCATCGCTGGATCCATTCCAGCTCGCTGCGCGATGGTGCGCACGGTGGCGCCGTCGAAGCCGCGCTCGGTGAATTCCATCCTTGCCGCCTCGAGAAGCGCCGCCCGGGTGTTCTCTCCAGCCGGACGGCGCCCGCGGGGACGGGCTTGGCCGCTGACCTCATCCGTCACTGATTATCTCCGTTTTCAACGAATGATGAAAAGGTATGCCGAACACACTCTGGAGTCAACGGCGGGCACAATGTCTCCATGGTCAGTATCCGTGCCACCGGGGTTGGGCAAGTACATCTAGATCGGGAGCGGTTTCGCGCCCTGGCCACCGATCGCCGGGTAATCCCGGTCACTCGCACCCTGCTCGCCGACGGCGAGACGCCGCTGGGTGTGTACCGCAAGCTCGCCCACGGCCGGGCGGGAACATTCCTGTTCGAGTCGGCGGAGAACGGCTCCTCGTGGTCCCGCTGGTCATTCGTCGGGGTAAACAGCGCCGCTACGCTCACCGAGTCCGGTGGCCGCGCGGTCTGGCGTGGGACGCCGCCGGTCGGGCTCCCCGGCGTGGCGGGCACGTGGGCGGGCACGCCGCTAGAGGCCTTGCAGCAGACCGTGGCGGCATTGCATACCGAGCCGCTGCCGGGTCTGCCCCCGCTCACCGGCGGGATGGTCGGCTACCTCAGCTACGACGCGGTCCGGCGCCTTGAACGGCTGCCCGAGTTGGCGGTCGACGACCTCAAGGTGCCCGAACTGGTGATGCTGCTGGCCACCGACCTCGCCGCGATGGACCACCATGAGGGCACCATCACGCTGATCGCCAACGCGATCAACTGGGACGATTCTCCCCAGCGCGTCGATGAGGCCTACGACGACGCGGTGGCCCGGCTGGATGCGATGGTCGCGAAGCTGTGCACGCCGGCACCGGCCAGCACAGCGATGTTCAGCCGGCCGGCACCGGAATTCCTGCGCCGCCGCAGTCCCGAGCAACACCACGGCGCCGTTGAGGCGGCCAAGGAGGCGATCCGCGCCGGCGAGGCCTTCCAGGTGGTGGTGTCCCAGCGCTTCGAGATGGCGACCGACGCCGATCCGCTGGACGTCTACCGGATCCTGCGCACCACCAACCCCAGCCAGTACATGTACCTGCTCACCCTGGAGGATTTCAGCATCGTCGGCTGCAGCCCAGAAGCTCTGGTAACGGTGCGGGACGGAAAGGTCACCACGCATCCCATCGCCGGTACCCGACCGCGCGGCGCGGACCCGGACGAGGACAGCTGGCTGGAGAAGGACCTGATGGTCGACGAAAAGGAGCGCGCCGAGCACCTGATGCTGGTCGACCTCGGCCGCAACGACGTGGGCCGGGTGTGCCGCCCCGGCTCGGTGCATGTCACCGACTTCTTCCGGGTCGAGCGCTACAGCCACGTCATGCACTTGGTCTCCACGGTGACCGGTGAGCTGGCGCCGGGATACACGGCGTTTGACGCGGTGGCGGCCTGCTTTCCCGCCGGAACGTTGTCCGGGGCGCCCAAGCCGCGGGCGATGGAGCTCATCGAGGAGCTCGAGCCCACCAGGCGGGGCGTGTACGGCGGGGTGGTCGGCTACCTGGATTTCGCCGGAGATGCCGACACCGCGATCGCGATCCGCACCGCGATGGTCCGCAACGGGGTGGCCTACGTGCAGGCCGGTGGGGGCATCGTTGCGGACTCCGACCCGGTGGCCGAAGACGCCGAGTGCTTGAACAAGGCCCGAGCGGTGCTGGCCGCCATCGCCGCCGCGGGGACCTTGCGATTGGCCACCGGGGAAACCGCCGGTGAGCCCGCCGGATCGCTGCGTGGTTGAGCGCCCCCCATCGCGCAAGGCGCTGGTGGCCACCATCATGGGGCTAATCGCTGCTTCGGCGGCGCTGGGCGGCTCGGCGGCGCTCCAGTGGGCGCAAATGGATGTCCAGGCACCACTGCGCGGGATAGTCCCGGTGCGGATAATGGGCTCGGCAGTGCTGCCCGCGCTGGGTCCCCTGGCGGTGCTCGCACTGGCGGCGGTGGCCGCGGTGCTGGCGAGTGCCGGATGGGTGCGATGGCTGCTCGGCGCGTTGCTGCTCGGCGCGGCAGCGCCGCCCGCTGTCGCAGCGCTCCGGGCGTTCGACGGGCGTTGGCTTACCAGCGCCGCGATGTCCTCGGCGCAGCGCCCTGTCCGGTCAGCTCCGGTAGGTTCGGCCACGGTGCACTTCGCGGGTCCCGCACTGGCGTCAGTGGCAGCGGTGCTACTCGCCGCGGCCGGTGTCACGCTGGTACTGCGTGGTCACCGGATGCCCCGCCTGGGCCGCCGTTACCAGACGCCGAAGGTTCGCTCGAGCGGGCAGGCGTCCCCAGACGAGCGGTTCTGGGAGCGAATGGACGCTGGCGAGGACCCGACCGCGCCGGGACACCCCCGGTGAGAGGTCGCCGACCAGGCCGGAGCTAGCATCGATACCCGGCTGCGCACGGGGGCGGAAGGGGAGAGGCTTGAGTGTCCTGGAGGCAATCCTCGAAGGGGTCAGAGTCGACCTCGCGGCCCGCGAAGCCGTCATCGAATTTACCGAGATCAAGCGGCGCGCCACCCGGGTACCGGCACCTCGGGACGCCCTGACCGCGTTGCGGGGTCCTGGGATCGGCGTGATCGCAGAGGTGAAGCGCCGCAGCCCGTCCCGCGGAATCCTGGCCGACATCCCGAATCCGGCCGCGCTCGCCGCGGACTACGCCGACGCCGGCGCCCGGATGATCAGTGTGCTGACCGAGGGGCGGCGGTTCGGTGGCTCGCTGGCCGACCTGGACGCGGTCCGCGCGGTGGTGGATGTGCCGGTGCTGCGAAAGGACTTCATCGTCAGCCCTTACCAGGTGCACGAGGCCCGGGCGCACGGTGCGGACGTGGTGCTGCTGATTGTCGCCGCGCTGGAGCAGAACGCGCTGGAGGCGCTGGTCGACCGCGTTGAGTCGCTGGGGATGGCCGCGTTGGTCGAGGTGCACACCGCCGAAGAGGCCGACCGAGCATTGGAGGCCGGAGCGACACTGATCGGGGTGAATGCCCGTGATCTGCACACCCTGGACGTCCACCCGGCGGTCTTCAGCAAGATCGCGCCCGGGCTGCCGCCCGATGTGCTCCGAGTCGCCGAGTCCGGCGTGCGCGGGCCCGCCGATCTGATGGCCTACGCCGGAGCGGGCGCCGACGCGGTGCTCGTTGGCGAGGGGCTGGTGACCAGCGGTGATCCGAAGGCCGCAGTCACCCAGCTGGTTACCGCCGGATCGCACCCGGCCTGCCCGAAGCCGGCCCGGTGACAGGCATGGTCGGCGTCCAGATTGGCGAATCCACCGGTGCATCCGCCACCGCTCAGCCAGACGCCCGTGGTCACTTCGGGCGCTACGGCGGCCGATTTGTGCCCGAGGCGCTCATAGCCGCCCTCGACGAGCTCGCCGCCGCCTATACGTCGGCCCGGTCGGATCCGGCGTTCACCACCCGGCTGGACGGCCTGCTCGCGGACTACACCGGCCGGCCCTCGCCGATCACCGAGGTGCCCAGGCTCTCCGAACACGCCAATGGGGCCCGGATCGTGCTCAAGCGTGAGGACCTCAACCACACCGGGTCCCACAAAATCAACAACGTGCTGGGCCAGGCACTGCTCACCGTGCGGATGGGCAAACCGCGGGTGATCGCGGAGACCGGCGCGGGCCAGCACGGTGTCGCCACCGCGACCGCGTGCGCGTTGCTCGGGCTGGAGTGCGTGGTCTACATGGGCGAGGTGGACACCGAGCGCCAAGCGCTCAACGTCGCTCGGATGCGGCTGCTCGGTGCCGAGGTGGTGCCGGTGAAGACAGGGTCTCGCACTCTGAAAGACGCCATCAACGAGGCGCTGCGGGACTGGGTCACCAATGTGGATCACACCCACTACCTGCTCGGCACGGTCGCCGGGCCCCACCCGTTCCCGGTGATGGTGCGCGATTTCCACCGGGTCATCGGGCTGGAGGCACGCGAGCAGATGCTGGCCCGCTACGGCCGATTGCCCGACGCGGTAGCCGCCTGTGTCGGTGGTGGATCCAACGCGATCGGCATCTTCCACCCGTTCATCGACGACGCGGGCGTTCGCCTGGTCGGCTTCGAAGCCGCGGGCGAGGGGCTGGACACCAGCCGGCACGCCGCTACGTTGTCGGCCGGCGAGCCCGGCATGCTGCATGGCGCGCTGTCCTACCTGCTGCAGGACTCCGACGGGCAGACCATCGAGACGCACTCGATCTCCGCTGGACTGGATTACCCCGGGGTGGGACCCGAGCACTCCTGGCTCAAGGACACCGGGCGCGCCGAGTACCGGCCGATCACCGATGCGCAGGCCATGGAGGCTTTTCAGCTGCTCTCCCGCACCGAGGGGATCATTCCCGCGATCGAGTCGGCGCACGCCGTGGCTGGGGCGCTGCAGCTCGGCGCAGAGCTGGACGATGGGGCGTTGTTACTGGTCAATCTGTCCGGCCGGGGAGACAAGGACGTGGACACCGCGGTGAAGTGGTTCAACCTGTTGGAGGGACAGCAGTGACCTCTCGACTGGCGCCGCTGTTCGAGGCCTGCGGTGCTGAGCATCGGGCCGCGCTGGTCGGTTACCTACCCGCCGGTTACCCCACGGTGGAGGGCTCACGGGCGCTGCTGCGGGCCATGCTGAATGGCGGTTGTGACCTCGTCGAGGTCGGCATCCCGTACTCCGATCCGGTGCTGGACGGGCCGACCATCCAGGCCGCCGCGGAGGCTGCCCTGCGCGGCGGTGTGCGGCTACGTGACGTGCTTGCGATAGTGGAGTCGATCGCTGGTGCCGGTGGCCGGGCGGTGGTGATGACCTACTGGAACCCCGTGCACCGCTACGGTGTCGACGCCTTCGCCCGGGACCTCGCTGCGGCCGGAGGGCTGGGCGTTATCACGCCCGATCTGATTCCCGACGAGGCGCACGACTGGCTGGCCATGGCGCAGGAGCACGACCTTGACCGGATCTTCCTGGTCGCGCCCTCATCTACCGGCCAGCGTCTGGCATCGACCGCAGCTGCAAGCCGTGGCTTCCTGTATGCGAGTTCCCTCATGGGGGTAACCGGCGCCCGTGACGTGGTGAGCAGCGCAGCGGGCACCCTGGTCAGCAGGGTGCGAGAACTTGCCCCCGATCTGCCGGTGGGCGTCGGGCTCGGGGTGCGCAACGGTGCCCAAGCCGCCGAGGTAGCCGCATTTGCCGACGCGGTGATCGTCGGTTCGGCCTTCGTGACCGCCGCCCAGGGCGGTGAGCCCGGAGTCCGCGCGCTGGCAGCAGACCTCGCCACCGGGGTCCGCCGCCCCGCCCCGCAACCGGCCTGATTCCCTCCCGTTCCGCATTGAGCGGGCTCAGCGGGCTATTGGTGCCGGGGTAACCACGCTGAGCCCGCTAAAGGGGCGTATGCGAACGCGTCAACGGTCTGGGCGGGAGATACCGTGTCGCGGTGCTTACTGCAATGTTCTTCGCTTCGATACCCAGTCCGGATCGGGGGGTCTGGTACCTGGGACCGGTGCCGATCCGCGCCTACGCCCTGTGCATCATCGCCGCGATCGTCGTGGCGATCCTGTGGGGGGAACGTCGCTGGCAAGCCAGGGGCGGTCAGGCTGGGGCGGTGACCGACATCGCGGTGTTCGCGGTGCCGTTCGGTCTGGTTGGCGGCCGGCTATACCACGTAGCCACGGATTGGGAAAAATACTTCGGGCCAGGCGGAGACCCCCTCGCCGCTCTGGAGGTCTGGAAGGGCGGGCTCGGCATCTGGGGAGCGATCGCGCTCGGGGCCTTCGGAGGCTGGATCGGCTGCCGGCGCAAGGGTATCCCGCTGCCGGCATTCATGGACGCGGTCGCGCCGGCCATCGCCGTTGCGCAGGCGATCGGCCGACTGGGCAACTACTTCAACCAGGAGCTCTACGGCGGCCCCACCTCGCTGCCCTGGGGACTGGAGATTCGTGATCGGTTGAACCCGGCCACCGGCATCCTTGACCCACTCAACGGGATCGCTCAGGGACCGCCAGTGGAGATTGTCCACCCGACCTTCCTCTACGAGATGCTCTGGAACCTGGGTGTGGCCGCGCTCGTCGTGTGGGCCGACCGGCGTTTCGAGCTTGGTCACGGACGGGTCTTCGCGCTTTATGTCGCCGGTTACACCGCTGGCCGGTTCTGGATCGAGCTGATGCGTTCCGACCCGGCTACGATGATCTTTGGACTGCGCATCAATGTGATCACATCAGCGGTGGTGTTCCTCGGTGCGTTGGTCTACCTGACGATGGCTCGCCGGGGCAGGGAGGATCCGGCCACACTGGCGGCGCCGAAGGAGCCGGCACTCGCCTCCTGAGGTGTGCAACACCAGTCGTCGAGTGGCTGGCCAGGCACGTCGGCGTAGCTTCGATCTAGACACGCATTGGACACCTGCCAGCCCTCGGATTGATCGAGATGCACCGCTAGTCTGTCCGACTATGAGTCGACGCGCGAAGATCGTTTGTACGCTTGGTCCGGTGACCGCTACTCCGGAGAGGATCCGGGAGTTGGTGCGGGCCGGGATGGACGTGGCTCGTCTCAACTTCAGTCATGGCAGCCATGCTGATCA
>DASYMC010000003.1:0-11792 GCA_036009255.1 Pseudonocardiaceae bacterium
ACTACCACGCGAGTGTCGAGGGCATCACCGCCGCGCAACGGATCTTCGCGGTGCTCGAGACACCAGGGCCGCAGGTGGGCCATCGCAGCGACCTACCCGACGTGGCGAGCTCTGCGGTGCGGGTGGAGGAGGTGACCGTGACATATCCCGGCCGTGCCGAACCGGCGCTTCAGGGCGCGTCGCTGGACCTGTCACCGGGCGAGGTGGTGGCCCTGGTCGGGCCCTCCGGCTGCGGGAAGTCGACTCTGGCGGCGCTGCTCGTGGGCTTTGCCCGTCCCGACCGGGGCCGGGTCCTGGTCGGAGAGCGTGACCTGGCCGAGCTGGACCTCGACATTTGGCGGCGCCAGGTGGCCTACCTGCCCCAGAAGCCGCGGCTGTTCGCAGGCACCATCGCCGACAACGTCCGGCTTGGCGCACCGCAGTCCAGCGACGAGGCGGTACGCCGGGCACTGCAAGCGGCCGGTGCGGGCTTCGTCGAGGGGATGCCGGCGGGCATCGACACACCCCTAGGTGAGCGCGGATCAGGTCTGTCCGCGGGGCAGCGGCAGCGCATCGCGCTGGCCCGTACGTTGCTCCGCGACGCGCCGCTGATGGTCCTGGACGAGCCGACCAGCGGGCTTGACGTGGACAGCGAGGCAACCGTGCTCGACGCGATGCGCCAACTCGTCACCGGGCGCACCGTGCTCCTCATCACGCACCGGCCAGCGTTGCTGGCGATCGCCGACCGGGTGGTGCGGCTGGACCGGGTTTCGGTCGCGGCATGAGCTCGCTGCCGCGCATCCTGGCCTTCGCTCGGGCCGCCCGCGGTCGCTTCGCGCTGGCCATTCTCACCGGTGCTCTCGCGCTCGGCGCCGCGGTAGGACTCATGGCCGCCTCGGCGTGGCTCGTCTCCCGCGCCGCGGAGCACCCGCCGATCCTCACCCTCATGGTCGCCATCGCCGCGGTCCGCGCGCTGAGTGTCGGCCGCGGACTGTTGCGCTATGTCGAGCGCCTGGCCGGACACGACGCGGCGTTGGGTGTGCTGCGAGAGCTGCGGGTCGCGGTGTGGAAACGGCTCGAGGTGATCGCCCCGGCCGGCCTACCGGAATACCGTTGCGGCGATCTGCTGGCCCGGTTGGTGGCTGACGTCGACGCCGTGGCGGACGTTTTCCTGCGGGCGCTGACCCCCGCTGCGGTAGCCGCCGTCGCCTGCGCCGGAACCGTCGCGTTGCTCGACTGGCTGCTGCCCTCCGCCGCGCTCGCGGCGCTCGTCACGATGCTGTTCGCCGCGGTCGCGGTGCCGTGGCTGATCGCCCGGGCGGGGCAGCGGGCCGAAGGGCAGCTCGCCCCGCTGCGGGCCAGGCTGTCCGCTTCGACCGTCGAGCTGCTTCAGGGCGCACCCGACCTCATCGCCTTCGGCGCCGCGCGCGATCGGCTGTCGCTGCTGGCCGACCTCGACCGTGAGCTGGCGAACGCTCAGGCCTGCTCGGCCCGGACCAGCGGGTTCGGAGCCGGTTTGACCGCGCTCGCTGCCGGGCTCGCAGGGTGGGCTGCGCTGGCGCTAGGAGTGTCTGCGGTCCGCTCCGGGGCGCTCAGCGGGGTGACACTGGCGGTTATCGTGCTCGTCCCGGTTGCTGCATTCGAGGCGGTGACGATGCTTCCGCCGGCGGTACAGCACTGGCAACGGGGGCGCCGATCTGCAGCCCGGGTGGCAGAAGTGCTTGACCGCGCGGGGCCAGTCCAGGAGCCCGTGGCGCCCGTGGCGCTGCCACCTGGGCCCTACACGGTGCGGGTAGTGGGGCTGCGGGCCCGCTGGCCGGGGGCCGGCACACCCGCCCTCAACGGAGTGGACCTGGAACTGCGACCCGGCCAGAGGGTGGCCGTGGTCGGCCCGAGCGGTTCAGGCAAGACCACCCTGGCCTCAGTGCTGGTGCGGTTCCTCGATCCGAGCGCAGGCCGGGTCACCCTCAACGGGGTCGACATGACCACGCTCGCCGGGGACGAGGTGCGCCGGGTAATCACGCTCTGCGCCCAAGATGAACACCTCTTCGACACCACTGTCGAGGAGAACGTGCGGCTGGCCTGCCGGTCCGCAACACCTGAGGCGTTACGCGCCTCACTCGCCCAGGCGCGGCTTCTCGAGTGGGTGGACAGCCTGCCCGAGGGTGCACAGACCCCGGTCGGCGAGCACGGAGCCCGGGTTTCCGGCGGCCAGCGGCAGCGGATCGCCCTGGCCAGGGCATTGCTCGCCGATTCACCGGTGCTGCTGCTCGACGAGCCCGCCGAACACCTGGATCTCGCGACCGCCGACGCACTGACCGCCGATCTACTGGCCGCGACGGCTGGGCGTACCACGCTTTTCGTGACCCACCGGCTCACGGGTCTCGAAGCCGTCGACGAGGTCGTCGTCCTCCACGCCGGTCGGGTCGTCGAGCGGGGCAGCCATGCTGGGCTGATCGCGGAGGACGGGCCGTACCGGCGCATGTGGGACCGCGAGTGTGCGGCACATGACCCGGGTGGATTCGCCGGCGGACTCGGCGCCAGTTGTTGCCGTCGTACGCCGACCAGGCAATAGCTGATGCAGCGCGAGATGCCAGACTGAGGTGACCCGAAATTTTTGTTACATGCCGTGGTTTCGGGCATGGCGCCCTGCTGGGATCTTGACGGCCCGATCGTGCGGCATGGGCGAACCAGCCGCACCGACCCGCAGGCACGAGGCAGGCGCACCGATTCGTCCGACAGGGCAGCGCGGGCGCCGGCTGCCACCGCCTCGGATCCAACGTCGTGGCTCCGATGCCCGCGGCTGGTCCGGCCAATACGGAGCGCTACCCGGCCTCGTAGGTGAGCCGACTCGGGTCGGTCTGCCTCGTGAGGCCGAGGACTCTGCGGCGGCCGAGGTGCACGATGGTGCTAACGGCACCGGACCTGAGCCAGGTCGGTGAGGCGCGGGTAACCGAATGGCAGGAGGAACGATGCGACCGCCACCGGATGGAAACCCTGCCGCCCGCGTCACGTCTCCGGCTGGCGAGAACAACGAGTCAGCTGCCCAGTCCCGCACCGGTGGCGCGAGCGCCGTAGCCGCGGCGGACCCGGTCGCCGTGGGCAACGGCTCAGCCGTGCGGCGGCCGGACACGCCGGTCAGTCACCGATCTCCCTTCCTGATTGGCATGGCCGCGGCGGCGGGCGTGGCGGTCGTCGCCGGAGGCATCGAACTGATCTTGGTCGCGGGCCATGCACTAGTGCTCATCGGTCTGGCCTTGTTCATCGCGATCGGCCTGGAACCCGCGGTGGGGTGGCTTGTTCGGCACCGATTGCCTCGGTCGGCTTCGGTGACGCTGGTGGGCGTAGGGGCTCTCGGTGTGATCCTCGGCTTCCTCGCTGCAGTGATCCCGCCTCTCGTTGCTCAGGGCAGTACTTTCATCTCGCGGGCACCCGCCTACCTACAGGCCTTACAGGACCGCCACTCCGTCATCGGCAAACTCGATGAGCGATTGCACCTGCAGCAGGCGCTGGACCACACCATCAACGGAGGCACCCCGGGAATTGTCAACGGGCTCCTCGGCGCGGGGGCGATCGTCTTCAACGCACTGGTCAGCACCGTCGCGGTCATCGTGCTGACGGTATATTTCCTGGCCTCCTTTCCGCAGTTGCGCAGCACGCTCTACCGGCTGGTACCCAAGTCCCGCAGGCAGCGAGCGGTCCTCATCGGCGACCGGATCTTCGCCCAAGTGGGTGCTTATGTATTGGGCAACGTGATCGTCTCTCTGATCGCGGGATTCCTTACCTTCGTCTGGCTCCTGGTCTTCGGGGTGCCCTATCCGTTGCTGCTGGCGATCATGGTGGCGCTGCTGGACCTCGTCCCGGTCGTCGGCTCCACGATCGGCGGAGCCATCGTGTGTCTCGTCGCGCTGACCGTCTCCGTACCGATCGCGCTGGCCACCGCGGGCTTCTTCGTCGTCTACCGGTTGCTGGAGGACTACCTGCTATTCCCCAAGATCATCGGCAGGGTCGTGGACGTGCCCTCGGTTGTCACCGTTGTGGCGGTGCTGCTCGGCGGAGTGATCTACGGAATCATCGGCGCACTGGTGGCCATTCCGGTTGCGGCCGCCATCCTGCTCATCGTGCAGGAGGTGCTCCTGCCCCGGCTGGATCAGGCCTGAAGACCGCAACAGCGACTCGGCGCTTACGTGTGGAATATGCCGGCAGGTAGTCAGATCGGGATCCTATCTCCGCGCTCCACCAACGCAACGGCGCCCGCTTGACGATCCAGCCCGACAGGGTGGGCCCGGTTCTGGATGGGGTCGTGGTGATCACTCTCGTCTACATTCCCCGAAAGGCATAGGGCACGGGCATTTCCTCCGACGGCACCGCGTAAATCCCGCGGTATTTGCGTGCGCAGGCCGAGTTGCGAGCGATCGACACCGGCGTAGCGTTGAACACACCATGAGCTCTGGTCCGGTCATCATCGGCTTCGACGGCACGCCAGTATCCGAACGCGTCGTGCACGAGGCGGCCACTCTATTCGCCCCACGCCGGGCGCTGGTTGTTGTGGTGTGGGAGGCCGGGCGCGCATTCGACCTCACCCTCGTGCCCACCAGAGCGTTGGACGTGCCCCTCAGCAACATTGACATCCGTACGGCCGTCGAGCTCGATCAGGCAATGTACGAGGTCGCGCACCGGCTGGCTCGGTGGGGCGAACAACTTGCCACCCACAGCGGATTGGACGCCGAGGGTCTTGCCGTGGCCGACGACGTGACTGTGGCGGACACGTTGGTCCGCCTGGCCAAAGACTACGAGGCCGGGGTGGTGGCGGTCGGGACGCACCGGCACGGCCGGCTCGCCGAACTGCTGCTCGGCAGCACCGCGAGGGGTGTCATCGAGCGGGCGCCCTGCCCCGTGCTGGTCGTTCGCAGCGACTAACTGGACCGCGCTGATGCCCCTGGATGTCGCACCAGCGTGTGATCACAGTGGCGCTGCGCTGATCCCGGACACGCTAAGTCGATCAGCTCGTGGTGCTGCGGAATGTTCCAGGGGTGGAGGTGCCGATCGAAGATCTGCCCTACACCGCCGATAGTGATCCCTATGACAACCGAGACATAACGCATATTGACGGGAGATCGTACCCTCACTCGCAGGCAGCTGAGTTCTGTTTCAGATCACAAGAGCGCAAGTGGGGTTACACGCTAGGGCAAAGCTAACCACTTACGCGCAACGGTTGGACTGAGCGATAACTCTGCTGGGAGCGCTGTCGTGAAATTCGAAATCTTCGCCGATGGACGTAGCGTCTTCGCTGAAGAAAATGCGGCGCGGCCAATCCGCCGTCGTCGATCTTTCTGTCGGATGCATCCTGACCGCGACGCTTGCCTCAACACTTCTATCCCAGGAAGACGGCTGCGGGGTGCAACCGCTGAATGGGGAGAGGTGCGGCGGAGAGCGACGTGCTCCGCCAGAGATGTGCAGTTTTTGTGAAGTGGTCGTCCAGCGCTACTCTGGAATACCGCCTACCCGCTCACCGCCTGCAGATCAACTAGTACCTGCTTGACGTGTTCCTGTCCTGCATCCCGAGCGAATTTCTCAGTGACGTACGCCCACGTGGCAGTCCACCCACATGAGCAGGTAGGCCGACTCACCTCACGCTTGCCTAACTTTTCTGGACGGGTCGTGATGCTATGGGTAACGCTATTGATCTTCCTGCTCCTCACACATAGGAATCTTTACACTCGATCGACGCGCGATCCCTTCCATCGGGACGTCCAGTTTACCTGTGATGACGGACGAGAAGACTACGCGGGGTCTAACAGCTCCCCCCCATGGCGTCAGTTGAGCACCGGCCAGAAACCGCCTGCACTCAGCCGCCGCCATGCCGTTGCTCGGGAGCGTTCAGTCGACGTCGTCCCGGCGCGTCGCCGAAATTATGGGGAACTGCCACGGCCCGCACCATAATATCACCCGTCGAGAGCAGGTGCCGATTGCCTTCGGTCACTCGGCCGTCTGGTGTACCCGATCGTCTCGCTTTTTCGGCATGTCATTCATGTCCCTCGACATGACGGGTAGACCGGTCGCCACAGCCCCACCCCACCGAGGCCCAGTATGGTCCGATCCGACATTAGCATCGCAGTATCACGCCTACATCAGCTTCGCTGGCATCTGATGTGAGGGCCCGAGAGGAGGAGAACGAACACGTGGCTGTGCAGATCCCCTGGTGGCACGACGCGGTGGTCTATGAAATCTACCTACGCAGTCTCACCGACAGCAGTGCCGACGGTGTCGGCGACATCGGAGGAATACGGTCCCGTTTACGGTACCTGCGCGACCTTGGAGTGGACGCAGTGTGGATCACTCCCTGGTACCGCTCACCCATGGTCGACGGCGGCTACGACGTCGCTGATTACCGGGATATCGACCCGCTGTTCGGCACGCTCGACGACGCCCGAGCCTTAATCGACGAGGTGCATGACTGCGGCATGCGGATCATCATCGATCTAGTGCCAAACCATACGTCCGACCAACATCCCTGGTTCCAGGAGGCACTGAGCGCCGGTCCCGGTTCGCCTGAGCGTGGGCGCTACATCTTCCGAACCGGCAGGGCACCCGGAAAGCCACCCAACGACTGGCGCAGCGTGTTCGGAGGTCCAGCGTGGACGCAGGTGCCTGATGGCGAGTGGTACCTGCATCTGTTCGCGGCCGCACAGCCGGATCTGAACTGGCGCAACCCCGAGGTGCACGCTGAATTCGAGGACATCCTGAGGTTCTGGCTCGATCAAAGCGTGGATGGGTTCCGCATCGATGTGGCGCATGGCCTGATCAAGGAGCCTGATCTGCCCGATCTCGGCATTGTCCGCGAGGACTTGATCGAGCCGCCAGACCGGATGGACCACCCGCACTGGGACCGCCCGGAAGTGCATGACATCTACCGCTCCTGGCGTCGGATGGCCGAGTCCTACGGCGGCGACCGGATCTTCGTCGCGGAGGCGTGGGTGGCTACGCCCGATCGACTGGCCCGCTACGTCCGGCCCGACGAACTGCATACCGCGTTCAATTTCGACTTTCTGCGTAGTCCCTGGCGGCCCGACTCGCTGCGCTCGGTCATTGAGTCCAACATCGAGGCGCTCGACGCGGTCGGCGCGCCCGCGACCTGGGTGCTGTCAAGCCACGACGTGACACGGCATCTGACCCGCTACGGACGACCCCATACCAGTGCGGTAGGACCGCATCATGAGCTGCCCGAACCGGTCGACCTCGAACTGGGCACGCGCAGGGCCCGGGCGGCACTGCTGTTGATGCTCGCGCTGCCCGGCAGCGCATACCTCTACCAGGGCGAGGAGCTCGGCCTTGAGGAGGTGGAGGATCTGCCCGAGGAGGTACTGCAAGACCCCACGTGGCATCGCTCCGGTCATACCGCGCGGGGGCGCGACGGGTGCCGGGTTCCTCTGCCCTGGCGTGGTTCGGTTCCGCCTTTCGGCTTCACCCGCGACGGCGTGCAGCCGTGGTTGCCGCAACCACGACACTGGGCGGCGTGCACCGTCCAGGCCGAGTTCGCCGACCCGAACTCGATGCTTTCCCTGTACCGCAACGCACTAGGGCTGCGCCACTCGCTCGAAGCGCTCGGTGACGGCGAGATGTTATGGCTGGATTCGCCGCCCGAGGTGCTGCTATTCCATCGGGGACATGGAATGGTGTGCGCTGTCAACCTCGGTGAGAAACCGTGGGAGTTGCCCGAGCACAAGCGGCTGCTGCTCGCCAGTGAGACCCTGCAGGACGGGAAACTTGCACCGGACACCGCGGCCTGGGTCGAGATTTAATTCCATGGGGTGTGGTTGAGTCGCAGCCAGCGGTAGCCATAGCTGTTGATCTCCAAGGAACGCAGGTCGATGTCCTCGTCGTATTCGCCGTCCGCCGCGACGTTGAGTGGCCTGTGGTCCTCGCGGGGTTGCAGCGCCAGCCGGATCCGGGAGCGGCGCCGACACAGATTGTGCACGAACAACATGCTTCCCCGCGCGCTGGTCGCGCGGTGCACCAGAACCCCGGGAATGCCCACGTCGACTACCTCATGCTCGCCGACGCCGATCTCCTCGCATTCGCGCCGGGTGTGGAGCATCCGCTCGAACCAGGTCAGCAGGCTCAGCGCGTCACGACGCTGGGCGAACACGTTCACTTCCTTGTAGCTGTACGGACCGTCGCTGATCACCGGTGCGACGAGCATTCCCTGCTCGGCACGGGAAAACCCCGCGTTGGGAGTGTCCGTCCACTGCATCGGCGTTCGAACGGAATTCCGCTCAGGCAGAGACAGGTCGTCACCCATACCGATTTCGTCGCCGTAGCGAATGACCGGTGTACCAGGCATGGTGAGCAGCAGGCTGTAGGCCAGCTCCAGCCGGCGGCGGTCACCGCTCAACATCGAGGCCATCCGGCGCCGAATTCCCCTGCGGTAGATCCGCATCTCGGGCTCGGGCCCGAATGCGCGGAACACGTCTTCGCGTTCCTCGGGATCCAGCTGCTCAGATCCACCTCGTCGTGGTTACGCAGGAAGGTGGCCCACTGGGCCTGGCTCGGAAGGTCGGGCAAGTCCTCAAGGACTCGCTCGATCGGCTCAGGATCCTCCCGCGCCAGGGCAAGCATCAACGCCTGGTTGAGCCGGAAGGCGAACATCATCATCATCCGGCTTGCCTCGCCGTCAGCCTTCCCGAAGTACTCAAGGAGCTGCTCGGAGTCCACGTTGGCCTCCGCAAGGAGGACCGCGTCACGACGTTGCCAGGAGACGGTTTCCCGCATCTTTCGAAGCAGCGAGTAGTCGTAGCGGTCGCGCTGCCTGCTGTCCCGAGTCTCGATCATGAATGGTGCCGCGTCGACGCGGAAGCCGGCGACTCCCAGGCGTAGCCAGAAGGACAGCACCTTGCGGATCTCCTCGCGAACCTCCGGGTTGTCGGTGTTCAAATCTGGCTGGTAGCGGTAAAAGCTGTGCCGGTACCAACGGCCGGATTGACTGTCCAGGCTCCACGTCGCGTCCTCCACGCCAGGGAACACCGCACCGACCCAGCGATCTTTGGGCTCGTCGTCCGCCCAGACATACCAGTCCCGGTACCGGGAAGCCGGATCATTGCAGGCGGACTGAAACCACGGGTGGTCGATGCTGGTGTGGTTGAGAACCAGATCGATCATGATACGAATACCGCGTTCATCGGCGTGGTTGAGCAGTTCGGCAACGTCGCCGAGGGTGCCGAACTGCGGGTGAACGCCGTAGTAGTCGGTGATGTCGTAGCCGCCGTCGCGGCGGGGTGAGGGGTGAAGGGGGTTGAGCCACACAATGTCGACGCCCAGCCGCGAGAGGTAGTCGAGCCGGCTCATCAAGCCCGCGAGGTCACCGACTCCATCGTCGTCGGAGTCCTGGAACGTCGAGATGTCCAACGAGTAGATGACCCCATTGCGGTACCAGCGCTCGACCATCGCTATGCTATTTCCAGCAATGGTAGTTGATAGAGGGAACGGCAGCCGCTTCGCCCGCGTTCTGGTGCCTAGCCAACGGAGATCCAGCACTTCTTGCGTGACGGGACGTTTCCGGGCATCTGCACGGTGGCCGAACCAAGGCACCACCCGGACCACCCGGACCACTGGCTGCCCTGGCCTCAGCTCGCTTCGGGGGACACGCTGGAAACAGACTCATCTGACCACCCAACGGGGGCTCCGGCCGTGTGCGCCATGACCTCCCGGGTTAATCGTCGCGGCCGGGATAGCCTTGCCAGAGCACCTCGGCTCCATTCTGACTATATCTATGGTGCTTAGGCCGTCAGTCTGATCACTGTCAATCGATACTGACGGCGAGTGTGCTGATGGCGTGGTGAAGACGCCGGGCGGAATCGCAGGCAGCGGCGCTCCAACTTCACCATGGTCGGGCCAGACCCAATGGCGCGGTTGCGAACCTGCCCGGCCGACCCGGGGTCGACGTACCGGCGCCGCCGGATCCGGCGACGCTGCGGCGCACGCGGGTGCCCATCCTGCGCTCCAGCCACACCGCCAGCTGGGATAGCGCGACGCTGACGATCACATAGATGAGCGCGACTATGAGGTAGGTCTGCACCAACAGGTGGGTGTAGACGGTGACGTTGTTGCCCTGTTTCATCAGTTCTGGGTAGCTGACTACGTAACCCAGTGTGGAGTCCTTGAGCAGCGCAACGAGTTGGGTCACCAGCGTCGGGGCCACCAGCCGGATGGCCTGCGGCAGGATCACCACCCGCATGGCCGTGCCCTCACGCATCCCGACCGCGACGGCGGCCTCGAACTGGCCTCGGTCCACGGCGTTGACGCCCGCCCGGAAGATCTCGGCCAGGACCGCGGTGTTGACCAGCACGATCGGCACTACGAGCTTCCAGAGGATCGGCAGGTTGACCCCGAACCGAGGCAGCGCCAGTAGGAAGGCGTAGATCAACAGCAGCAGGGGGACGCCGCGGAACAGTTCGATGTAAGCCGTCGCCACCCAGCGCAGTGCCCGCCCCCTCGACCGCCGGCCCAGCGCGAGGACCATGCCGAGCGGGAAGGAGAGCACGGCGGCGAGCGCCGTCGCGACGATCGTCCCGACGAACCCGTCGGCCAGGAACTGGACGTAGCCCAGCTGCAGGAACGGTGCCCACCGGCTGCGGTCAAGCTGCCCGTTGCGGCCGAACTGCCACAGAGTCAGGGCGAGCAACCCGGCGAGCAGGGCCAGTCCCAGGATGGTGAACACCCGGATCCGCGCCCGGGCGCGGGGCCCCGGCTGGTCGAAGAGCACCCGGGGGGCGGTCATCGGGTCCGCCGGGTCAGTCGCCGTTCCAGAGCGCCTCCCGCCGTTGCGCCGAGCAGCGCGATGGCGAGGTACAGCGCCCCGCTCACCAGGAACAGCACCACGGCCTGAGCCGACTGCAGGTTGAGCACCTGAGTCCGGTTGGTCAGTTCACTCACCCCCACCGCTGCGGCCAGCGACGAGCCGAGAGCGATCCCGATGAAGATGTTCACCAGCGGCTGCACCATCGTCCGGAAAGCCGGCGGGAGTATGACGTGTCGCAATGACTGGGAGAACGTGAACCCGAGTGCGCGGGCAGCCTCGGCCTGGCCGACCGGCACCGCGTTGATGCCCCCGCGGACGGCCTCACAGACGAACGCGGCGCCGTAGGTCGCCAGACAGAGCGCCGCGGAGGTGAACAGGGAGAACGTCACGCCCACGTCGGGCAGACCGAAGACGACGAGAACAAGCAGGCTCAGCAGCGGCATGTTGCGCAGCACCTCGACATAGACCGCACCGCCCACCCTCAGCGGCGGGACCGGGCTGACCCGGAACACCGCGAACACAGTGCCCAGCAGCAGCGCCCCGGCAAACGCCAGCGCGGTCAGCTCGAGGGTGACGAGCAGGCCGCCCAGCAGGAAGCCGAGATGGTCGATGATGACCTTCACGCCCGCGCCTCGTGACGGCTCAGGATCCCGGGGCCGATCCGATTGTCGGCGGGGTCGGGGGGTCGCCCTTGACGACCGTGCCCAGGGTCGCCTTCCACAGTTTCGCCCAGCTGCCGTCAGCGTAGATCTTTCTCAGCCAGTCGTTGACGAACTGCTTGGCCGTCGGATCACCAAGGGGCAGTCCGATGCCGTAGGGCTCCTGGGTGAACGGTTCGCCCACCACCTTGACCGCAGGGTTGGTGCTGGCATCGGAGATCAGGATGGCCTGGTCGAGCACGTAGGCGTCGGCTCGGCCCTGTTGTACGGCGGCCACGCACTGGGCGTCCTGCTGGAACAGCAGCGGTTTCGCATCCGGTGCGGCCCTCTGCAGCGCGAGCACCGCGGTGGAGTTC
>DASYMC010000004.1:0-3576 GCA_036009255.1 Pseudonocardiaceae bacterium
GGATGTTCAGTCGGGATTGGCTGCGGTGCGCCGGGAAGCGGTCGACCTGATCGTGCTGGATTTGGGGCTGCCCGATGGCAACGGGCTCGACTTGCTCCGCACGGTGCGAAGCACTAGTAACGTTCCGATTATCATTGTGACTGGCCGTAGCGAGGAGACCGATCGGGTGGTCGGGCTTGAACTAGGTGCCGACGACTATCTGGTCAAACCGTTCTCCCAGCGGGAGCTTGCCGCCCGGATCCGGGCGGTGCTGCGGCGAACCCGGCCAGATCACCCACCGTCGATCATCCGCCTTGGCTCGTTGTTGATCGACACCGCTGCCCGGCAGATCAGTGCCCCGACAACCCCAATCGCGCTGACCCCGCTGGAGTACACGCTGCTGGCTTTCCTCGCAGCCACGCCCGGCCAGACCTTTTCCCCACAGCAGCTACTGGAGCACGTATGGAATTCATCAGGACACTGGCAGACACCATCGACAGTGGCCGAACACATCTACCGAGTACGCCGAAAACTCACTGCCCACGACGTGACAGCACCCCGCATCACCACGGTCCGCGGGTTCGGGTACCGGTTGGACCTGTGACCACGACATGACTCCCCACAGGACCGGCTCAGCACTGGACTATCAGCGGCTGTTTGACGCTGCCCCGTCACCTTGTCTTGTGTTGGACGCGCACCTGGTTATTGTCGCGGTCAACGAGGCCTATCTGGCTGCAACCGCCACTGACCGGAACGCCCTGCTCGGACGGCCCATCTTCGATGCATTCCCCGATAACCCTGACGATCCCACCGCGGACGGAGTCCGCAACTTACGCCGCTCCCTGGAAACGGTTCTGACCACCGGTCAAGCCGACACCATGGCCCTGCAACGCTACGACATCCCAATCGACCGCAACGATATAAGAGAACACTTCGTCGAGCGGTACTGGAGCCCGGTTAATGCACCTGTATCAGGAGCTGACGGGCGGCTCACTCACATCATTCATCGAGTAGAGGACGTTACCGACTTCGTCCTGCTGCACGGGGTGGACCGCAACCAGCAGCGCGCGGCCGCCGAACTACAGATGCGAGCTGCGGGCATGGAGACCGACCTGTTCGTCCGGGCCCGCGAGCTACAGGAGGTCAACCAGCAGCTGCGGGAAACCTATGCAGATCTAGCGACCACGGATCAGGCATTGCAAGAACAACAGCACGCCAAGGACCGGTTTATCGCCACCCTGTCCCATGAGCTGCGCAACCCGCTCGCCGCGGTCTTGGCCGCCACCGAGCTGCTCGCCCTGGATGTCAGCGACAATCCTGCTCTTGCCGTGCTGAAGCGACAGGTCAACGCCCTCGTGCGAATGACCGACGATCTACTCGACGCGAGCCGGGCGCTGACCGGCCGGCTCGAAGTGTCGCGGCAGCCAGTAGATCTTCGAAGTACGGTCGATGCCGCAGTACAGGACATCCGGCCCGAATACGTCCGGATCAATCGAACACTGCAGCTCTCACTTCCAGCACAACCGGTCGTCGTGGAGGGAGATGGCATCAGGCTCGCCCAAATGCTCGGTAACCTGCTCAGCAATGCGTGCAAATACACCAGCCCAGGCGGGACCGTACGAGTCGAACTGACTGGTGAGGCAGGCCACGCAGTGGTGATCGTGCGCGATGACGGCATCGGATTCGAACCCGCCGCGGCAGACAGGCTGTTCGAGGTCTTCGCGCGGGCGGTGCCTTCGGGGATGACCGATGCGGGAGGGCTAGGCCTCGGTCTTGCCATTGTCCGCAGTATTGCTGAACTCCACGACGGCACCGTTTCCGCGCACAGCGACGGGCCTACGACCGGGGCCGAGTTCCGGGTTCGGCTTCCCCTGACCAGCTTGCCCCGCTCTCGCCCGGCGCGCCTCCTCACCGCCTCCCAGGGCCCAGCAGCACTGCGCACGCTCATCATCGAAGACAACGTCGACTTGGCCGCTACCTACCGGACTCTGCTGGAACGCCGAGGTCACGACGTGACAGTCGTGCACACCGGTGGCGACGGGCTCAAAGCCGCCCACCAGCAGCACTTCGATCTCGTACTCTGCGATCTTGGGCTGCCCGACATAACCGGCTATGAGGTAGCCCGCCGCCTCCGTACAGAGGCTGGCGCCCAGCCAACCCGACTCATCGCCCACTCCGGCTACAGCCAAAACACCGACCGGCACCAGTCTCTACAGGCTGGGTTCGACGCGCACCTCACCAAACCCATGGCCATCAGCGACCTCGAACACCTCCTCGACAAACCGATCCCAGCGGGGCCACCTGAGCCAACCTAGTGGGGGATGTTGCGACCGTTACAGGCGTCACCAAGGCAGGAGATCACCGTGCGATCAGCGACTCGACTCTCCGTTCGGGCCGCGGGGGAGGGGCCCTGCACCATCCCCGTCGTCCTCGCGGAGGGTGAGTCCATGGTGTCCGTGCTCAGTGCCCACCGACGCGACCTTGCCTAGCACCAGCCCGGTGCCGCCGCCAATGACCGTACGACTCCGCGTCGGCAGAACTCGATTCCGCGGTCATGGCCTGTTGGTGGCCCCCACTGGGATCAGTTTGGTTGTGTCCCGCGCACCCGTGCCAGAGATACCCACGCCTGCCTGCCGATTGTCTGCCGCACCTTGGGCCCAGCCGGCCCGAAGACTTCGAGGTTGGGCCGCGGGCAGATCCGCGAGCAAGGGGAGCAGATCGGATCGGTAGCTGGACCCGTAGGCCGCCACAACGCGCTCCTCGGTCTCGTCGAGTTCCAGACGTCCCTCACTCAGCGCTGTTGGTCACCGCACTGCTGGACCGAAACCAAGTAACTACAAACTCTGAGCAAGCTCGTCAGCAGTTTCAGGGGATCCCCTGCAGGGTAGGTGGTGATGCCCTACTACCCACCACGGTTTGGAATCCCATGACATTCAACCCGCTCGAACAACGCGGTATCCCGCTGGACAAGCAGCTTCGCAGCTGGCGAGAGCTCGACGTCGAGCCCGTCGATCCGGATCACAGCGACCCGTACACCAAGTGCCGGATCATCACGATGAACGGCATCGAGATCGAGGCGCTGCTGTTCAGCCACAACTTCGCCCGGATCTGTCCCGACATGGAGGTCAAGCACAAGCTTGCCGAGATCCGCTACCTCGAGCAGCAGCAGCAGAAGGCCGTCAACTGGTTGTTGCCCGGTTCGTCCTCGCCGCTGGAGACGACGATCTCCTATGAGCAGGTCGCGGTCGACCTGACCGCGTGGGTGGCCCGCCACGAGCCGGACCCGTACCTGAAGCAGGCCTACGAGTTCGGAGTGCTGGAGGACTTCGACCACCTGTACCGCTACGCCAACCTGTACGAGATGGTCGAACGGCGCAAGGCCGAGAAGATCGTTGACGGGGTGACCGAGGTGATGCCGGGCCGTCCGACGGTGGCGGAGTTCCGGCACCCGTTCGACAACGTCAACGACCCGTACGCCAAGGACGCTGTCGATCCGCGTTCAAAGTTGCACGCGTTGACGATCCTGTCCGCCGAGCAGCAGGTGATGATCTATTACATGAACACCGGGCCGCAGTACATGGAACCGATCGCCCGGCA
>DASYMC010000005.1:0-5915 GCA_036009255.1 Pseudonocardiaceae bacterium
CCGCTGAGAGCCCACATCGCTCGTTCACCGGCTGTCTCACGCTGACCGAAAGCGAGGACGACCTCGATGACGCCGGTAACGAAGGCCCACGCCGCCACCCAAATAGTCAGCACCAGCGCAGTGATGCCCGGCCAGAGCAGGGCGATCAATCCGGCAGCGAGTGACAGCAGGGCAAGTAACAGGTAGCCCGCCACCGGGTCGGCATGATCGCTGCTAAACGCCCGCACCGCATCACCACCGGCAGCCAGAAACGCATAGATTGCGAACAGGATGACGAACGCGCCGACGGTGATGTTTGGCCATGTGACTGAGACCACCCCGACGGCGACCGCGAGAAGTCCCCGCCACAGCAGGGAAGATGACAGAGACGAGAACATGAGAGTTCCCTCCAAAAGATGGGGAGTAATCACCGAGTGCGTCGCTCGATGGTGTCCGGTGTGGTGATGTCCGCCCCACTGCTCACGGCGCGCTCCCTCCCAGCGAGGTGTTGGCAACGGCGCCGGATTAACAGGATCGACGTGGACACCATGGCGCAAGCGACTGCGCGGGCGCATCAGTCACGTGACTGCCGCCGCCAGTCCCGCCTGCATCGCGATACTGCTGACCCGAGGCACGAAGCTTCTGCCTGTCGATGGCCCAACTGCGCGCCCCACCAAACGTCCGCTAATCGGCATGTGCGTATGTTTGCGCGGCATCTTCGGGAACGCGCCCAGCCTAGGTATAGCCGATTTCAGCATGGCGGGTACCCGCCGGCAGCTGAACGTTTGACCCGAGCGTCGCGGCAGGCATCCCGTCCGCCGTGGCGGCTGCGGGTCGGCCGAGCCGGCAGGGGTAGATGTAGCGCACGCCGGTCTCGGTGCGGGGATGTCTATGGTGATCCGCTGCGCCGCTTGGTCATGCCGGAGGGTGTAGCCGAAGGTTGATCCGAACACGGTCGGGGCCTGCGACACGCTGACCGTGTGGCCGCCGTTGCCGCGTAACCAGGCTGGCATAACGCCGGGTGCGAGGTAGATATGCGGGTCGTCGTCCTCACCGGCTTCGAAGAAGAGGATGTCACGCAGCAGCAGGGTAAACTCGGCTGCGGCCCAGCCGTGCGGGATGTCACTGGCGATCGGGTAGGCGTGTTGCTCATTCCAGGCTCCTTGGTGACCTGCCACGATTGACCGGCGTCAGCTGGGTTGTCGGTTCGGGAGATCTGGGCGAATGCCGCGTCGGCGACTGCCCAGGCGAGGCAGGCGTCCATGCGCCCGACGTCGCCGAGGAGCAGGAAAGTATGCGCCAGCTGCAGGGTCAGGTAGGGCCCGTAGGCATGCCATGCGGCATCGTGACCGAAACCGCCGGTCACGAAATGCCCCCAGACCGTTTTCGAGGGTCATCCGGAACGCTAGGGGCCACGCCGAGGTGACTTTCACGTGCCGTCGACAGATGCTCGCCTTGCGGGTTTGATCTCGCGGCCTCTTCGTCCCGAACGCGGTGGGATCAGGGCCGAGCAGGTAGTGGACGACTCTCGCGTGTCGTTTTACCTCGCGGTTCATGCTGCGCGTGTTGGCCTCTGTCACCGTATGACGGCGGTCTTGCCGACTTTTGCTGACCTGTCGGTCCACGGCTGGGATCCGGTGACATGTTCTGGTCTCGGAGAAGCGGGGATCTGGCGGCCACCCACCGGCTCTTCACCCGCTCGGGCACGGCCAGTATCCAGCGGAGATGACCACGCGGACGACCGCAACGAGAAAGGAATCACATGATCATCGAAGCAGGTCAGGTGGCGGTCGTGACCGGGGCAGCGCAGGGACTGGGTCGTGCCCTGGCTGCTGGACTCATCGACTGCGGTGTGTCCGTCGTCCTGGCGGATACTGCGAGGGAGCGGCTGCACACCACAGCTGAGGAATTCACCGCCCGCGGCGGACGAGTGCTGCCGGTGACCACCGACGTCAGCGACCTGGCGGCGCTCCACGCTCTGGCCTCCCGCACCCTTGAGCACTTCGGTCGAGTAGACATCATCGTCAACAACGCCGGTATCGCCACCGGCAACCCCCGGCCGCTGTGGCAGACCGACCCACAGGACTGGCAGCGCGTCCTGGCGGTAAACCTGCTCGGCGTGGTGCACGGGATCCAGGCGTTTGTGCCGCATCTAGTGACGGCCGGAGCCGGACACGTGGTCAACATCGCCTCACTGGCTGGGCTGACGGCGATACCGTTCGCGGGTGTCTACTGCACCAGCAAGCACGCGGTAGTCGCGATCTCCGAGACGCTGCGCGCAGAGCTCCAAGCGATGGGATTGCCGATCGGGGTGACCGTGGCCTGCCCGGCCCTCGTGCGCACGCCCATGACCGAGGGCCTGTTCACCCTGGCTTCGGCCTACGACGATGCGCAGGCCGAACACCTACCGGCGCACCTCTCGATGGAACAAGCGCGGACAAGCCTCGAACGTATGATCGCCGACCCCATGGAACCGGAAGTCGCGGCCGAGCGCATCCTCGCCACGGTCAAAACCGATCGGCTCTACGCGCTGACACACGGCGACTTCGAGGACAACATCCGCCACCGGGCCGAGGGCATCCTCGCAGCACTAAATGACCGGGGCTGGTCCGAGAATCATGTCGAGACGGCGGGCCATGAATGAGAGAAAACACAACAGCGCTCACGCTGGTCAAGATGGTCGCCAGGGGCGGGGTCGACGCCGACCTTCTGATTTTCGGGCTCGGGGCGACAGTCATTGATGCCTGTCTGGATCCGTGACAACGTGCGACCGAGCGCGGATCCGAGCCTAGGCGGACACCGGCGAACGAGCGCGGAGGAGACCCGGGAGGAGACCACAGCCCCGGGGGACCGTGCTGGCAGTGACGTTTCCGGCATGCTCGGTGCGGCTAGTAGGGATCTACTGGATTTACTCTGGTCGTCGCCGATACACCCATGGCATGGGGCAGGCTTTGCAGGGCCCACGCCACCGTGACATGCACATTCAGCTGCGCACCGGCCAGAAATACGCTACGTCGTCCTCGACGTCGTCGAAGCGGTCCCGGTAGTGAATGGGATCCTTGCGGACCAGCGCCGCGCGGTGGCTGCGGTGCAGCCGCTCGTCACCGAGCCAGGGCGGCAGCCGCTGCTTGGCTGCGAGTTCTGATTGGGACCGAGGCGCTGGCAGCCCCGCGGCCGTCAGGTCAGCGCTGATGCTCGCCGCGCAGCTGTCGGCATGCCCGCGGCGCACCCACTCCGCGCAGATCTCCATCGCGTAGCAGGCCAGTGCCTCTTCGTAGCCGGCCCACATTCGAACCGCGGGATGGTGCTTCCAACCGTAGCGTTCCCGGGTCAGCGCCCGCAGAATCTGCAGGGCCTCGACGCGCTGCTTGCCGAGCCGACGGCGGTCTAGCGCCTCGGCGCTGGCTGCGAAGTCGGGATACGGCAGGAAGGTCTGCACGACACCGACGGTGCCCACCGTCGGTGTCGTCTAAACACACCTACGGCAGTGGACTACGCCCTTGACCGGACCAGTACGCCCGGTTCGGCGAGGCCATCCGAGTTTCTTCGCCGATGGCGCGCCGGCTCTGTAGGGCTGGTGTGGATTTTTCCGAGTCTCACACAGAAGTCAGTGAGGTTCGGGCACCAGCTCTGCATGGAAGGGGAGGGCGATCGTGCGGTCTGGGTGTTCCGAGGAGGAGCGGGCAAGGCTGACGGACATCGGAAAGAAGTTCTTCATCGAGCGAGCCACCAGCAGCGGACCACCTCATACACCGACCTCAACGCCACCGCGGTGAAGATGGCGCGCTGCGGCGACGCGGCCTTGATCGCGGTGCGATCCCTCGCTCGCAACTGATCGGCGCGCCAGCTCCGGATGCCCGGTTTGTTACGGTTCTTGGAGGTGTCTGAGGGGCCTGCCCGTCGCGCCGAGCTCGGCGGGTATCGCGCTCGTGAACTGACGATCTCCCTGTGCACCTCGTCGGGCACGTCGAGGAAGGAGCATTGATCTCCATGTCGCTGAATGTGGTCGTTGTGGGAGCAGGCGTGATCGGCGCTGCGATAGCCGCCGATCTCGCTCGTGAGGGCTGCACCGTCACCGTGTTGGAGTCGGGTCAGCCCGCAGCGGGGACCTCGGGAGCCACCTTCGCCTGGACCAACGCGGGCGGCAAACAGCCACGGAGCTATTTCGACCTCAATGTCGAGGGCATGCAGGCTCACCGGCGTCTCGCATCGAGCGTTGCCTCCTGCGACTGGTACCACGAGAGCGGAAACCTGGAGTGGAAGACGGGTGCCGACGCACAACAGGAGCAGGCGAGGAAGGTTGCTCGGCTGCTGGAGTGGGGTTACCAGGCACGCTGGCTCGATTCGAAGGAAGTCCGTTCGCTGGAGCCGGACATGGCTTCTGACATGATCGGAAGCCGAGTCGCGTACTTTCCCGACGAGGGCTGGGTCGATCCCGCCCGGCTCATCGCCGCGCTGCTCTCGACGGCTCGTGCGGCGGGAGCACAGGTGAGACCACATTCCGCTGCCGTGGGGATGTCGATGACGGGTGACCGCATCGATAGTGTCCGCACCTCCGATGGCGAGATGGTTCGCACCGATGCGGTGGTCAACTGTGCCGGTCCAGGCGCCGGCAAGGTCGCAGCGCTCGCGGGCGTGGACCTTCCGATGCGCAACAGCACGGGGCTGTTGGCGTATACCGCGCCCACAGCGGTCGCGGTCGGGCGGGTGATCCACGCACCGCAGATCCACCTGCGGCCCGACGGCGGTGGGCGGCTGCTTCTGCACAACACGACCGCGGACGCCGCTGTGTCGGCGCACGACGACGGCTCCCGGATCGGCGAACCCGGTGCGGCGGAGGCGATGCTCCACCTGGCCGAGGAGCTCTACCCGGGACTTCGTGGCACCAAGGTCGAGGCGAGCCGGATCGGCGTGCGCGTGATCCCGATCGACGGGCTTCCCGTGCTCGGGCGAAGCGCCACCGTCGAGAACTTCCATCTCGCCGTCACCCACAGCGGCGTGACTCTCTGCCTGCGCGTCGCGGAGCTGGTCGGTGCCGAGGTCCGCGGTGAGCTGATCGATGAGCTGGCACCGTTCCGGCACTCGCGGCTGGACGCTCGACAGCCCCCGGCGATGTCGGCCGACCACGGAACCCGGGGAGAGTCGTGACCATCACCGTCATCCGATCCGGCACCAGCTGCTGGAGAGCGTCGCGTTGCGCGGTGAGGTCTTGCTCATCGGCGGATACCTGGGCGTAGCCGATTGATAAGGCGACCATGACTTCTCCTGCCAGGACGGGATTCCGTCCATGCCGGCGGCTCTCGCTAGGAATTGTGATCCAGCAACGATGGGGACGGTGAGGCGTCCGCTCCTCAACTCCTGCCGATCTCGGTTAGCCGCCCAACATGCTGTCCGGAAACTGTCGACTGGCCGAACGCCTGGGAGGGTGGCCGAGTCCACGGCCGCGAAGGTGTCCGCTCTTACTGGACACGTCAGTGGGCCGAGCTGGATTCGTGGGTCGAGCCTGTCAGGGTCACCATCCGGTCGGACGGCAGGGTGGCCGTCGACGTGCGCCAAGGAGCGCGGGACCGGGCGGGCGCGGTGGTGGGAGAGAGCCGTGTCCTGCACGTCTACGAGCTGCGTGATGACTTGGTCGCCCGGATGGACGTCGAGGAACCCCCTGCGCCGAACTGAAATCCACGCAACCGGCGGAATTCGCCTGAGGTCTCCAGACCGGGAACCGGTCGCTGGTTCCTTGGTGCCGCGATGCTGATCATGTTCGTGCCCGTCGCGCTGGGCGCGTCACAGCCTATTCGACTTGCGGGTTGAAACTCGTGGTCCCGGGGACACCGGGGTGCGAGCATGCCCCTGGATGTAAGAATGGGGATCAGGAGGCGGCATGGTGGCCGGTTACGAGTACAAGGTGGTCGAGCTTCGCGAGGGCTTGCTCGGGGGCA
>DASYMC010000006.1:0-16713 GCA_036009255.1 Pseudonocardiaceae bacterium
GGGATGGTCACGCCGGACCGGGCATTCTTTGGCGAGAAGGACTACCAGCAGCTCGTGTTGATCCAGCGGATGGTAGCCGATCTGCGGATGGACGTGCAGGTGATCGGAGTGCCCACGGTGCGAGAGCCCGACGGGCTCGCGCTGTCCTCCCGCAACATCCACCTAGAGGCGCAGGCTCGGGCCGCCGCGGCCGCACTCCCGGCGGCGCTGACTGCCGGAGCGCGGGCCGGCGTCCATGGCCCCGAAGCGGTCCTCGCCGCCGCCGACGATGCGCTGTGTGGACGACCTGGTGTGGCGCTGGACTACCTGGCACTGCGCGATCCTCAGCTTTGCCCCGCTCCGCAGCGGGGACCGGCCCGGCTGCTACTCGCCGCCACCGTAGGGAGCACCCGACTGATCGACAATGTGTGCCTGCACCTGGGATTCCCACCCGGCCCGGGTGGAGGAGGAAGTCTGTGATGCTCAGGACGATGCTGAAGTCCAAGATTCACCGGGCTACCGTCACGCAGTCGGATCTGCACTATGTGGGATCGGTGACCGTGGACGAAGACCTCATGGACGCTGCCGATCTGCTCGCCGGCGAGCGGGTCGCGATCGTGGATATCACCAACGGCGCACGGCTGGAGACCTACGTCATCCCTGGTCCCCGCTCCAGCGGCGTGATCGGGATCAATGGCGCCGCCGCACATCTGGTGGCACCCGGGGATCTGGTCATTCTCATCGCCTACGGCACCATGGACGAAGCCGAGTCACGGTGCTACCACCCCCGGGTGGTGTTCGTCGACGCCGACAATCGGATCGTGCACCAGGGCAGTGACCCGGCGCATGCCCCGGCAGGCGGATCTCTGATTGCCGGCTCGGCCGGCGAGACGCGAAGCTGAGCAGGTGCTGCTCACCGTAGATATCGGCAATACCAACATCGTCCTCGGGCTTTTCGGTGATCATCGTGGGGGCACCAGCCCGGACGCCACCTTGCTGCACGACTGGCGGATGCGCACCGACGCCAGGATGACCGCCGACGAGATAGCGTTGACCTTCCGCGGGTTGCTCGGGGAGTACTCTGGGAAGGTCACCGGTGTTGCTGCGCTGTCGACGGTGCCCGCTGTGCTGCGGGAGCTACGGGTGA
Source organism: Pseudonocardiaceae bacterium (assembly GCA_036009255.1). GTDB lineage: Bacteria > Actinomycetota > Actinomycetes > Mycobacteriales > Pseudonocardiaceae. Next base: position 1,127 of record DASYMC010000006.1, read on the forward strand.
TGGTTGACCGCTACTGGCCGCAGCTACCGCGAGTGATCGTGGAACCAGGGGTGCGCACCGGAGTGCCGTTACTCTGCGACAACCCCCGCGAGGTGGGTGCCGACCGGATCGTCAACACGCTCGCGGCCTACACCCTCTACGGGGGTCCAGCGATCGTGGTGGACTTCGGTACTTCCACCAATTTCGACGCCGTCAGCGCGCGCGGGGAATTCCTCGGCGGTGCGCTGGCACCCGGCGTCGAGATCTCCATAGATGCGCTCGCCACCCGGGCAGCGCAACTGGTGAAGGTGCAGCTCGTCCGGCCTCGGTCGGTGATCGGCAAGAGCACGGTGGAAGCGCTGCAGTCCGGTTTGCTGTTCGGCTTCGCGGGCCAGGTCGACGGGCTCGTCCGCCGGATGGCCACGGAGCTGGCTCCGGACGCCGAGAGCGAGGTAGCGGTGATTGCGACCGGTGGACTGGCTCCCCTGCTGATCGCCGAGTCGCAGACCATCACCCACCACGCCCCCCACCTCACCCTGCGCGGCCTCCGCATGGTCTACGAACGCAACATCACCTAACCCCTCCCCGCGTGTCGCGCTCCTGTGCCCGCTGTGTCGCGCCGGTCGGTGGCGTCATCAGGTGCGGGTGATTCGGAGGACCCTAGTTAGCATCGGTAGCTCGAAAGCGCCATCGCGGGTGGCGGGGTGCTGTTCGAGGAACCGGCGAATCACTTCGAACGCGGTGGCCCGCTGATCGGGCGGGCTGATGAGTGCCCACGAGTGGGTCGATACGTTCTCCAGCAGCGATCCGACGGTAAGCGGCCAGCGCCAGGGAAACCGACGCTGCTGCGACCCGCTGAAAGCAGGGTGTTCGGGTATATCGGCGAAGCCACGTCCGACAATTCCCACCGTTCGCGCAGCCTGAGTGGCCTCGGTAAGCTCCGCCACCCAGGGCACCGAGTCGTCCTCGGTGTTGCCGAGCACGGCCAACACGCCACCCGGTAGCAATACCCGGGTGATCTCGGCAAGTGCCCGGTCGGGATCGAACCAGTGGAAAGCCTGCCCGACCAGGACTGCTTGCAGCGCACCGTCGTCTGCGGGGATCTGCTCGGCCGACCCAGCACGGACGGCGATCTGTGGCATCCTCCGGCACAGTTCTGCTCGCATCCCGGCGTCCGGTTCGACGGCGAGCACTGACGCCGCGGATATTCCACATCGCAGTATCGCCTCAGTGAGCTTGCCAGTGCCGGCAGCGAGGTCGAGAATTCGCGCACTGTTTGGGAGCGTTTCCAAAGCCCACGCAACCGCGTCATCCGGGTAGCCCGGCCGGTGCAATGCGTACCTGACGGCCACGGAACCGAAAGAAAGGGCGCGATGCGCCGGTAGCTCGTCCACGTCAGGAGACGGTACCGGCGGTCAACGTGAATCCAGCGAATCACTGGGTTATCCCGCAGGAGTACCCCAGCGATCCTCTGATGAGGACCTGCCTCCACCAGATGCGGTCGTCGCCAGAAGCGGGAGCAGATGCCGGCTTCCGGTCGGGATCCGTACCCCCGTCAAGGTGGCCCGTACCGGGACTCTCATGATGGTTCGGGAGGCTTACCCCAGCGCCGCTCTGGGCGGGGTCTGGTGAGCAGGTATCCGGGATCTGGTCGAGTTGTTTTCCTGCGCAATACCGACAGGTTGTGCTTTGCACAGCCCTGTGGGTGAGCGATGGAACCGAGCTGAGCCTGGCCGACGTCGGCGGTGTTTGAACTCAACCGGATGTTCCCTGGTAGAAGTTGGTCGAGGTCTACTCGAAGCTGGTAGACCCTGCCGTGCAACGGAACGTTTCCACGTGAGGTTGCATGCTGCGTGGCCGGTGATGACGAGGCGATGCTGCTCCATCGGGACTTCTTGAGGTCATGGAGTATGGAATGCCGCCAAGTGGCGGCATGGGAATGGGGATCGACCGGCGCTCACCGGTTCGGGTATCCGCGAGAGGATCGGTGTTTCCGCTGGTAAGACCACAATGAGTCCACAGAGCATGGGTCGATTTCGCAATCTTCTCGGAAATGGGCTAACCTTCCGTTGTCGTTGTGGAGTCGTCGTGCGATGGCTCCGTCCACCACGTCCCTGAGGGAGGACGACGCGCATGGCGCAGAAGGTCACCGTTACCTTGGTCGATGACCTCGACGGAGGTACCGCCGAAGAAACCGTTGAGTTTGGTATCGACGGTGTGGCTTACGAGATTGATCTGTCGGCGGGTAACGCTGGGAAGCTGCGTGACTCGCTGGCTGACTATGTCAGCAACGCTCGGAAGGCGGGCGGGCGTCGCAAGGCTGCAGGTCCAGTTCGTCGGGCCAGTAGCGGTGGTCGGGCATCAGTAGATCGTGAGCAGAACGCCGCGATCCGCGAGTGGGCCCGCAAGAACGGTTTCAACGTCTCAGACCGTGGCCGTATCCCGGCTGAGGTATTGGACGCTTACCACAAGGGAAACTAAGGACGGTATGCACCGGTGCCGCCCAGGTGGGCCGGCACCGGTGTGTTGCACCTGGTCAGTCAGTATGGTCAGCACGACCTGGAATGAGCGCATCAGCCATCGCTTCGTCGGGCTTGTTCAGGACCCGTACTCCGTAGACGAAGGTGAGCGCACCACCAAGGTAGCCCCCAGCCAACAGCAATATCCAAGAGATGACGCCGAGGGTCACCGCCGAAATAATGATCTTGCCGTCGTAGTACCCGGCCAACTGTAAGCGGAACGTTCCGGCGAACATGCCGGTGGCGCTCGACATCAGTGTCAGGTGCCACCACCCCAGAGCACGTGCAGGTGCATCCGCGGGAATACCGAACAGGTCCACCAAGCCGGTGATGATGGTGGGTATGGCGGCGATGAGACCGATCCCAATCGTGATCACCGAGGCAGTCGCCATCACAGCTTCTTGAAATCCAGCCGCGCCGGCCACGAGCATCGCGACGCCGGCAGTGTAGGCGCCGATACCGACATCGGTCAGCGGCGCATGCGCAGGCTTGCCTGCAAAACCCTTCACCAGGCTCACCATCTCAACGGCTCCCTCCGTCGAAGCATGAACAGCCAGCGGGCAGTGTTACCCGCATCACAGTAATCGTGCAGAGCCGTCCCTTGGTTCATCCCCGAAGCCGGGTCAACGCGGTATTCGCAACGCGTGAACGTTACTGAAATACGATCTGCGATCGGTTCAGGCCGTGTTGCGGGTGCTGAAGATGCGGGTCCGATCTGCTTCGCAGACCCGGGGGCAACTGGCGCAGGGCCGCTCGATACCAGGTAGCGCATACAGAAAGCAGCATGACCCGCGGCGGCGGGTCCAGTGTGTACGCCCGCGCGCGTCGGTTACCGTGCAGATCGTCGACGCCGAGGTCAGCGGTTTCTCGCCGTCCCCCAGCACCAGTCGGGCATCGAACGCACCTGCCTGCGGCGACCCGAACGAGCGACCCGCTAGCAGAAAGCCGCTGTCGAGCACATCGGTCACCGTTGCCCATTGGGTGCGGTGCCCAAAGCGCACCTGCGGGTCGTAGACCGTGAGGAAGCGGCTGGCGTGTGTGATCACTTCGTGACGGAGAACTGCGGCTAGCGCTGCCTCGTCGGGCACCGGCACGGCGTCGGGATGCCGCGCGTCGGGATCGTCGGGCAGGCACCAGAACCGGCCCGGGCGCAGCGCGACCTCTCGTAGCGCCGCCGAGTCGAGCCGGAAGGCCAGCCGCCGCGGCGCCAGCGCGGGCACCCGCCGTGCAGAGTGAAACAGCAACGCGCCGAGGTAGGTCGGGATGATCAGGTACCACTGCAGGATGTAGCCACCGGTGGTCTTCTCGGGGATCGTGGCCGGCTGGGGCAGCGCGTGTTGCTCGGCAAGCCGTCGCGCGACTCCCGCTCGCCAGCGCGGGAAGAAGGTGACGTCGGACAGCGCCTCAGCACACTCGTTCCAGGGGGCGCTGTATCCCTGCGGCCCGCGGGGTTCCGGTAGCGGGCGGTCATCCAGCATGCTGAAGTCGAGCAATGTCACCGCACGGTCCACCATCGCGATCGAGCTGGCCAGCGGGTGCGCTCGGGGTTGCGCGACCGCTCCTGCTGCCTCCATGTGGGGCACCGCGGCGTGCGGCACGGCCCCTCCTATTCGCGGTAGTTCAGTCAAAACAGGGTTGCCTTACCTAATGTCGAGCCAACCTAGCAGTCGGATCACTGCACGGCACAGCGCACAGAGGGGGAATACCCGACAGGGTCCAGTTTCACCCTGAGCGGACAGTTCCCGCACTCCGGAATCCTGACCAGCGGGAGCGCGTTGCATCAAGAGTTCGGGCAGCGGTTCACCAGCGAGCAAGCCCCTCTGGCAGCTAGAGTGGCGGCACGGACTGTCTGACCCAGTACCGGTCGCGCAGCGAGGGCGCGGCAGTCAGGAGTGCACCATGTTTGAAAGGTTTACCGACCGCGCGCGGCGGGTGGTTGTGCTGGCCCAGGAAGAGGCCAGGATGCTCAACCACAATTACATCGGCACCGAGCACATCCTGCTGGGTCTGATCCACGAGGGCGAAGGTGTCGCGGCCAAGGCTCTCGAGTCGCTGGGCATCGCCCTGGAGGGGGTGCGCCAGCAGGTCGAGGAGATCATCGGCCAGGGCCAGCAGGCTCCATCGGGGCACATCCCGTTCACCCCGCGGGCCAAGAAGGTGCTGGAGCTGTCGCTGCGCGAGGCGCTGCAGCTCGGCCACAACTACATCGGCACCGAGCACATCCTGCTCGGGCTCATCCGCGAGGGCGAGGGCGTGGCCGCGCAGGTCCTGGTCAAGCTCGGCGCCGACCTCAACCGGGTGCGCCAGCAGGTGCTGCAGCTGCTGTCCGGGTACCAGGGCAAAGAGCCCGCGGAGTCCGGCTCAGGCCGGGGTGAAGGCACCCCGTCGTCGTCGCTGGTGCTCGACCAGTTCGGTCGCAACCTCACCGCCAGTGCCCGGGAGGGCAAGCTGGACCCGGTGATCGGACGCGGCAAGGAGATCGAGCGGGTCATGCAGGTGCTGTCCCGCCGTACCAAGAACAACCCAGTGCTCATCGGCGAGGCCGGCGTCGGCAAGACTGCTGTCGTCGAGGGGCTCGCGCAGAACATCGTCAAGGGCGAGGTACCCGAGACGCTCAAGGACAAGCAGCTCTACACCCTGGATCTGGGTTCGCTGGTGGCCGGCTCCCGGTACCGCGGTGACTTCGAGGAGCGCCTGAAGAAGGTACTCAAGGAGATCCGCACCCGCGGGGACATCATCCTGTTCATCGACGAGATGCACACCCTGGTCGGGGCCGGTGCTGCGGAAGGTGCGATCGACGCCGCGTCGATCCTCAAGCCGATGCTGGCCCGTGGCGAGCTGCAGACCATCGGCGCCACCACTCTGGACGAGTACCGCAAGTATGTGGAGAAGGACCCCGCGCTGGAGCGCCGGTTCCAGCCGATCCAGGTGCAAGAGCCGGGCATCGATCACACCATTGAGATCCTCAAGGGTCTGCGGGACCGCTACGAGGCGCACCACCGGGTATCCATCACCGACAGCGCGCTGGTGTCGGCCGCCACGCTGGCCGATCGCTACATCAACGACCGGTTCCTGCCCGACAAGGCGATCGACCTGATCGACGAGGCCGGTGCCCGGATGCGGATCCGCCGGATGACCGCTCCGCCGGACCTGCGCGACTTCGACGAGAAGATCGCCGCGGTGCGCCGGGACAAGGAGTCGGCCATCGACGCGCAGGACTTCGAGCGAGCCGCGAAGCTACGTGACTCGGAGAAGCAGCTGCTGATCAAGAAGACCGAGCGGGAGAAGCAGTGGAAGGCCGGCGACCTCGACGTCGTCGCCGAAGTTGACGACGAGCAGATCGCCGAGGTACTGGCCAACTGGACCGGTATCCCGGTGTTCAAGCTCACCGAGGCTGAGACCACCCGCCTGCTGCGTATGGAGGACGAGATCCATCGGCGGATCATCGGCCAGCACGAGGCGGTCAAGGCGGTCTCCAAGGCGATCCGTCGCACCCGGGCTGGTCTGAAGGACCCCAAGCGGCCCTCCGGCTCGTTCATCTTCGCCGGTCCCTCCGGTGTGGGTAAGACCGAGCTGTCCAAGGCGTTGGCGGAGTTCCTGTTCGGGGACGACGACGCGCTCATCCAGATCGACATGGGTGAGTTCCACGACCGCTACACTGCGTCCCGGCTGTTCGGAGCCCCTCCCGGTTATGTGGGTTACGAGGAAGGTGGCCAGCTCACGGAGAAGGTCCGTCGCAAGCCGTTCTCGGTGGTGCTCTTCGATGAGATTGAGAAGGCGCACCAGGAGGTGTACAACACGCTGTTGCAGGTGCTGGAGGATGGCCGGTTGACCGATGGTCAGGGCCGTACGGTGGACTTCAAGAACACCGTGATCATCTTCACCACCAACCTGGGAACCTCGGACATTTCGAAGGCTGTGGGTCTGGGCTTCACCGTGGGCAATGACGAAACCTCGAATTACGAGCGGATGAAGAGCAAGGTCAACGACGAGGTCAAGAAGCACTTCCGGCCGGAGTTCCTCAACCGGATTGATGACACGATCGTCTTCCATCAGCTCACCGAGGAAGAGATCATCACAATGGTGGACCTGATGGCCTCCCGGGTCGAGGTTCAGCTGCGCAACAAGGATATGGAGCTGGAGCTCACCACCACGGCCAAGAAGCTGCTGGCCAAGCGAGGATTCGATCCCGTGTTGGGCGCCCGGCCGCTGCGCCGGACCATTCAACGAGAGATCGAGGACCAGCTGTCGGAGAAGATCCTGTTCGGCGAGATCATACCCGGGCAGATCGTCATCGTCGATGTCGAGAACTGGGACGGTGAGGGTTCGGCCGAGGATGCTCGGTTCGTATTCCGCGGCACGGCAAAGCCGCCGCAGGTGCCCGACACCCCCCTGGTCGACCTGGACAGTGCCGCCAGCCCCGACTAGACCGCCTTATCCGACCCTGTGCCCGCCATTCTGCACAAGAATGGCGGGCACAGAACTGTCAAGACAACTATCGTCCGCTTCCGATACGCGGTGGGTCAGGAGGTGGGGGGCGATGGCTTAGCGGACTGCACTACTTCGAACTCCAGTAGGGAGGAGCCGGTGGCGACCGGTTTGGCTCGGGCACCGGAATGTGCCTCCATCGCCGGGCCGTTGCGCCAGGCCTGGAAGTCCTCCTCGGTCTCCCACTTGGTGTAGACGAAATACCGGTTGTCTCCGGCGATCGGGCGCAGCAGCTCGAAACCGAGGAAACCTGGCGCTGAGTCCACCGACCCGTGGCGATCCCCGAACCGGCGTTCCAACTCTGGGCCAGCGCCCTCAGGCACCTCAATTGCGTTGATCTTCACGACGGCCATACCGCCAGCCTACTTCCCCACTGCCTTTCCCCGTTATGGAGACATATCGGGGTCACAGTGCCTTCGCTCACCCCGATATGTCTCCATAACGGTTAGCTGGTGTGTTCTCCCGGTAGGGCGAAGCGGCCGTCGCACGTCTGTTCCACCAGACCATCGTCCAGCAACGAGCCGAGGCAGCGGTCGCGCTGGGGCGCGTCGCGCCAGACCACATCCAGCCGAGGTCGGGACACCGGATCGGCCGCCGCGCGCAAGACATCGAGCAGTAATCCGCGCACCTGACGGTCGGTGCCCGCGAAGCGCTGCGCGGGCCGCCGGTCGGCCGCCCCGGCCGGCCGGCCCGCGCGTATCCAGGCGCACTCGCCGGCCACCGGGCAGTCGGCGCAGCGTGGCCGGCGAGCGGTGCACACGACGGCGCCGAGCTCCATCAGTGCGGCACAGAACCGGGCGGCCTGCACGTCGGGCAGCACACCGTCGACATCGGACAGATCACGCGAGATGGATGGCGGTCCGGAGTCCGCCAGACCGTGCAAGGCGCGCGCCACCACCCGGCGCACGTTGGTGTCCACCACCGGCACGCGGTGGCCGTACCCAAAGGCCGCCACTGCGCGAGCGGTATACGCGCCGATCCCGGGCAGCTCGAGCAGCAGGTCCACATCAGCGGGAACGACGTCGTCATGCTCAGCGGCGATGGCGGTGGCAGCCGAATGCAAACGCAACGCGCGCCGGGGGTAGCCGAGTTTGCCCCAGGCCCGGACGACGGTGCCGGGTGTCTCGGCGGCCAGACTCGACGGCCGGGGCCACCGGGCCATCCACTCGGTCCACACATGAGCAACGCGATGCACCGGGGTCTGTTGCAGCATTACCTCGCTGACCAGTACGCCCCACGGCGTGGTGCCAGGCTCACGCCACGGCAGCTCCCGCGCCTGGGCGTCGAACCAGGCGATCAGTTGTGCGGCATTCACGGTTGCGGCGGGTCAGACCTCGGCGAGATCGCCGGTGTCGATATCGACGACGAAGCCGCGCACCGCCGTGGTGTTTGCCAGGAACGGGCTGCGCTGCACCCGTTCCACCGACTGCCGCACGTCGGATTCGGCGTCATGGAAGGTTTCTACCGCCCAGGTCGGCCGCAGGCCGGTGGCTTCCTGTAGTTCTGCCCAGAAGTCCTCATCAGTGAACGTCGCCATCCCACATTTAGTGTGGTGCAACAACATCACCTCGGTCGTGCCGAGCTTGCGCTGGCTGACCGCCAGGGAGCGGATGACGTCGTCGGTGACGACGCCACCTGCGTTCCGGATCACGTGCGCCTCCCCCGGCCGCAGGCCCAGCAGCTGATGGGGATCGAGCCGGGCGTCCATGCAGGCCACCACCGCCACGTGCAGGCTCGGTGGAGAAGGCATCGGGCCGGGCCCGGTACCTGCGCGGAATGAGTTGCGCTCCACCAGGTCCTGTATCGCGGTCATGGGCGTCTCCTTCGCTGCGTACTGCGCTGCGCCGCTCAAAGCTGGTCCGCCGGGGATCCTAGGCCAACAGCAGCCGGGCCTCCCGCATCCAGCGGGCTGAGCGTGGCTATCAGGGTGCCGATTACCCCGCTGCGCCGCTGAATGCGGTCATCAATCAGCGGGGTGGCGGCAGGTAAGTTTTAGGGATGGACGAGAACAGGGCGCGCCGGGTCGCGGACGCGCTGCGGGAGCGTGGTGTGGACGCACATATGGTGAGGGCCGGCGAGTACCAGTGCGGAGTGCGGGTGTCGCTTCCCGGTGGTCGAGAGGCGATGTGGGACACCGACGGCACAGCGAGCCTCGAAGCGCAAGTCATGCGCGACGGTGTCCTCGTCGGCTTCGTTCCCGTCATCGAGGGCTCCGAAGACTTCGACGAGTCGCAGGTGGTTGACACGATCGCCAGGACCGACTACGACCAGCCGATCGCGCGCCAGCTTCGCACCGCTCCGCCACCCGCTCCGGCGCTGCCGCCCGAGGGCGGGCTGTTCCGCCGTTTCCTCGACGGCTTCCGGTATCGATAGCTGGCCTGCCTCTAGGCTGGCGCCGTGCTGGTGGCGCGTACCGACGTGGTCGGCAGCCTTCTCCGGCCGCCCGAACTGCTTCTGGCGCGGGAGCGCTGGGATCGAGGCGAGCTCGGTCCGCCCGAATTCAAGCGGGTCGAGGATGCGGCGGTCGATTCGGCGATCCGCCTGCAGGAAGACGCCGGACTTGCCGTGGTCACGGACGGCGAGATGCGCCGACTGGCTGGCGCAGCGTCTGTTCCCCCGCATAGGGGCGCAGCGGCTCCTTCTCGAGTACGACGACGAGCGCTCTGGCGGATTCGAGCCGCTGGCCATGGCACCGGAGGACAAGACCGCCGTCCTGGGACTCGTCACGACCAAGACTGGACGGCGAGAGACCGTTGATGAACTCGAGACACGAATCCGTGAGGCGGCGCGCTACCAGCCGCTGGAGCACCTTGCCCTGTCGCCGCAGTGTGGCTTCGCGACCTCCATCCTCGGCAACGCGCTGTCCATAGCGGACGAGGAGGCCAAGCTGCGGACGATCGTGGCGACCGCCGAGCGTGTCTGGGGATGACCATCTAGTTGGTATCGATCTGTGCTGAGAATCGGGACTACCGTTGCTGGATGAGGGGAACGAACGCACCGGCTGACATCCTCACCCCAGATTGGGTCAAACACGCCGTCTTCTACCAGATCTTCCCGGACCGGTTTGCGAAGAGCGAGACTCTGGACAAGCCGCACAACCTCGAACCCTGGGACAGTGATCCGACGCCGTTCGGTTATAAAGGTGGGGACCTCGTCGGTGTGCGGGAGCGTCTTGATTATCTGCAAGATCTGGGTATCACGGCGTTGTACTTCAATCCGATCTTCCAGTCGGCGTCGAATCACCGTTACCACACCCACGACTACTACAAGGTAGATCCGCTGCTAGGCGGGGATGAAGCCTTTGACGCGCTGGTGGCCGAGTGCCGGCTGCGGAACGTGCGTATCGTGCTCGACGGGGTGTTCAACCACGCCAGCCGGGGACTTTTCCAGTTCAACGATGTCCTTGAGAACGGCTCGGCATCGCCGTGGCTCGATTGGTTCTCCGTCCGCGAGTACCCTCCCAACGCCTATGACCACAGTCGGCCGCCTGGCTATGAGGCCTGGGTCGGGCTGCACGCCCTCCCCAAGTTCAATACCGACAACCCGCAGGTGCGCGAATATCTGATGAGGATTGGGGAGTACTGGCTTGGCCGGGGGATCGACGGCTGGCGGCTCGACGTCCCGTTCGAGATCCACTCGGACGGCTTCTGGCAGGAGTTCCGGCAGCGGGTCAAGGCGATCAACCCTCAGGCGTACATCGTGGGCGAGGTTTGGACCGAGGCCCGGCAGTGGTTGCAAGGCGACCAGTTCGACGGCGTCATGAACTACCTGTTCGCGGAGGCGGCGATTGCGTTCAGCGCCGGTCACCGCGTTCGCCGGGAGACGGTTGAGGACCGCAGCTACGCCCCCTGGCCCGGCATCGATGGCCGCGCCTATGCAGCCAAGATCGACGATCTGCTACGTCTGTATCCCTGGCCGATCCAGCTCACCCAGCTCAACCTGCTCGGCAGCCACGACACATCCCGCTTCGTCAGCATCGCCGATGGTGACCAGGCCAGCGTCCGGATCGGTACGCTCCTGCTCTTCACCTTCCCAGGCGCCCCGTCGATCTACTACGGCGATGAGATCGGCCTCACCGGGGCGTTACCCCCAGACCGGTGGGCCCGTAAGGCCTTCCCCTGGGATCACCCACAGCGCTGGGACACCGAGGCGCTGGGCTTCCATAAGGCGCTTATCACACTGCGGGGATCCCACCCCGCCCTCCGCACCGGCGACTACACCTCGCTCTATGCCGATCCGGACGTCTACGCCTTCGCCCGCACCCTGGGCGGCAGCACCATCATCACTGCCGTCAACGTCGCTGAGGCACCCCGCCGGTGCGAAATCCCACTGGCTAACCAACTGACTATGCAGCCCGCCTCAGCCGAGATGCTCTTCGCCATCGGCGGCTCACCGATCATCAAGCTCTCCTCCCGCTCGCTGCTGCTGGCGCTTCCAGCACGCAGCGGCGCGGTCTTCGATATCTCACCTGCCTAACACGACCGTTGCGCAGCGGTGGCGAGCTCGACGCCTACTCTGGGACCGCCCTCATCCGTGCCTCCCGTATCACTGCTACGGCTGATGAGACGTATTCTGAGACATGCCACGAGCATGTGCCGCGAGGATACCGCATCGGCGAGTGGAAACTTTCTGTGAACGGGCCGATTTCGGGTTGTAACTGCCCCGATTACTAACTACTCTGTGTGGCGGGGCTTGGCGCGGTAAATGGGTGGTCTGCCGATCAGTCGGCGGCTACCGCTATTTGTCGCGTCGAGACGAGGTGGTAGGTGTGCTGGTCGTCAGTTCTCGCGGCCATCTCCGCACGAGCATGTTAAAAGGGATGTGGGGGCGATGACCGTCCCCGCTCCGCGCTGGGCTGATGAGTTCATGCACCCGGCGCTCTTCTACCGCGGCACCGCGGAATACCTCGCAGGGACGGTGCCATTCATCCGCGAGGGGCTGGCCGCTGGAGAACCTGTGGGTCTCGCTGTACCGGGCCCCAATTTGCGGCTCATCCTCAACGAACTGGGTTCCGCGGCCGAGCGGGTCCGGCTACTCGATATGACCCGCTCCGGCCGCAACTCAGGGCGGATCATCCCCAACGTGCTCCGCGCCTTCGCTGATACCCATCTTTCCGGGCGGGTGCGGATCATCGCAGAACAGCCGTGGGCCGGGCGCGTCGCCAGGGAGTATCCCGCCTGCACGCATCAAGAGGCCTTGATAAACATTGCGCTCGCCGGCCGATCGGTCAGCATGTTGTGCCCCTATGACCTCGACCTGGTGGGTCCACGGACCCTTGCCGAGGTCGAGCTAAACCACCCGCGGTTGATCGATGCCCGTGGTGAACGGCCCAGTAACGGCTTCGCGCCGGAACGGGTCATGACCGATGATCGACTCTGCTCGCCCGTGGTGGGTCCCAGTTTCGCCTTCGATGCCAGCAAGGCGGCGCTGGCCGGGCAGTTCGTCTGCGATCACGCTGCCCGGCTGGGCCTGAGTGGCGATCACTCGGAGCTCAAGCTGATAGTCGGCGAGTTGGTGGCGCGCAGCCTCGTTCACGGCGGCGGCGCCGGCAGTCTGCGCGTCTGGGCCGAGCGAGGTTACCTGGTCTGCGAGGTCCGCCACACCGGACACATCAGTGATCCTCCCGGCGACCGTCTACTGGCTGACCCAAGAAAACCAGACGGCCGTGGCCTGTTGCTGGTCCACCATCTCTCCGACCTGGTCCAGCAGCACACCTGCCCGCAGGGAACTACCACCCGGGTTTTTCTGAAGCTACCGCCTGCTGATGAGCCACCGAAAGATTCCGGCGCACCGGCTCCGGCACCGCCGCGCACCCGGTCCACGTCGCTCGCCGGGCAGACGCCTTTGCCATGGCAGACCTTCGAGGCACTGCATGCCGCTGAGCGTTTCGGTCGCTATCTTCCGCAGGATACCGCCGCTGACATGCAGCGGCTCACTGCGGCGGACGGCGAGCGACGCCTTATCGAACCGGTACTCGAGGCCTTGACTGCGGTGGAGGCGCTTGCCCGGGTGGTGGATCGGTGGCGGGGCAGGTTGGTGCGGCTGGCGCGCACGCGTGGTGCACCGTGGACCGACATCGGTCAGTCGCTGGGCGTCAGCAAGCAGGCAGCCCATGAAAGGTACGGGCGAGCACGCAGCAGGCGGGCTGGTGGCCCGGGGCTGCAGCGCCACGTGGGACCGCTGCCGCCCATTCAGGGCACCTGATCGCTACAACCAGACCGAGCAGTTACCAGACCCAGTAGGAGTGCAATTCGGCGTGCCACGGCTGCGGATAAGTCTGATCAATCATGAAGCCCATCCCGATACCGCGGGCGAGGTACACCTCGCGCTCCAGCTTGCGCGTGATCGGGCTACCAGGGGAGCCGTTGTTGTCAGACCATGATTCCCACTGGCGGATGCAGGTCTGCCCTCCGAGGTAGATGTTGTGGCAGGGGCCGGGCGGGGACCATACCTGCGCATGCGAGAAGTCCAGGGTCTTGCCGCTGAGCTGATCGGTGATGGTGCCCCACGCCTGCAGGCAGTAGGCGCGGGGTGGAATCTTCCACTGCACGTAGTGTTGACGGCCCCCTTCCGAGGGCAGCGGGACCAGGTTCTGGCACGACCCATCGCCGATGAGCTCGCGGTTGACCCGCTGGACGTAGTAGGTGCCGAAACTTCGCCATCCGTCGAGCAGCACCCAGTCGCCGGCATGCCTGAAACGCTCCGCGCTGTCTGGTGGCCACTTCGATGGATCGCCCCACAACACCTCCGACTCGTCACCTTGCGGTGTCCACGACCATTGGCCGGCCGCATTCCCCTCGGAGTAGAACTGCCCGGCATGGCGCTGGGTCATCAGGGAGTACTCGCCATAGTTCTCTGACGGCGAGGCAGCGGCGACAGGACCGAGCACGAACACCAGTGCCATGAGCAAACAGAAGAGAGACCAACTGCTAACTCTTCGTCGCACTATCCGGCTCCCTGCATCACGAAAGCGTGGTAACTCAACGTTACCATCGATGTAAGGTAACTAAACGTTACGACGGTCTCCTGCTATACCAGCCGCCGTGCGTTTCTGCTCGAACTCATCGAAGGTTGCCAGCTTGCCGTCGAGGAGTGTCGTCCAATGCACGATCGACCTCGATGGTCTTGCTATTGCTTATCGGGTGGAGACAGCGGAGCTGCCGGCTACCTCGGCGCGGTGGGTGAGAAGCAAGGACACTCGGTGTGCCGCGTAGAAGCTGGCTCCCAGAGTTGCGACGAGAAGGAGTCCCAGAGCAAGGATGTTGCCGTCGACGGAGGGGGCCGCACCGCTACCGGCCTGGGCACGGGCGGAGCCGGTCAGGAAGGGCACGATGAGTAGCACGCACACTCCGAGTGTGGTCTCAACGGCCACCACGCCGGGGAAGTGGCGCAAGGTGAGGGCGAAACCTTTCCGGATTTCGCCGGCCGCGTGCGCCTGCGCGATACGGGGCGTGAGCAGCAACTGGTTGTAGGCGCCGGCTGACACCACGGCGAGTACCAACAGAAGTTTGACGAGAAGGAACCGCCCGTATGTCGTGGTGGTGAGCTCTGCGGGGCCCCCGACGTGTTTCCATGTCAACCAGGCGCCTGAGGTGATCACCGCGCCTACAGTGGAGAGCGCCAGGATGCTGAAGCGTTGCCATATGCGGGCCCAGAACAGTCCCGCATGCGTGCTGAGTGCCGGGTGGGTCCGAGCCAGCAGCGCGAGGATGGCCAACCCGCCCAGCCAGATGCAGCCAGCGATGATGTGGGTCTGGGACATGATGGCGCCCAGTGCGTCGTCGACGGTCTCGTCGCTCAAGTTCGTGGGGACGGAGTTCATCAACGAGGCCGTCACTGCAAAGGACGCGGCGAACGTGGCCACACTGGTGAGACGGTCTCGGGCGCTTCGAGCGAACAGGGAGACCAGTAGCGCGGCGACCACGGCGAACAGCACGTTCTCTACCAGGATCAATGTCCCTGTGGACACCCAGGAGCCGGCCTTCGGGGGCTGGGCGAGGAACTGCCACATCTGGGACGGGGCGAGCGCTGCACCGAACGAGGTGCCTGTGCCCGCGCGGGCTACGCGGCCCGCGAGCTCGCCGTAAGCGGCCACCACCAGCACGAGACCAGACGAGGCGAGCAGCGTTGCACTCCGGCGCCGCATGATGACCACGTCGGCGTCCTCAACTCCACTCTCCATCGTCCGCAGCACCGGGCGCAGGACCGCAAGATAGGTCACCGTCCCACCGATGACCGACGCCAGGGCGAGGAAGTAGACGAGCTCGCTCAATACCCGCCACCACGCGGGCCACGATGCGGCGACGGGAGGCGCTAACGCCATCTCGGGGACTAAATCGCCCATAATGGACATTAGATTAGGCTAAACTAACTTCGACGACAAGAGTGGTGTCCGCCCCTGGAGATCGAAGCCCGACGGGTGAGCGACTAGGTGCTATGCAGGCCGGATCGACGACGACCCGAACTGGCCAACGGATTGCCGACTTATCCGTGAGAGCGTCGCCCGGACCTACCAGGGCGTGACGGTCGGCGGTCCGGTATACGACGCGATGATCAATCGCTCGCTTCTCCAACGGGACTGCCACCGTAACGTGGTGCAAT
>DASYMC010000007.1:0-11497 GCA_036009255.1 Pseudonocardiaceae bacterium
TCCCTTCCCGGTAGGTCTGGGTCCAGCGGGTCAGGTACGCGGGATGGTAGCTGCGACAGCGCACGGACAGCCGATGACCTCGGCGAATCTCTGTTCCCCGGTGCGCAATGTCGCTGTCGATGATCATCAGACTGCCCGCACGCCCTTCCACGGGTATCAACCCGCTCGTGAACTCGGGAGTGCGCAGGCGGGTTTCCGGAGACGAAGGCAACTGAAGTCGGCACCGGTTTTCCTGCTGGATCTTCTTGGCGTGATGGTGAGAGCCGGGCAGGCAGTGAAACGCGCCGTTGGCGACGGAGGTGTCCGTCAGATACAGGAAGAACTTCAGTTGGGGCATTCGATCGTAGTGAACCTGATGTGCAAGGTGCTTGATTCCAACCGCATCGAGAACGATCATGAGATCATGGTTGAAGACGTACGGTTGAGGGCCAAAAAAAGTGTTGACAACTTCACGCATCCATGGCTGGTCGAATACGCCGCTGAGCTGTGCGCAGTCGGCGCTGACCCGTTCACGTTCCACGCGGAAACCGTTCCCGTCAGGATAGTTGCTCAGCGCCTGTGCGTAATGAGGGTGGTCATTCAGCAGCCGCAGTGCTTCCGCTTCGACGGCAGCCACTTTATTGATATTGTTCAGATATTCCGGCATGAAGGCAATGCCGTATTCCGACAATGCGTTCGCGACAGTGCTGGGGTCTGCCCCAATGCACTCAAACGGGTACTTCTGCATGTAGTCCCACTCCTCGTCTGTAGCAACGACGCCTCAGCGGACCTCTTGTCAGAGATCAAAGCATATAGGATGCCTACCTCTCGCTTCTCTTGATTGTGTTCCAAGCCTCGTCGATACGCATATCTGGTGACGCCATGCAGCCAATCATGCCCTGCCACCTCATGGCGATCCGAGAAATTGTTTCACTCCTGAATACCGCCCTGTTGTATCGTAGATAACCACCAGAGCCGCCAATGTCATTAACATACAACGATGGCAAATAATATCTTGAATAAGCTTCTTCATGGCGCGGGTCTGTGATCTCCCACGCCACGTAACGGTTCGGAGCAGCGAAGAATCTGAGGGTGATGCCCTCAGGGGCCATCAAGGCCCCTGTACGGGTGACCTCGATAACCCTGCCACGAACCCATGCATCGTAAAGGTAAAGCCCAGGCCATGGTCGTTGGCGCGCAAAGTTCGGGTTAACCACAGAAGCTAGCTGAGGGTAAGGCACAACGTTCTCCCGTGCTTCAGCAAAGGTCTCGTGAACTTGGGTAATCAGAGATCCGAGCGTATCACGTGGTCTTACCTGTACGGTGATAAATATCGGGTCCTGAAAATATCCGAGCATCTCTTCTGAAGGCTTTAGATCGAGGCGCGCAAAACTTGAGCCGATAATCACTCGCTGCGCTCCTCCGGTGCGAGCGAGCACTGCGGCATATGCCGCCACGTTGAGTACAAAAGAAGTCACAGAGGTCGTCCTGCCGCCGAAACGAAGCTGTGTACCCTTCGGCGGGCTTGGGAGACTTTCGGTTGCCCATGAAACCATCGAAGGTGGCGACGTGGAATAGTCCGCAGGAAACGGCAGTCCTCCGCGCAAGGGCAGTAGATGGCGACGCCAATATTCCAGCTTTTTCCCAGTTTCAACGATCGATCCACGGTATTGCTCAACGAAATCTCGATGCTGATATTTTAGATTGGGAATTTGTTCTCCCGCATAATGTCTCATCAGTTCTTGAACGAAGCTGACGAGTGATGTGCCATCAACTAAAAGATGACTAATACTCAGCGTCAGAATGTGCACGTCCGGTGATACACGAATGAGCATGCAGCGCCACAAAACATCGTTCACTAGATCGAATTCGCTGCCTCGCTCGCCGGCGGTCAAATTATTCGCGATAATCATTCGGTGGTCTCGCTGGACCATCTCCGTGAGGTCGATGAATGAGAATGGCGGCTCCATGTATTCCATGACTCGCTGGTATGGCTCCGGACCGAGATCCGTCAGCATGGTCCGCAGAGTCTCATGCCTTTGAACCATAAGAGCCAACGCGCGACGTAGCTGTTGAACGTCGAGATCGCCGCCGAGTTCTACGGCGACAAACGGGTTGTTGCGGGACATGATCTTCCTGCCGAGCGACCTAAACCATATCCCTTCCCACAAGAATTCCTGCTGCGGAGACAGGGGGAACTCGACGACGCACCCACTCGAATATTTCGACAATTTTGGATCCTATCTCGAATGCGACAACAGGACTCCTCAGGGCTTACAGCTCGCCGGAGTCCTACATGACATCCGACGATCGTGACATCAGCGCCGGCGGTCTCCGGCCGACCGGCAGCTATCAGCATCTGCCGATCTATTACGTGAACAGAGCTTTCGGCCTTCGTCGACCGTCGTATCTAATAACTTTTATAGGTTGGTGATCAGCGGGCCAACCGGCCCAGCTGAGCGGAGGCAATAATAATCATCACCGCGGAGGCTACGGCCAGCACGCTGAAGTCCAGCGCCAGCTGCGCGGGAGTGCCGATGAGAAGGCCTCTCAACGCGTCGACCTCGTACCCGAGGGGGTTGAGACGGTTGATCACCTGCAGCCAGCCGGGCATGAGGGTCACCGGGTACAACGCGCTGGAGCAGAAAAACAGCGGCATGGTGATTGCCTGTCCAATGCCGGTCATTCGGTCGCGGGTGAGCGCCAGTCCAGCGATCGTGATCGACAGGCAACAGAAAAACATCGAGCCGAGGATCACCACGACCGCCATCACCAGCAGCTTGACGGGGTCATCGGTCAATGCCACACCTAGCAGTGCTGCGAGCACCAGGACGACCAGAGCCTGGATTAGCGCGCGCAGCGCGGCAGCGAAAGCCTTGCCAGTGACCAGTGCTACCCGCGGCGTCGGAGTCACCAATAGCTTGGCCAGCACCCCGGCATCACGCTCCCAGATGAGCTGGATACCAAAGAAGATCGCGATGAATTGCGCGGACTGGGCGATGACCCCAGGCGCGAGGTAGTCTAGGTAAGGAACGTTACCGGTGGGAATGGCTCGCAACCGGGTAAGAGTCTCACCGAAGATCACTAACCACAACGCCGGCTGGATCGCACGGGTGACCAACTCGGTACGATCATGACGTAGCTTTTGCAGTTCGACTAGGCATATAGTGTAAATCCGGGAGAGCACCAGGCGGGACAGGTCTTTCCGCGCCGTTTCATCCTCGTCTGCGTGCAGTACGGCGAGTTGCTCGGACATTGCGCATCCCCTCTCCCGCATCGCTGCTGACCTCGTCACCGATGGCGGCGCGGAAGACTTCGTCCAGCGTGACGGGCGCACCGACGCTGGCTTTGAGTTCGGCCGGCGTGCCCAAGGCGTGGATCCGACCTCGGTGCATCAGGGCTATCCGGTCGCAGTACCGATCGGCCTCGTCCATGTAGTGAGTGGTGACCAGCACGGTCATCCCCGTAGTTGCACGGATCTCAAGGATCCGCTCCCACACGCTGGCCCGGCCGATCGGGTCCAGGCCGATCGTCGGCTCGTCTAGCACGAGCAGCCGTGGACCGCCAACCAGGGCCTGAGCAAGTTCCAGTCGTCGGATCATGCCGCCGGAATACGTGCCCACAGGCCGGGCGGCAACCTCGGCCAGGCCGACCGACTCCAATGCAGCGTCCACGATCCGCCGCCGCCGAACGCGTGGTACGTCGAACAGGCGCGCGAACAGCGTCACGTTCTCCCGGCCGGTCAGCGTTGCATCAGCGGACAGCTGCTGCGGCACGTACCCGATTAATCGCCGCACGTCCAGCTTTCGGCGGGCCACATCCCTCCCGAAGACCTCGATGGTTCCGGCCGGCACCGGTAGCAGTGTCGTGATCATGCGGATCGTGGTGGTCTTGCCGGCACCGTTCGGCCCGATCAGCCCGAACACCATCCCGGCAGCAACTTCGAGATCAATCCCATCAACCGCAACGGCGTCACCGAAACAGTGCCGAACGCCGCTACCCCGCACAGCAAGCGGAGCAATCATTACCTTCCCCCCAGCATCGACAGTGACCAGCAGCGCGGTAGCGCAGGCAGTGTCCGGCGAGAGCCTATCGATCGTTGACGGGGAGCACTGCCAGACCGCTAACGACAAGCTCGACACGACCTGCCACCTGGCACCGCTATAAAGCTGCGGTCAATCAGCGTGACGATCGTCGGAACGGGGAGTTTTGGACCCTCTGGCAGTCAATGGCGAGAGCTGCACCGTGCGCTACTCGGCCAAACTCGGCAGCCAAGGAGTGCACTCGCCAATGGCAACGACTCTCGTCGAAGCAAGTCCAATCCCCACGGAAGGACACCTGTGTTCCTGTTGAGATTGCTGGAGCAACGCCGAGCAAGGTCACTACAAGAACAACAGAACCTGACCGGCAATGGCGAGCGCATGCGGGCCATCCCCAGCCTCCCAGCGTGTCCGGCTGGCGTACACAGTGTCTACACCGGTCACGCCGGCGAACCCGAACGTACCCCCGGTACCTCGCATGGTCCGCCGCCATGGCGCCTACCGCCATCGTTAGCCGGTTCATCGTTGCCCTGATCCTCGGACTTCGCCGAGGCGATCGTTGGGGCTTCGATGGCCGGACGTCGACATCACATGGGAGCACGGATGTGCGAAGAGAGCTACCTGTCGCATGATGCAGAGGCCGACCGAATGCTCACTGTCAACAGCACACGAAAGCTAGATCTGGATCTGGCGTACTTTCCGTGATCGAGTTGGCACCCGTGGGTGTGTCGTTGAAGCCTTCTTCATCACATCGGTGTGATCAAGGTCGACCGCGTGATGATCATGATGTTGTTGAGGTGGCACTGATGCATTAAGCGATCGGCTCACCCCACCTGGTCGACCCACTCGTCCAGAAGCCACACAGCAGGCAGATGCCCAGTTCGTTATGGTTCTCCAACGTGTCTGAGGGGCCTGCTCCCCGCTTTTGTGGGTAGCGAGGACGCCCTTCACCTGTGGTTGCTGACAGTCACCCACTGGCTCAAGACTTAAACCCTCGGTAGCTGCTGAGCTGCCGCTGCGGGGGCCCATGCACGGTGGGCTGCAGCGCGCGGGTTAGTTTTGGTCGCGATGCCTTGGTTAACGGATCGCGGCTGGCGGACCCCGCTGATGACCGTGCCGGCGGTCGCTGTGGTGGTCGCGACCACCACAGCGGCGGGACTACAGCCGCCGATTGGGCCGTCGATCCCACACGATTTCGCTGACCCGACGGTGCTGTCGGTCGAACACCGCTACTACGCCTACTCCACGAACAGCCGCTACGGGACCAAGAGGTTTCATGTTCCGGTGCGCAGCTCGACCAGCATGACCGGTGAGTGGGGCGACGCTCACGACGCCATGCCAGAGCTGCCGGTCTGGGTGGATAACGCCGGCGCCGATCAGGGCAGCGTGTGGGCTCCGGCGGTCACCGCCGCCGGCCACGGTGGTTACCTGCTGTACTTCACCGCCCGCTCGGCCAGCCAGCACACCCACTGTATCGGGGTTGCCCGGGCATGGGCACCCGAAGGTCCTTTCCATCCGATCGGATCGCGACCCCTAGTGTGCCGGCCCGGGGATGTCAATGCCGTCGACCCCAAACCGTTCACCGACGCCGACCGCGCGCACTACCTGCTCTACAGCGCCAGCCGCGAGGGAAACGACACGGTCTGGCTGCAACAGCTGACCGCCGAGGGCACGGAAACGATCGGGGACCGGCGGGTATTGATCCAGGCGGACCGGGCCGACGAAGACCACATCGTGGAGGCGCCGGCGATGATCCGCCACGGCGGTACCTACGTGCTGTTCTACTCAGGCAACGCCTATAACAGCGGCCGCTACTTCGTCAATTACGCGACCGCGGATGCACTGTGCGATCAGTTCGTCAAACACCCAGGGCAGCTGCTCAACCAGCACACGCTCCACGACAGGTATCAGAATCCGGGCGGGCAGGACGTGGTGCACACCCACAGGCAGGATTTTCTGGTCTTCCACGCGTTCACCAGCCCCACCCGCCGTGCCATGTTCGTGGCGGTATTGGAATGGCACCACGGCCACCCCGGTCCTCGTTCTATCGATGATCTTCAGGGATTGTTGAGTTGACCGTGGATGGCTGAGGCAAGGTGGGCTGATGCGACGTCGTGGTGCCCATGTTCATTCGGCTGCGATCGGGTTGCTGGTCACCATCAACGTTGTGCTCAGCGCGTGCGGCGGCGGATCTCCGGCTGCATCGCCAACCATCCCAGAACCCACAGCGGCGGTGGAGCCGACGTCGCCGCAGGTCACCCTGGAACCCCCACCGCCAGCAGAGCCAACCATCAATACCACGGAGATCACCGGCCCGCTGCAAGATGCCGCGCTGGTGCAAGCGCTGCGTACCGGCGGGTTACTGCTGTGGATGCGTCATACCGAACGCGACGACCGGTCTGGAACCGTCACCCCGGAGCAGGCGGCCAACCATGACTGCGCCGCGTAGAGCGAGCTGACCGCCACTGGCCGCCAGCATGCCAAGCAGATTGGCGCAGCGATACGCGCGTTGCACCTGCCGATCGCCGCGGTGCGCACCGCTCGGCTGTGCCGCACCGAGACCACGGGGCGCTTGCTACGCATCGCCCCCATGACACTGATGACCGCTTAGACGCCTCCAGTACCTGGGTAGATCGCGGCGGTGCCGCGGCCCAACAGCGCACCACGCTGCAGGTCCTGCCCGAAACACCATCGGCCGGCACGCAGCGATGACTCGTCAGCCCAATGGATATCAAGGATGATGACGAGGCCGCCACTGTCCACGACAGCGAGCACTGCCTCACTCACATCGTCGAAGACTCGGAACCGATCCTGCGGGGACTCGACTTCCGCCGCCAGGACGCCATCGGCATCGACTCCAAGCGAGCGGAGCACCTGGCGCCATGGCCAGAACGCAGGCGCACCCTCACCCTGTCCACAACGTCCCCAGGCGACAGCGGTGCCGCCGGCGAGGGCCACGCCCGCGAACTCTCGAGCGAGCCGGGACTTACCGATGCCCGGCTCGCCAGCGCAGAGAATGAGCCGACCGGCTCCGCCTCGGGCGGCGTCGAGCCAGGCCCGCAACGCGTCTAGCTCACGCCGTCGTCCGACGATGGCATCGGGCGCCACACCCACCGAGCTCGCGTCGGCGTCCTCATGAGCAAGCTCCCCACCGAACTCGCGGCGCCCAACCTCGTCAGCGATCTCGGAATCCGAGCCTTCGCTTCCGACAGCGGAATCGTGCTCACAGACCAGAATTATGCCGCCACACGAGCACGCGCACCGAGTAGCTGGGCCCCACTGTCCTGATGTCAGTCAGGTTTGGGCAGCCTGCTTTCTGTGTGCGACGCCGGGGCAGTGTGAGCGACGGAACCCGACAGCCAGTTGGACCCTATCCGATCCATGTACATGTCGGAGTAAATCGAGTCAGGTCGTCTGCTAACTCCTGAGCGGTATGACGGTAGCGGGCTCCCGGCTCTGCCGCGCCCAGGTTTCCTAGCGTCTGAACGCGGCTGAGGCCGACGATGACGTCGGCGACTACTGCTGGTGCGGGTACGAGCGGCCCAGTTATATAGCGACGAACACTGGAGCGATCATGAGCAATGTGGTGAAGCTCGCAGCACCAACCGCGGTGCTCGTTCCAACTTGCGTGATAGGCCACCCACGCGGGTACGTCAAAACCGACGGGCTGGCCAGGCGAACTGAAGGTGACATTGCAACTTAATATTTGTGAGCTCGGCGTGAGTTCGGCTGTGTGGATCGTCAACCCTCGTTGACGGAGACATCCCGTCACCGCAACTAGATAAGCAGATAGATAGAGAATGTTATATTGACTGGGGCAGGTGGCGAAACTGACTTGTCCCCGTTCAGCTAACATCGTCTGGCCTTTTTGCCGACCCGCAAATGCTGATCCGGCGGCCCATGCTACATGTGCGCGCGCCGAAGTCATTATTTTACTGTCACTCGATGAACCATCCACGGGCCGCTGAAGCACCATCTGTTCTGTTCCTTAAGTATCTATAGCAGATTGGCTGGCCGATAGTGTGTGGACATCGTCTTCGACTTCATCGCTATGGTATTCCCATAGTGTCGTGAACGAGTATTCGGCATCGGCTACCTGATCCTGCCGGTAAGAAAGCCACTCCTGGCCCTCCGATTGTCCATCGTGTGCATCCCGGACAGATCGGACCAACATCTTCTCTCCGTTTGCGTCAGCGACAACGCCCTGATCAATTATGTGCCGCCGGGCCTCGCGAGGCACCTCTCCACGAACCACCAATTTCACTTTAATCCCCGCCTGCACATGGGCAGCGATGACCTCTCGACCAGAATCTGTCAATGGGTTGTCTAACACGAAGATTCGCCGGACCTTTAGCTGCCCGGCCGCGATCTGTTCTGCTTGGTGCGCTAAGTACTTGCGGCCTCCACGGGAGGACCAGTAGTCCAGGTCGTCAACATGGACCATGCATAGCTCGCGAATCCGATCCAGCTGAAAAGAATGAAAGCTATAAAACTTGTCTGAGTCTATTTTGGCTTCGCCATCAGCGAGATCGGCGAGAAACTGAGCGACCTCGCGATGGTACGCGTCGAGTATTTCGCGGAAGAACTGGTGATTCCGGTCCTCGATCGTTGACCAGTTGGTGGCCAGC
This sequence comes from Pseudonocardiaceae bacterium, assembly GCA_036009255.1. Taxonomy (GTDB): domain Bacteria; phylum Actinomycetota; class Actinomycetes; order Mycobacteriales; family Pseudonocardiaceae. The sequence goes on from DASYMC010000007.1 coordinate 8,648, forward strand.
TGCGTCACGAACGCTTGACAGCGTTCATTTGCGTTGACGACTGGCATGAGCCGCCCCATAGCATCGAGTAGCGCACCAAATTGGTGCCGCACCTCCCCCAGCCTCTCGGTGGACTGCTCCAGCTGCCTGCCCAGCCGCTCTTGCGTGGCATCGAGCGAAATGTACTGCTCAATCGCGGCGGTAAGTACCCACCCAATCAGTACCACCACGATACTTACCTGCAATTTGATGTCTGCATCAAGCAGTGGCGGTACGACCGCAAGCACTATCGCGGCGATCAGCCCCCACGCCCATGCACGCTTCCACCAAGGCCGGCTCGTTGACTCCAGCGGCGCCGTCATCTCATTCCAGCCCTCGCGTCGGTGAAGCGGCTAAAGCTCTGCCGTTGGCCTGTTGAAGTGATCATTGTCATACGCATAGGTGCCATCCGGTTGACAATAAGGTATCGGCATCAGCAACGGCATTCGCCGCAGGGATAAAAACTACAGGGCACAGACTGTTTGAAATGCAGGACCGCGCTACCGCGCCTAGCGCGATACCGTCTACCGGATTAGGTCCTAATCTGCGTCCCAAGACAAGCAGATCCGCACTGGCGGCATAGCTGAGTAGAATTCGTGAGGGAACGCCCTCGACAAGTACGGGTCGGACAACGCCGCCCGATCCCTTGGATTCGAGGGCGCGTCGGATGGCGGAGGCCAGCAGGGCGCTGGACAGCTTCCGCTGCCGGTCGCGTGAAGGCACCCCGTGCCGGGGCGCGTACGGGGCTAGCATCTCCATCCGCGAGGACCAAGCATGGACTGCCCAGACCTCCGCGGCGTGCAGGCGTGCCTCCCTGACAGCCCAGCGCAGGGCGGCCGTGGAGTTGGGTGAGCCACTTACTCCTACGACAATACGGACAATACGTCCGTCAGTGCCCACAACGAATCTCCAACATCTCAATTTAGGCCAGCTAGCGCACGGACAAGCTCAAACACATACAGGTAGACAAGTAACTAAAGCGTAGATTTCTCCAGGGTGCTCAACACCAGGGATTCCCCCAGGTTCTAAGCAGAAGGCTCAATGACGTGCGACGACCTGTACTGATCCAGGACGGTCGGCTGGCCCGACGCGACTCAAGTGATCTTGAATACCGGCGGAAGATGCCCGCATCAACCTTGATCACGCAGGATCCTCGGGACAGTTGCCCACGGTCGTGGGTCGTCGTCGCGCCGGCCGTGCTCATGGCCAGCTTAAAGCCTAGGGCGATTGCCGATGTTCACGCACCATCCCGACAACTAACGTTCTAGACACGCCACCGGCTTTCCGACGCCTGGGCTGTCCTACCGGAATCGCGGCCAGGTTACTTGCGCGACAACCTAAAGTGGCTAGCGGAAGAAGGGTACGTATATCTTATGTCTCGAAAGATTCTCTGTATTCTCTCGGAATGGGGTTTCTGGGGCGAAGAACTGGTGGGGCCACTCGACGCCTTGGACAAGCAGGGCTATGAGGTGGTGTTCGCAACGAGCAAAGGAAGGCGACCGCAGCCCCTGCCACCGAGCGAGGACCCGAGCTTCATCGACCCACCACTCGGCCGCAGCGTGACCTCCGAAGAAAATGCCCGCAAGACCCGCGAGCTCGTCGAGTCAGGCCGGCTTGACAATCCACTGAACCTTTCGGGCTGGCTGCCCGAGATGCCGTATCATAGCTCACCTAATTATCTGCGCGAGATGGAGAGCTACAATAGCCGCCTGGACGAGATCCGGAGTGAGATCGAGCGAGAGTACGACGCGATTCTCATTGTCGGCGGTAGTGGTCCGATCATCGACATGGTCAACAACTACCGTGTACATGAGCTGATCCTGATATTTTATGGGCTCAACCGGCCGGTGGCTGCGGAGTGCTACGGTGTCACGTGCCTTGCATTCGCGCGTAACCAGGATGACCGCAAGAGCATCATCTGGGGTCGCCACGTCACGGGGCACCCAATCGAATACGACTACCATGATGGTACCGGCTTCGTCGGTACCGACATCAATATTGGACCGCCGCCATACCCGCTGGAGTACATTCTACGCGACGCGGTCGGACCTGACGGACAATTCCACGGGAATGTCGGGCACCGAATTTCAGTGATCGCGGACTACCCGTTTATCACCGGGCGGTCCACTGGGGACTCCTATACCACCGGCGAGGTGTTAGTCGAGGTGCTCCAGCACGGTCTGCGCTATTACGGTTGGCGTGGCCCCGACCGAACTGGTCGCGTCGATGCCGAGCCGGCCGTCAGATCATGATCGCGCCCATCGGGATAGTCCAAGCCGGGCAGGGAGCGGCAAGTAAGACGGCGGGCGCTCGCACCGGCCGCTACGCCCTTCTCGAGCAGCTGCTCGCGGATGACGTCCGCTATATATTCGGCAATCCGGGAACCGTCGAGCAGGGATTTCTCGACGCCCTCACCGATTACCCAGCTCTTCAGTACGTCTTCGCCCTGCAAGAGACAGTGGCGGTGGGAATCGCGGATGGCTACGCGCGCGCGTCCCGCCGGCCGGCGGTAGTGCAGTTGCACGCGGGCGTCGGTCTCGGCAACGGCATCGGGATGATGTACCAGGCCAAGCGGGGACATGCGCCGTTGGTCGTGCTCGCCGGTGACGCAGGCGTCCGCTACGACGCCATGGACGCGCAAATGGCGGCTGATCTGGTCGGCATGGCGCAGCCGGTCACCAAGTGGGCCGGGCGGGTCACGCACCCGGCGTCACTGTTGCGGATGCTGCGCCGGGCTATCAAGATCGCGACCACGCCACCGACCGGTCCGGTGTTCCTCGCCCTGCCGATGGATGTGCTCGACGCTCCCAACACCGAGCAGGTGGTGCCGAC
>DASYMC010000008.1:0-9406 GCA_036009255.1 Pseudonocardiaceae bacterium
GCCTTCGAGACCCGGAGCCGCGTCCCTGGAAGCAACGAGCGGCCAGCCGGGTAGTTACGCCCGGGCGGAGCAAGCTGGGGATCCGTGTGCCTGGGGTGATTGTGACGATCATCGCAACCCCTCTGGCAACAGCTGCGCCAGCCGGCGGACCGCGCGATGTTGCAGCGCCTTGACCGCGCCTTCGTTGCGGCCCATCATCGCGGCGGTTTCCGAGACTGACAGGCCCTGCATGAAGCGCAGCATGATGCACTCCTGCTGGTCCCGGCCCAGCTGGGCGACGCACCGCATGAGCTCGGTGGCAGTGGCCTCTTCAACGACCTCATGCTCCGGGCCGCGATCATCTGCGCTTGAGTCGAGGATCTCTGCAGTGGTCATCTCCAGTCGGTAGCGGCTGGACTTGACATGGTCCAAAACCAGGTTACGCGCGATGGTGACGAACCAGGCTCCCACATCGCGGCCCTGGTAGCTCACCGAGGAGATCCGCCGCAGCGCCCGCAGGAAGGTTTCGCTGGTGAGGTCTTCGGCCAGCGGGCGATCCCCAACCCGGAACAAGACGAAGCGGAAGACCACATCGACATACCGGTCGTAGAGCTGACCGAAGGCGTTCTGATCACCCTGCTGGGCAGCTGCGACGAGTTCCCACGCGGCGGTATCGACCTCTGAACCGGCGGGCTCGGTGACGCTGGTCTCCGCAGCCTGATGCTGGCCCCCCACCTGATCCGGAGCAGCCGCCTGATCCTGGCCAGTGCTCGAATCCGGGGCGCTTGGATCTGACGCGCCCGGATGTGGGATCGGCGTGCTGGGACGGGCGAACTTCACGCGATCAGGCGTTGACGCTCGACACGGTCTGCCGCCGATCGGCGCGACCGGCGCAGCTCTGCTTGGGGGCCGCCCGCACGGCAGGGTGCCATCGCGGGCCGGCCCCGGAGTTCTGAGGACCATCTCGGTTGCGGCATTAGCCACTCCTCGTTCGCTCGTAGGGACCGTTCGCGTCAGCTCCTCGCAATAAGGCGTGCGGAAGCATACGACGGCGACACGCTACGCGGTGCACCTCCCGTGCTGCGCACAGTAGGTAACCGGTGTACAAGGTCACCGGGTGCGACCGGAGGCGACGTTATTGGGGCCAGCATGGGAACCGGGTGCCGGAGTGGCACGCTGGCAGGATGAGGCACGAAGTCACCTTGCTGGTGCGGGACCAGTGCCATGCTTGTGCAGCGGCGCGAGAGGAAATCGCCCGCATCTGCGCTGAGCTGGACGTTCCGTGGCACACCACCGATGTGGACACGGATCCGGAACTGCGCGCCGAGTACGGCGACCGGGTTCCGGTGATCCTGGTCGACGGGCGGGAGCACGGCTTCTGGACCGTCCAGGAGCGGCGATTGCGGGCGGCACTCAGTGCATAAACACCATCACGATCTGGTTTCTCGTTGAACCTATCGGGACAGGACGGCGAACGGCGTGGCATGACCTCCCTCCGGTTGCCCTCCCCGCCGGTCGCCCCTAACCCGCCAGTCGGGTTGACCTTTCCGGTGGCGGCGCTGATCGGTCTGCTCTCCACGGCCGCAGGGTTGGCAACCGGACACCTGGTGGGCGGACTCATATCGGCGAGTGCTTCGCCGTTCCTGGCGGTGGGCAGCAGCGCGATCGATCTCACGCCGACCTGGCTCAAAGAATTCGCGGTCCGCAGCTTCGGGAGTTACGACAAGTTCGTCCTGCTATCCGGCATGGCTGTGGTGATCGGCTTGCTCGGAATCGCCGCCGGGCTGCTGTCTCGACGCTCCCGCGTACCTGGACTCGTGCTGATCGTGGCGCTCGGCGCGCTCGCCTGCGCCGCGGTGCTTTCCCGTCCCACCGCGGGCTCCTCTGACGTGCTGGCTCCGCTGATTGCGCTGATCGTCAGCGCTGGGACGTTCGTGGCCTTGCACCGCGTGGGGCAGCTCAACGAGCTGCCAACCGGGGACGGCGGGGCCGGATTGCCACGTCGTAGGTTGCTTGCTGGGTCGGTTGCGGTGGCCACGGGTGCGGGGATCGCAGCGGTTGGCGGCCAGCTGCTGGCCGGGCGCAGTGGTGTGGAGGCCTCTCGCAAGGCGGTGGGGCGGACCCTGCCCGTGGTAGCCGCGCCGCCTCTCCCGTCCGGGGCTGACTTCGCCGTTGACGGGTCGCCGACCTTCATCACCTCCAACCGGGACTTCTATCGGGTGGATGTCAACCTCGCGCTGCCGCGGCTGCGTGCCGAGGATTGGCGGTTGCGTATCCACGGGATGGTCAACCGCGAGATCACGCTCAACTGGCGCGACCTGACCTCGCGGAAGCTGATTGAACGTCCCGTCACGATGACCTGTGTGTCCAACGAGGTCGGCGGCCCCTACATCTCCACCGCCAACTTCACCGGCGTGCTGATTGCGGACATCCTCACCGAAGCCGGCATCCAGCGGGGCGCTGAGCAGGCGTTCACGACCAGCGTCGACGGATGGACCTGTGGGACCCCGATCGCCACCCTGACGGATCCCGGTAGGCAGGCCATGCTGGTGATCGGGATGAACGGCGAGCCGCTGCCGGTCGAGCACGGCTTCCCTGTCCGGATGATCGTCCCTGGGCTGTACGGCTTCGTATCCGGGACTAAATGGATCACCGATATGGAGCTCACCACCTTCGACGCCCGGCGGGCCTACTGGTTGCAGCGTGGCTGGGGACAACGGGCGCCGATCAAGACGATGTCCCGGATCGACAGCCCCGGGCCTTTCGAACGGGTCAGCCCCGACACCCCGATCACGGGCATCGCGTGGGCGCAGACGAGGGGGATCGACAAGGTCGAGGTGCGCATCGATCACGGTGAGTGGCGACCCGCCGAGTTGTCGACTGAGGTGAATGTGGACACTTGGCGGATGTTCCGACTGCGAGGCCGCTGGACATCCGGCGCGCATGTCGCTGAGGTTCGCGCAACGGACAGAACCGGGTACACCCAGACTGCGGATCGGGCTGCACCCATCCCGGATGGAGCCACTGGATGGCACTCGGTACAGTTCACCGTCCAATAAGGACATGCCTAGTGCAATTGTGTCCTATTCGTAATCTGCAGCGGTGAACCCGATCATGTGGATTACCGAAGGAATACATGCGAGACCCGGACCAGCCGGGCAGCCCGATGAGGAGTTGAATACCAGTTGAGGAAGATCCAGCGACTGGCCGCGGTCGGCGCGATGGCGGCTTTGGCCGCCGTGGTTGGCGCATGTAGCAGCGCCCAGACGCCGGCCCCCGCAGAGCAGTCCCCTACCGCGAGCGCTGAGGCGACACCGAGCGCGGAGGCGACGGCGCCCACTGGCAGTGGTGTGACCAAGATCAGTGACATCTTCGGACCTGCTTGCGATCAGGTACCCAAGGAAGGTCCCGGCTCGCCCCAGGGCATGGTCAACGATCCGGTGGCCACCGCAGCCAGCCACAATCCGCTGCTGACCACTCTTGTCAAGGCGGTGACCGCGGCGAATCTGGTCGACACCTTGAACAGTGCCCCTGAGCTCACCGTGTTCGCGCCGGCTGACCCGGCATTCCAGGCTCTGGAAGCTCAGCACCCGGGCATTATCAAGGAACTGACCACCGCGCCGGACGTGGCCTCGCCCAACAGCAAGCTGTCCAAAATTCTGACCTACCACGTGGTCGGTAAGCGCTACGATGCCGCCGGGATCGTCGAGGCGGGGTCACTGGACAGCCTGGAAGGCGCCAAGATCAAAATCGGCGGCACCTCGGCGGCGCCGACCGTGAACGGCGCGACGGTGTTGTGCGGCAACATTCCCACCAAGAATGCCACCGTCTTTGTCATTGGGCAGGTGCTGTCGCTCCCGGCTTCGTAAGGCTGCTGAGGTCTTCGCCTGCGAGGCAAACGATCCACTCGTCAGGGGCGGTTCTGCGACGGAGCCGCCCCTGACGTATGTCGTAAACATCCCGGCTGTCGCGCTTCAGGTTTCGTAACGATTCCATTTACGTCGACTAGGTAATCGTTTTGGTCACCAAGCGGGGGCAACTCCATATTCGGTCTCGGCTTGGGGTCAAATCCGCCCCGAGGAGATCACTCCGAGTAATTGCACGTGAGGCTGAGGATCAGCCGGACACTACGATTGAGGAGTTGAGATCGAGTGAGGAAGATCCAGCGACTCGCTCTGGTGAGCACTCTCGTTACCCAGATCAGCCGCCAACCTGAGTGACACGCTGAACAGAGCCGAGCACCGACTGTGTTCGCTCCGCCCGATTCCGCCTTCCAGCAGCTTGAGGCCCAGACCCGGGCATCCTCAAGCTGCTGACCACCGCTCCGGACGTGGCGTCGCCCAACAGCAAGCTAGCCAAAATCCTGACCTACCACGTGGTCGGCCAGCGCTACGACGCCGCGGGCCTCGTCTCAACGGCCACGGTGGACAGCCTGGAGAGAGCCACGATCAACATTGGTGGCACCCCGGCCGCACCGACGGTGAACGGCGCCCAGGTGCTGTGCGGCAACCTCCCGACGAAGAACGCCACCGTGTTCATCATCGGGCAGGTGCACTCGCCAGCGGCCAGCTAATCAGCCGACGCCCGTAGGGCACCGGCTCCCGATAGGGGCGGCTCCACTGCGGAGTCGCCCCTATCGGCGTACCGGGGCTCCAGCAAGATCGCGACTTTGTTCCTGCGTTCACAAGCGGCTAACGTGAACGCCTGGCCGGACAACGCCTGCCCTGCCCCCAGACCCGGTTCGCCAGCGCGAGATCCGAAAGGAAGCCAACCGTGACGGTCCATCAGCACGGCAGGTACGGCGCGTCGATCGACGACCTGGCCTCCCGCGCCGTGCCCGATGCTGCGGTGGGCCGCCTCGCCGTCTACCTGCGGGTACTTACCTCGATGATCGAGCAGGGCGTCACCACGATGTCCAGCGAGGAACTGGCCGGTGCGGCCGGGGTGAACTCGGCGACGCTGCGCAAAGACCTGTCCTATGTGGGTTCCTACGGCACCCGCGGGGTGGGTTACGACACAGCGCGGCTGGTGGAACACATCGAGCATCTTCTCGGGCTGACCCGGCACCACAGCGTCGCCGTGGTCGGCATCGGGAACCTCGGCCATGCCCTGGCCAACTACGGCGGTTTCCCCGATCGTGGCTTCCCGGTCACGGCGCTGTTCGACCTCGAGGAGGACCTGATCGGAGTCCCGGTCGGCGGGCTGCCCGTCGACCACGTCGACGGCATCCCCGCGGTATGCGCCGAGCGAGAGGTGACCATCGGGGTGATCTGTACGCCCGCAGTCGCCGCGCAATGGGTCTGCGACCTGCTGGTGGCTGGTGGTGTCCGATGCATTCTCAACTTCGCCCCAGTTGTGCTGCAGGTGCCTGACGACGTCGAAGTTCGCCGGGTAGACCTCGCGGTCGAGCTGCAGATCCTGTCGTTCTACCAAGCCCGCCGGTCCAGCAGACGCGGGCCGGTAACTGAGCCGTCTGATCCGATTGTGGTGGGCCGATGAGCCTTGTGGTCGTCGGGTTGTCCCACCGCAGCGCCCCGGTTGGCGTGCTGGAGCGGGTGGCAACCTCCGTGGCGGACCCCGGCAAGGTTCTGGCCCAGCTGCTAGAACGGGAGCACGTTGCCGAGGCCCTGCTGCTGTCCACCTGCAACCGCGTCGAGATCTACGCGGTGGTGACGACCTTCCATGGAGGGCTCGCCGATATCACCGATGTCCTGGCGCACCAGTCGACGATTGCGCTCGATGAGCTGTCCGATCACCTCTACGTGCACTATGCGGCGGCTGGGGTGGAGCACCTGTTCTCGGTCGCGGCCGGGCTTGACTCGATGGTCGTCGGTGAGCCACAGATCCTTGGTCAGCTGCGCACCGCGTACGCCGGCGCCGAACAGGCGGGCACCATTGGCCGGACCCTGCACGAGGTGGTACAGCAGGCGCTGCGGGTAGGCAAGCGAATCCATGCCGAGACCGGTATCGATTCCGCCGGGGCGTCGGTGGTCTCCGAAGCACTAGCCGCCGCGACGGTCGAGCTCAGCGCTGACGGTGGCGCAGGTCTCACAGGCCGCCGGGTGCTGGTGCTCGGCGCCGGCGCGATGGGCGGTCTGGCCGCGGCCCAGCTGCGCCGGGCTGGAGTGGCCGAAATCGTGCTGGCGAACCGCACCCAGGTCAGCGCGCAGCGGCTGGCTGCACTCTGCACCGCGGAGGGCACTCCCGCCCGCGCCGTAGGCCTGGAGGGCGTGCCCAGCGCACTGCCAGACGTGGACCTGGTGATCTGCTGTACCGGTGCCATCGGCGCGGTCCTCAGCGTCGATCAAGTAATCGACTCCCTGGGCGTCAATCAGACAACCGACGCTGGTCGGGCGCTGCTGGTGGTGTGTGACTTGGGGCTGCCCCGCAACGTCGAGCCTGGCGTGGGGCAGGTTCCCGGCGTCATTTTGTTAGATCTCGGCACCGTGGCGCAGCGGCTGGAACAGCGCGGCTCGGGGTCCAACGCGGTAAGCGCCGCGCAATGCCTGGTCTCGCAGGAGGTGCGCGATTACCTGGCTACCCAGCGCGCAGCGGAGGTCACCCCGACGGTCGCGGCGCTGCGCAGGCGAGCGGCCGAGGTGGTGGAGGCGGAGCTGCTGCGGCTGGAAGGCCGGCTGCCGGCACTGGATACCGCGGTGCGCGATGAGCTGGCCCGAACCGTACGTCGCGTGGTCGACAAGCTGTTGCACGCCCCCACCGTGCGGGTGAAGCAGCTCGCCGAGGCCGACGGAGGACAGGCCTATGCGGACGCGCTGCGAGAACTCTTCGAACTGGACCCGCAGACCGCTGCCGCGATCGCCGCGCCCATCCGCCCCCCGTCCAGCGCTGATCCCTCCGGAACCCGGTCATGACCACGCTGAAGCTGGGAACTAGAGGTAGTCCCCTGGCGCTCGCCCAGACCGGGTGGGTGGCGCAACGCCTGCGTGCCGCCGGGGTTGCGGCGGAGCTTGTCCCGGTGCCGGCTGCCGGTGATGGCTACTCGGCGTTGCGCACCGCGCTGGTAACGGGTGAGGTCGACGTGGCGGTGCACTCCTATAAGGATCTACCGATCGAAGTGGATCCTCGGGTGGTCATCGCTGCTGTTCCGGAACGCGCGGATGCGCGTGACGCGCTGGTGGCCCGGGACGGGATGGTGCTGGGCGAGTTGCCGGCCGGGGCGGTACTGGGCACCGGCTCGCCACGGCGCGGCAGGCAGTTGCATGCGCTGGGCCTAGGGCTGCAGGTGGTGCCGATCCGTGGCAATGTCGACTCGCGGATATCTCGGGTGTTCGCCGGGGAGCTTGACGGAGTGGTGATCGCTGCCGCTGGGCTGGCCCGGCTCGGCCGGCTTGGTGAGGCCACCGAGCTGCTCGACCCGCTGCAGATGTTGCCAGCGCCCGGGCAGGGAGCGCTGGCTTGTGAGTGCCGGGCCGACGACTTGGACACCGAGCATTTTCTGGGTACGGTGCTCGATGACGCTGGGGTGCGCGCTGCAGTCACTGCCGAGCGGGCGTTGCTCGCTGCGATAGGAGACGGCGGAGACACCGCGGTCGGGGCGCTCGCCGATGTTGTCGAGGATCTGGACGACGATGGTCGAGTCGTGCTGCGGCTGTTCCTTCGAGGAGCCGCGGCCACTGCGGACGGTGACGTGCTCCGATCGTCTGCCACTGCGCCCTATTCCTTCGGGGAGGATTCCGTTGCGCCCCATTCCTTTGGGGAGCTGACCGATGCCGAGAACCTCGGCCGCACGGTTGCGGCCGAGTTGCTGGACCTGCTTGCCGGCGCGCTGGATGGGAGACCCAGCGCTGCGCGACGGGGTCCGACGGCCTGAATGGGAAATGAGTAGGTAAATGAGCCGTGTCAGCAAGACCACCGGACGGATCGCCTTCGTCGGCGCTGGTCCCGGTGATGCCGGGATGCTCACCGTGCGAGCGCAGCACCTGCTGTGCGGTGCCGAGCTTGTGGTGACCGACCCTGACGTACCCGCGGAGGTGTACGCACAGGCCGCCCTCAGCACGGAGGTACGCCCGGCGGTGGGGGAACCTGGCGAGGTCGCCAAGGATCTGATCGCCGAGGCCAAGGGCGGCCGGGTCGTGGTGCGCCTGGTCTCCGGTGACCCGTTGACCGCGGACGCCGTGGTTGCCGAGGCGCAGGCCGTTGCCCGTAGCTCGGTGCCGTTCGAGGTGGTGCCCGGGGTGCCCGCGGCTACCGCGGTGCCGGCGTTTGCCGGGGTGCCGCTGGGCTCGGGTCACACCGAGGCCGACGTGCGTGCCGGCGTCGATTGGGCGGTACTGGCCGCGGTGCCGGGCCCGCTCGTGCTGCACGCCACGGCATCGCACCTGGCCGAGGCGGCCGCGGCACTGGTCGAGCGCGGGCTGGCCGCACAGACCCCGGTGGCGATCACCGCCGCTGGCACCACACCCGCCCAGCAGACCGTGGAAACCACACTGGGGTCACTGAGCAGCGACGCCTGCGAGCTCGGTGGGCCGCTGGTGGTCACTGTCGGCTCGGTGGTGGAGCAGCGCACAAAGCTGTCCTGGTGGGAGTCCCGGGCTCTGTATGGCTGGAAAGTGCTGGTGCCGCGGACCAAAGAGCAGGCCGGTGCGATGAGCGAGCGGCTCGCGGTGCACGGGGCGGTCCCCGTGGAGGTCCCGACGATCTCGGTGGAGCCGCCGCGATCCCCGGCGCAGATGGAGCGGGCGGTCAAAGGCTTGGTCGACGGCCGTTATCAGTGGGTGGTGTTCACCTCCACGAACGCGGTCCGAGCGGTCTGGGACAAGTTCGGCGAGTTCGGGCTGGACGCTCGTGCGTTCGCCGGCGTGAAGATCGCCTGCGTGGGGGAGGCCACCGCGGAGCGGGTCCGCTCGATGGGGATCGTTCCGGAGCTGGTTCCCTCGGGAGAGCAGTCCTCCGAGGGGCTGCTGGCCGATTTTCCGCCCTTCGACGACATCCTTGACCCGGTGGACCGGGTGCTGCTGCCGCGCGCGGACATCGCGACCGAGACGCTGGCCGCCGGCCTCCGCGATGGGGGCTGGGAGATCGACGACGTGACGGCCTACCGCACGGTGCGGGCGGCCCCGCCACCTGCCGAGACCCGCGAGATGATCAAGACGGGTGGCTTCGACGCGGTGTGCTTCACCTCTTCGTCCACGGTGCGCAACCTGGTCGGTATCGCCGGCAAGCCGCATGCTCGAACGATCGTCGCCTGCATCGGTCCAGCCACCGCCGAGACCGCCGTCGAGTTCGGCCTCCGCGTCGATGTCCAACCTGAGGTAGCTCAGATCGGCGCCCTCGTCGATTCCCTGGCCGACCACGCCGCACAGCTCCGTGCGGCAGGCGCCCTGCCCCCACCCCGCAAAGCCAAGACTCGTCGTCGCTGACGAAAGACCCGTGAGTGGCGATACGAGCCATGGCTCGTATCGCCACT
>DASYMC010000009.1:0-1623 GCA_036009255.1 Pseudonocardiaceae bacterium
CGCCGACGTCATCGTCACCAGCCCGGGACGCAACTTCGTCACGCTCGAGATCACCACCGACGACGGACTGACCGGCTACGGCGATGCGACGCTGAACGGCCGTGAGCTCGCGGTGGCGAGCTACCTCTCCGACCACGTCGGCCCGCTGCTGATCGGGCGCGACGCGCACCGGATCGAGGACACCTGGCAGTACCTGCACCGCGGCGCGTACTGGCGGCGCGGCCCGGTGACCATGGCCGCGATCGCCGCGGTGGACGTGGCGCTGTGGGACCTCAAGGCGCAGGTGGCGGGGCTTCCGCTGTACCAGTTGCTGGGCGGAGCGAGCCGCACCGGGATCCGCGCCTACGGGCACGCGAGCGGGCGCGACCTGCCAGAGCTGCTCGACTCGATCCGGGCACGCCAGGAGCAGGGCTTCAGATCCATCCGGGTGCAGTCCGGTGTGCCGGGGCTGGAGACGATCTACGGCATCTCCGCCGCCCCCGACCCCGCCGGCGGCCCCGGCCGCGAGAACGGGCGCCACCCGCAGCCGTCGGAGGAAACCTGGGACACCCAGGCCTACCTGCGCCACCTGCCGACAGTGTTCGAGGCAGTGCGCAACGAGTTCGGCCCCGAGCTGCCGCTGCTGCACGACGTGCACCACCGGCTCACGCCGATCCAGGCGGCGAAGCTGGGTAAGGCGCTCGAGCCCTACGACCTGTTCTGGCTGGAGGACTGCACGCCCGCGGAGAACCAGGATGGCCTGCGGTTGGTCCGCCAGCACACCACCACCCCACTGGCGATCGGCGAGGTCTTCAACTCGGTGGTCGACTACCAGACGCTGATCCGCGAGCAGCTGATCGACTACGTCCGCTCGGCGGTCACGCACGCGGGCGGCATCACCGCCATGCGCAAGCTGTTCGACCTCGCCGCGCAGTACCAGATCAAGTCCGGCATCCACGGCCCCGCCGACATCTCCCCCGTGGGGATGGCCGCCGGGCTGCACCTCGACCTGGCGATCCACAACTTCGGCATCCAGGAGTTCATGCCGCACAGCGCGGAGACCTACGAGGTGTTCCGCCACTCTTACACGTTCCGGGACGGCTACCTGCACCCCGGCGAGACGCCCGGCCTCGGCGTCACCGTAGACCGCGCGGCGGCGGCGCGCTTCGAGTACCGACCCGCCTACCTCCCGGTCAACCGGCTGCGGGACGGCACCGTCCACGACTGGTGACGGGCCTGTGGGTGCCGAGAACCCTGTCACGGCGTCTGATCAGCAAGAACGACTCGGTGATGCGGATCAGCAGCAGCGCGAGCCAGGACAGCAGGACGTGAGCGCGGATACGGTCCTCGAGGCGGGATAGACCGGACGCAGCTGCGGGTTAGTCTGCATATCGGACCAGCTGTGCAACAGGTGCCAGCGGTCCGCACCTGCACTGCGTCCGGTGCATCCGCGCGGATTTCCATGGCCGGACCATTCACGAGACAGCGAACGCCATTGCGCGGCACCCACCGTACGAGTCACCCCGCGACCGGTTGAAGCTTGCGATCTTCGTGACGATCTTCATGTCCCCGATCATGTACCTGCGTGCCGCTGGCCACGGTCATGGTGTCGGTGGTGTCGCTCATCGGCTTCCTCGCGGCCGG
>DASYMC010000010.1:0-16445 GCA_036009255.1 Pseudonocardiaceae bacterium
AGCCCGAGAGGCTCGACGACCACCTCCACTGGGCCCTGCGGCACCCAGATCCGACGTGTAAACCGCCCGCGCTGGCGCCCAGCGCCCCGATAGTGCAGCGTTATAAATCGACCCAGTTGACGCGGAGGATGGTCACTGTGGCGATTTCGTCTGAAATCATGTAGAGGATAATGCCCCCCTCGCCGAATGTGGTGGAGTAGCTACGCGTGCCCTCGTGCGAGTCACCGACGGCGTAGGGGTCGTCTTTCAGATCTTCGACTCTGGCGTCAAAGGCGGTGCGCAAGGAGCGGGACAGCTGGCTTAGCTGCTCATCAGCGTAAGGAACGTTGCGAACCAGGTACCGAACCATCGAACCTTCCCGCCGGGCATGTCAACGGTCCTCGCCCGTCCGTGCTGCCTCGTCGCTTGCGGCGACGCGTTCCGTCTCGGCGGCCAGCCCATCGAGCATCTCCGGGTTAAGACCCATCACCGCCCGCACCCACCAGGTGCGCTGGACCAGCGTGAGCACTGGCTCCAGGTCTAGAGTCTCCGCGGCACGTGCGAGGGCGGCGCGATACTCCGCTTCGAACCGCGACCGCTGAGCTGGGTCCAAGGCGTCCCTAATTGCTGCTGGTGTTTTCTCCACCCCTCGCGCGCACACGGTCACGACCCCACTCCCGACGGAATCGCTGGATGCGGCCGAGGCTGGCATCGTCGCAGGCGTGGGTTGACGAGTGGTCATGTTGCCTCCTTCGGCCGGCTACGAATCGGCAAACGCCGGTAGTGGCGCAGGCAGGGCCGGAGTCAAGGGCCCGCAGCTTAAGACGCGGTAAGTGGCGAAGCGTTGCCTTGTCCAGCGAGGAGTCGGTGCTCCGACGGGGGTTGCAGGAGACGCTCGACTACTGCTCTCGGTAGGACGAACTTGGACGCGTATTAGACGTGAACCACCGTTCACCACCGGATATCGCTGGACGGAGCCAGACACACGAGAGCGTCCCCTCGACCCATCAGCCCTGGTCTAAGGGTGTTTGTGCTGGCTGAAGATGAGCGCCCCCGGCAGGATTCGAACCTGCGCTCCCGCCTCCGGAGGGCGGTGCTCTATCCCCTGAGCTACGGGGGCCTACTACGACTACGCCGCGGACAGAGCCTACCTCCATCGATGACCCGAGCCCAACGCGGTGTCGGTCAGCGCGGCGGCTGCAGCGGCTGTGCACCGCGCTGGGTGATCAACTGCATCATGTAGTCACTCTCGGCACTCTGAGAGACAACAATCTTTTCGGCCAGGTTGCGCACCTGGGCAGTCTCACCGTGCTGCTCGGCGTATCGGGCCATGGGTACCCCGCCCTGATGGTGTCGCAGCATGAGTCGCAGGAACAGCACGTCGAACTGCGCGCCGCCGGCCGTCCGGAGCTGCTCCAGGTCAGCGGGGGAGGCCATCCCCGGCATCGTCGTCACCCCAGCGGCGCCCGAGGAGCCGTCGCCGTGCCCCATCCCGGGCATCGACTCGGCGTCGGCCATCCAGGTCATGTACTGGCCGGTGGGCAGCGCCGCAGCGTTCCACAGGCTCAGCCAGCCCTGCATCTGCCCGATCTGCTGCAGCTGGTTGGTCTCGATGTCGAAGGCGATCGAGCGGATCGCGGGATCCGCGCTCCGGTCTCGCGCCATGCCCGCCATCTGCACCGCCTGGCGGTGGTGCACCGACATGTCCTGAGCGAAGCCGACATCCACCGTGCCGCCCTCGGACTGCGCCGACGCCCCGCTCAGGAGTTGCAGGGACATGCCGAGCGCTGCACCGAGTAGGAGCACGGCGAGCACCGCAATGCTGGCCAGAACCACGCGGAGCCAGCGGCCGGGAGACTTCGTGGCGGAGGTTGGCGCCTCAGCGCTCTCCGGGCTCGACTTACTCGAGATGGCCGCCTCCGCCATGGCGTCGTTCACCCACCCGCTGGTGGGGTGGGTACCGGCGGCGTGCCGCCGGGAGTGGCCGGGGCGGACTCGTCACCCGGCGACGTCCCGCGGCCACCGGAGAACGTCAGCGGCACGGCGTCCGGACCGGGCGGCGCGGCGACAAACGGTGGTGGCTTGGCTGGGTCAAACAGACCGGAGAGCACATCACAGCTGGCTCCGATCTCGGGATAGGTGTACTGGTTGAGGCGCAGGGCCTGGATAAAATGGTCCATCCGCTTATCGGCTGGGTCGGTCACCTTGAGTTGGTGTCCCCAGGCCTGCAGCGAGATCGGCGCGTCCAGACCGGGGTAGGGGGAGAGCATTAAGTAGTTCGCGCCCTGTACCCGGTCCCGCAGCGACTGCAGCGCCGCTCCGGTGATCTTGTCCGGGTTGTAGGCGATCCATACCGCGCCATGTTCCAGCGCGTGGACCATGTTCTCGTTGCGCACGGGTGTCGCGTAGACCACTCCGTTGCAGGCCGCCCAGGTTGCGTCGTGCGGACCGCCGAACGGAGGGCTGTGGTCATAGGCGACTCGCTTGTCCGGACCGATGTGGCCGCGGCCGGCACCGTAATTCTGGATTACGATGCCCTGGATCTGGGTCGACGGGTCTTTGGTGCCCGCCGTGGGAGTGAAGGCCCGACGGTCCTCATACCGGGTGAACATGTAGCCGAAGATGGCCACCGCGAATACCGCGATGGCGACAACTGCGGCTATCGTCCCCCACGGCTTTGGTTTGGTGGCCGTCACCACCGGACGGGCGTTGCGCACCGTCTTGCTGCTCTTGCCGCTCGGCATGCCTGGTGTGGTCCTCGCTCAAACGGTGTCTCGTCTACCCGGGACTGCTGCCCGATCGCGGCGTCAGTGTAGGGACTGCTGGTCAAGAGCCAGTGAACCCGGGCTGTCAAACTCCCTCCGTCGACAATCCCGGCACCTCCCTAGACTCGCAGAGGTGACCCCCGCCGCGCTCGCCGACCTGGTTCGATCTGTCGCGCATGACGTGCTGACCGGCCGTGGTCTGGACTCCGCTGCGCTTCCCTCGACGGTGACGGTGCAGCGTCCGCGTGATCCCGCGCATGGCGACTACGCCACCAACGTGGCCCTGCAAACCGGGAAAAAGGCCGGAGTCGCGCCTCAGGAGCTCGCCGCGTGGCTGGCGCGGGAACTGGCGCAGCGCCCAGGCGTCTGCTCCGCGGAGGTAGCCGGTCCCGGCTTCCTCAACCTGCGGTTGAGCGCTGACGCGCAGGGCGAGATCGTCGCGCAGGTGCTTGCGGCTGGGGAGCGCTTCGGGACCGGGGGGGATGTGCTTGGACGCATCGATATCGACCATGAGCTGTGGTCCAAGCGCCCCAACGGCAACCCGATGTCCTCCGTGCAGTATGCGCATGCCCGGCTGGCCGCACTGGCGCGCAACGCCGTCGATCTCGGGATCAGCTCGGACGGCGCCCAACTCGGGCTGTTAGATCACGAGACCGAGGGTGAGTTGATCCGCACGCTGGGAGAGTTTCCGCGCATCGTGGTTCTGGCCGCTGAGCTGTGCGAGCCGCACTGGGTGGCCCGCTACCTGGAAGAGCTGGTCGGCGCCTACCACAGGTTCACCGACACCTGCCGGGTACTTCCCATGGGTGAGGAACGACCCAGCCCTCGGCACGCTGCTCGGCTGGCGTTGTGCGGGGCGACCCAGCAAGTGCTGGCCAACGGTCTGGGCCTGCTCGGCCTCAGCGCACCGGAGCGGATGTGAGGGCGCATCCGGCTGGGCCGCGCCACGCCGACGTGCTGGCCCGGTCCTCCACCGCAGGTCCCTGCCCAGCAGGAGCTGCCGAGCTGAACGCCTTGCACCCAGCGGTATGGCCGCGGGGAGCGCACCGGGGCGAGGATGGTGCGGTGCGGCTGGCCGGGGTAGAGGTCGGTGAGCTCGCCGAGACCTACGGCACACCGTTGTTCGTGATAGACGAGGCGGATTTCCGGGCCCGCTGCGCAGAGCATGCGGCCGCCTTCGGTGCCCCGCAGCGCGTGCACTACGCAGCCAAGGCCTTCCTGTGTTCCGAGATCGCCCACTGGGTGGCTGAGGAAGGCCTGAGTCTGGACGTGTGCACCGGCACCGAGCTCGCGCTCGCCCTGCACGCCGGCTTCCCCGCGCACCGGATCGCGATGCACGGCAACAACAAGTCCTCCGACGAGCTCACGGCGGCTGTCGAGGCCGGCGTCGGCACTGTGGTGCTCGACTCCTTCCTGGAGATCGTTCGGCTGGACGACATCGCCCGGCGGCACGGCGCAGTGCAACCGGTGCTGATCCGGGCGACCGTCGGCGTCGAGGCGCACACCCATGAGTTCATCGCCACCGCGCACGAAGACCAGAAATTCGGCTTCTCACTTGCGACCGGGGACGCTGCAGAGGCCGTCCGTCGTGTGCTCAAACTGCAAGGGTTGCGTTTGGTCGGCCTGCACAGCCATATCGGTTCGCAGATCTTCGACGCGGACGGTTTCGAGCTCGCTGCTCACCGGATGGTCGGCCTGCTGGCCTCGATCAGGGACGAACACGGACCCGACGCTCTCCCCGAGGTGACCACCCTGGACCTGGGCGGCGGGCTGGGGATCGCCTACACCGCGGAGGACGATCCGCCGCGACCGGCCACTCTGGCCGGGCATCTGCGAGCGATCGTGGACGCGCGTTGCCGGACGGCAGGCATGCCCACTCCGGAGTTGGTGGTCGAGCCGGGCCGGGCGATCGCCGGACCTGGCACGATCACCCTCTACGAGGTGGGCACCCTGAAGGACGTCACGGTGGCGGCGTCGGCCCGGCGGCGTTATGTGTCAGTGGATGGCGGGATGAGCGACAACGTGCGCACCGCGCTGTATGACGCCAGCTATGACTGCCGGCTGGTCTCCCGGTGCTCCGAGGCACCTGCCACGCTGTCTCGGGTGGTGGGCAAGCACTGCGAGTCCGGCGACGTGGTGGTGCGGGACTGCTGGCTGCCCGACGACCTCGCCCCCGGCGATTTGGTAGCGGTTGCCGGTACCGGCGCGTACTGCTACTCGATGTCCAGCCGGTACAACATGCTGCCCCGCCCGGCGGTCGTCGCCGTGCGCGAGGGCATCCACCGGCTGCTGCTCCGTCGGGAAACGATGGTCGACCTGCTGTCCCTGGAGACGTCGTGAGCACCGACCCCATCGGTGTGGCGCTGCTGGGGTGCGGCACCGTCGGGCGCGAGGTCCTGCGGCTGCTCACCGAGCAGTCCACCGAGCTCGCCGCGCGGGTCGGCGCCGCGGTGCGGCTGGTCGGGGTGGCGGTGCGGCGGCCACGCCGGCACCCCGAAGTGCCCGAAGAACTGCTCACCACTGACGCTGCCGAGCTGGTCAGCCGGGACGGCGTGGACGTCGTGGTGGAGGTGATCGGGGGCATCGAACCAGCCCGGTCGTTGCTGCTCTCGGCGCTGCGCGCCGGCCGTGGCGTGGTCACCGCCAACAAGGCGCTGCTCGCCGAGTGCGGACCCGAGCTGTACGGCGCCGCCGACGCCGCCGGTGCCGACCTGTACTTCGAGGCGGCCGTGGCCGGGGCGATCCCGCTGCTGCGCCCGCTACGGGAGTCGCTGGCCGGGGACCGGATCACCCGCGTCACCGGCATCGTCAACGGCACCACCAACTTCATTCTTTCCGCGATGGACTCCTCCGGCGCCGGCTATGCCGAGACCCTGGAGGAAGCCAGCCGGCTGGGCTACGCGGAAGCCGACCCGACCGCTGACGTGGACGGCTACGACGCCGCCTCCAAGGTGGCGATTCTCGCCTCGTTGGCTTTCCATACCAGGGTGACCAGCGCCGATGTCTACCGTGAGGGCATCGCGGACGTCTCCGCGGCCGACTTCCTCGCGGCCCGCCAGCTCGGTCGTACGGTGAAGCTGCTGGCGATCTGTGAGCGCGTCGTCGAGGACACCGGCACCGAATCGGTGTCGGCCAGGGTGTACCCGGCGATGATCCCCCGCTCGCACCCGCTGGCCTCGGTCAGTGGGGCCTACAACGCGGTGTTCGTCGAGGCGGATGCTGCCGGCGCGCTGATGTTCTACGGTCAGGGCGCCGGTGGCGCGCCGACCGCCAGCGCAGTACTCGGCGATCTTGTCGCGGTTGCTCGCAACCGGGTGGCAGGCGGCTACGGGCCGCGCGAGTCGGCGCACGCCGACCTGCCGATCCGCCCGATGGAGGACACCTCGACCAGTTACCACATAAGCCTCGAGGTGCTCGACCGTCCCGGCGTGCTGGCGCAGGTAGCGCAGATCTTCGCCGAGCACGAGGTGTCCATCATGGCGGTGCGCCAGACTGGACGGGCCCCCGGCGACGTGCCGGCCGGCGCGAACCTGGTGATCGTCACGCACGGCGCGCCGGACGCCGCGCTGCGCTCCACCGTGGACAAACTCGCCGGTCTGGACGTGGTCCGCGACGTGATCAGTGTGATGAGAGTGGAGGGTGAGGTGACGTGAAGCTGCAGGCGGCGGCGGGTCGCTCCTGGCCGGGAGTGATCGAGGCCTACCCGGACCGGATTCGGGTCTGGCCGGGCTGCCAAGTGGTGACCCTGCAGGAGGGCGGCACCCCGCTGCTGCCGGCGCCCACGTTGTCCCGGCGCACGGGCTGTGACGTGCTGCTCAAAGTCGAAGGCGCCAACCCCACCGGCTCCTTCAAGGACCGCGGGATGACCATGGCGGTGACCGAGGCACTGGCCCGGGGCGCGCAGGCGGTGCTGTGCGCTTCCACCGGCAACACCGCTGCCTCGGCGGCCGCCTACGCTGCACGGGCCGGGATTCCCAGCGCCGTGCTGGTACCCCGCGGCAAGATCGCGCTAGGCAAACTGGCGCAGGCCACCGCTTACGGCGCCCGGATCCTGGCGGTGGACGGCAACTTCGATGACTGCCTGGAGCTGGCCCGCAAGACCGCCGCCGACTACCCGGTGACCGCGCTGGTGAACTCGGTGAACCCGGTGCGGCTGCAGGGGCAGAAGAGCGCCGCGTTCGAGATCTGCGACGTGCTCGGGCAGGCCCCGGATGTGCACTGCCTGCCGGTCGGCAACGCCGGCAACATCACCGCCTACTGGATGGGTTACACGGAGTACCACGCCGACGGGGTGGTGCGGGGCCGTCCGCGGATGTTCGGCTTCCAGGCCGCCGGTGCCGCGCCGCTGGTGCACGGCGCGCCGGTACGGGAACCGGACACGATCGCTACTGCCATCCGGGTCGGCAGTCCCGCGTCTTGGGACGGTGCGATGCGCGCGCGTGACGAGTCGGGCGGACTGTTCGAAGCGATCACCGACGAGCAGATCCTCGCTGCTTACCGGCTGCTGGCCGCGCAGGAAGGTGTGTTCGTCGAACCATCCTCAGCTACCGCGGTGGCGGGTCTGCTGCGCGTCGTCGAGGACGGACGCCTACCCCGCGGCTCCCTGGTGGTCTGCACCGTCACCGGCCACGGCCTCAAAGACCCCGACACCGCCCTCCAAGGCATCCCCACCCCCAACCCCATCCCGGTAGATCCCGCCGCCGTGGCCGCCGCCCTGGCGCTGCCCCTATCGTGATCAGCCCTCCTGTCGAACTCGGCGACGGGGCAGTGCCGCTGGGGGCGCTCCCGTGAGGTCTGTGCGGGTGCGGGTGCCGGCATCGACGGCGAATCTGGGCCCGGGCTTCGATGCGCTGGGGATGGCGCTGGCGCTGTATGACGAGGTCGAGGTGAGCCCGGCGGCGTCGGGTCTGCGGATTGAGGTGCAGGGTGAGGGCGCGGGGCACCTGCCTACCGACGACGAGAACCTGGTGGCCCGCGCGCTGCGGGCGGCATGCGCACGGTGCGGTTACCAGCCCGACGGTGTGGTGCTGCGCTGCCGCAACCGCATCCCGCACGGGCGGGGGCTGGGCTCATCGGCGGCCGCCGCGGTAGCCGGCGTGCTGGCCGGTTACGCGCTCGCGGGAATGGAACCAGACGAATCCGTGTTGGACGTGGCAGCTGGGTTCGATGGACATGCCGACAACGTTGGCGCGAGCCTGTTAGGCGGTTTAGTGGTCTCCTGGAAAGACGGGAAGGCCTTTCGAGCGACCCGGCTGGAGCCACATCCGGACTTAACGCCCGTGTTGTTGGTGCCGGAACAGACATCGGCCACCAAGGTCACCCGCGGCTTATTGCCCGCAACGGTGCCGCATGCCGACGCGGCATTCACCGCCGGACGGGCCGCGCTGCTCGTGCACGCATTGACCAGCGCTCCGGAGCTGCTGCTGGCGGCCACGGAAGATCGGCTGCACCAGCCTTACCGGCGGCCGGCGTATCCGGCGACCGGGCGGCTGGTGGAGGCCTTGCGTGCGGCCGGGGTGCCGGCTGCGGTATCGGGTGCCGGACCGACGGTGCTGACGTTGCCGGTCAGCGGCGAGCTACCGGCCGAGGTGTCGATATCTGGCTTCGCCCGATATCGACTCGACGTAGCCCGCAAGGGTGCTGCGTTCGAGTGGGATTAAGCAATGTAGGGGCTAGCCATCTATCTCCAGGCACCTATCCGCGAGCCCGTTGTTGCCCCTGCCGCGGTGGACCGATAGGCTCAGTGTCGTTCAGACACCGTGTGCACGGGCGCCGGTGCCGTGTTCGGGGCCTCTCACCCGGACAATTCTCCCGCCCTCCGGGGTTGACGTGGTAGCGGGAAGGCTGGCACCCAGACCCAAGCCAGGAGTTGGACATGTCCCGTGCCGGTCGGCTTGACCACGATGTCGTGGTCGGCGAGCCCACCGCACCGGGACCCAGGCGCCGCCGGCATACCGCCGGCTGGCGAACAGGCTGGCCTGAGCCGCGTCTCGGGCCGGTTAGGAAGGACCTGCGTGAGCGATATCAACGTGTTGAGCAGCGAGGTTGCTGCTGCGGCATCTTCGGACCAGCGCCCAGCCGACGAAGCTGGGACGGCTGTGCCGTCTTCGGACAACGGAACGGTGACGCGTCGCCGTGGCGGGCTGTCCGGAATGGTGATGGCTGAACTGCGCCAGCTGGCCGGTCAGCTGGGCGTTCCCAGCGTCGCCGGTTTGCGCAAGAACGAGCTGATCACCGCGATCAAGGAGCGGCAGGGGGCCGTCCCGGGCCAGCGACGTGCCGTCGCTGAGCAGCTCCCGCTCGAGGGTGCCCAATCACCGAGCGTCCCGGCAGACGCCCGGGCTGGGGAAAGGCAGGAGGCCCCGGCAGAGGGCCCGGCCGGAGCCCCGGTAGCCGAACAGGCGCGCACCGCGGGGGCGGAGCCACTGGCCCCAGCCGAGCAAGGCCAGAGCCAGCCAGATCAGGCTCAATCGGATCGCGCTGCGCCCGACCGGGATCAACAGGATGGGGACGCAGACGGTGCGGACCGGTCCCGCAACCGGCGGCGGCGCCCCGTCCGTGGCGGCGCTGACGCATCCCGCTCCCCAAATGATCAGACCCAGATTCAGGCCCAGAACAATCAGAACCAGACCAATCAGAATCAGGGTGACCAGGCTCCCGCTGGCCAGAGCGGTAGTCAGAACGCAGCCGGCCCGAACGGTTCGCGCGATGACGACGATGACGCTGGTCGTCGGCGTGGCCGGCGCTTCCGTGACCGCAACCGCCGCAACCGGAATGATCGCAGCAGCAGCAGCGAGCGCACCAGCGATCGTCGCGACGGTGGCGACGTGGAGGTCCGCGAGGACGACGTGCTGCTTCCCGTCGCGGGGATTCTCGACGTACTTGACAACTACGCGTTCGTTCGGACGTCGGGTTATCTGTCCGGGCCGAACGATGTATATGTCTCGCTGTCGCTGGTCCGCAAGTACGGGCTGCGTCGAGGCGACGCGATCACCGGAGCAGTGCGTCAGCCGCGCGAAGGTGAGCAGCAGCGCCAGAAGTTCAACCCGCTGGTGCGGGTGGAGAGCATCAACGGCCTCGACGTCGAGCAGGCCCGGCAGCGTCCTGAGTTCACCAAGCTCACTCCGCTTTATCCCAATGAGCGGTTGCGCTTGGAGACTGAGCAGAACGTGATGACCACCCGGGTGATCGATCTGATCATGCCGATCGGGAAGGGTCAGCGAGCGTTGATCGTCTCGCCGCCCAAGGCCGGTAAGACGATGATCCTGCAGGCGCTCGCCAATGCGATCACCACGAACAACCCGGAATGCCACCTCATGGTCGTGCTCGTCGACGAGCGGCCTGAGGAGGTCACCGATATGCAGCGCTCGGTGAAGGGTGAGGTTATCGCCTCGACCTTCGATCGCCCGCCCTCAGACCACACCACGATCTCCGAGCTGGCCATCGAGCGGGCCAAGCGGCTGGTGGAGATGGGTCACGACGTGGTCGTGCTGCTGGACTCGATCACCCGGCTGGGCCGGGCCTACAACCTGGCTGCCCCGGCATCCGGCCGGATCCTTTCCGGCGGTGTGGACTCCACCGCGCTCTACCCTCCGAAGAGGTTCCTGGGCGCGGCGCGCAACATCGAGGATGGCGGTTCGCTGACCATCTTCGCGACCGCCCTGGTGGAGACCGGTTCAACGATGGATACCGTGATCTTCGAGGAGTTCAAGGGAACCGGCAACGCCGAGCTCAAGCTCGACCGCAAGATCGCCGACAAGCGAATCTTCCCGGCGATCGATGTCAATCCTTCCGGCACCCGCAAGGAGGAGCTGCTGCTTTCTCCCGACGAGCTGGCGATCCACCACAAACTGCGCCGAGTGCTCTCTGGTCTGGAATCTCAGCAGGCCATCGACCTCGTACTGGATCGTCTGCGCAAGACCCGGACCAACATCGAGTTCTTGATGCAGGTCTCGAAGTCCGCCGCCGGCAACGGCGCCGACTGACAGATCCCACCGCGCGCCCGGCATGCCGAGCCCCCCGCCCGGCATGTCGTGTGTCCAGGTAAGGCGTGTCGCGTTCTGGTGCCCGGCGAGTTGTGCGTTCCCGTCCGGGATGGCGGAGGAGTGATGACGTCACGCTGGTGACGGAGCTGAACGGAGTCCCAGCCGACCTGGACCAGGTCACCGCGCTGGCATTGATCAACTATGGTCATTACACCTCGATGCGAGTCGATGACCTGCGGGTTCGAGGTCTGTCGCTACACCTGGACCGCCTGGTGCAGGATTGCCGGCGGGTATTCGATGCGGACCTGGATCCGACCCGCATCCGGCGCCTTGTGCGGCACGCGCTCGCCAGGGCCCCTCGATCGGTCGTGGTGCGGGTGACCGTGTTTGATCCCGATCTCGAACTCGGCCATCCCGGCGCGAATGCCGAGCCGCACCTGCTCGTCACCATTCGACCAGCCGCGCTCACACCGTTTCCCCGCTTACGACTCCAATCCGCTGTTTACCGCCGGGAGTTGCCAGGCATCAAACACGTGGGATTATTCGGCTCATTGTGGCGACGGCGCATCGCGCAACGTAACGGCTTCGACGATGTGCTGTTCACCGCCGCCGACTCCACAATTTCCGAAGCGGCCACATCGAATATTGGACTACTGGACGGCGAGCAGATCGTCTGGCCCCAGGGGGACTGCCTCGAGGGCGTCACGATGAGACTGATCAACCAGGTTTTCGACGGGCGCACCACCACCAGGCCGGTGACCCTCAGCCAGTTGGCGGAGGCGGACGCCGTGTTCGCCACCAACGCCGCCGTCGGCGTCCGCCCGATCGGTGGCGTCGACCGTTTCCGGTGGCCGGGCCCGCATCCCAGGCTCAACGCGGTGTCCATGCACTACGCCGGTATTAGCCCGGAGCAAGTGTAGGCGCGGGAACATCGCGGCATGGCGAGGTGTTCCATGTTTCAGTTGGGCGGATCTGGCACACTGTGCCAGCGCAACGCTGCCCAACCCGGCGGCTGCCCACGCAGTCCGGCTCCGGTTCACCCCGCGTACCAACCTGGGGACCCGGCGGCCATGAAGAGAGGACATCCATGAAGCAGGGCATTCACCCGGAGTACGTCGAGACGCAGGTCACCTGCGGTTGTGGCAACTCATTCGTCACCCACAGCACCAAGCGTGACGGTCAGATCCACGTCGAAGTGTGCTCCAACTGCCATCCCTTCTACACCGGCAAGCAGAAGATTCTGGACACCGGTGGCCGCGTTGCGCGCTTCGAAAAGCGCTACGGCAAACGACAGAAGTAGTATCTAGTGGAGAATCGGTGAGTCGCCTGTGGACACAGCGGCAGTTCAGGCGTTGCTGGATCAGCACGCCGAGCTGGAGAATCGGCTCGCCGATCCTTCGCTGCACGCTGATCCCGACGCGGCACGCAAGGTAGGACGGCGCTACGGAGAGTTGTCGCGGATCGTGCGAGTGGTCCGAGAGCTGGATCGGGCGCGCAATGACATCTCGGCGGCCCGCGAGCTGGCGGCCGAGGATCCTGCCTTCGCCACCGAGGCGGACACCCTCGCCGATCGGATCCCGCATCTGGAAACCGAGCTGGCCGATTTGCTGCTGCCGCGGGACCCGCACGACGACTCCGACGTGGTCATGGAGATCAAGTCAGGGGAGGGCGGCGCGGAATCCGCGCTGTTCGCGAGCGATCTGCTGCGAATGTACCTGCGCTACGCCGAGCGACGCGGCTGGAAGGCTGAGATCCTCGACGCCACCGAATCGGACCTGGGCGGGTACAAGGACGTCACCGTCAGCCTGAAGTCCACGCAATCGGGCGTCTGGGAGCGGCTGAAATTCGAAGGTGGGGTGCACCGGGTGCAACGGGTACCCGTCACCGAGTCCTCCGGGCGCATTCACACCTCAGCGGCAGGGGTGCTGGTCTACCCTGAGCCGGACGACGTCGAGATTGAACTTGACGACAAGGACCTGCGCATCGACGTCTACCGCTCCTCGGGCCCCGGCGGGCAGAGTGTCAACACCACCGACTCGGCAGTGCGCATTACCCACTTGCCGACCGGCGTCGTCGTGTCGTGCCAGAACGAGAAGTCGCAGATTCAGAACAGGATCCGGGCGACTGTGGTGCTGCGAGCCCGGCTGCAGGCCCTCGCCGAGGAGAAAGCCCAACAGGAGGCCTCTGAGCAGCGCCGCTCCCAGGTGCGGACGGTGGATCGATCCGAGCGGGTGCGTACCTACAACTTCCCGGAGAATCGGATCTCCGATCATCGCGTCAACTACAAGGCCTACAACCTCGATGCGGTGCTAGACGGGGACATCGACGGGGTGCTCGACGCACTGCGCGCCGCGGACCGTGAGTTGCGCCTGCGCGCGACATGAGCAGGCAGCCGCTACGACTCGCGGTACTCGAGGCGGAACGGGTCCTCACCGACGCCGGGGTGGCCTCCCCGAGGGTGGACGCCGAACTCCTCGCAGCGCACCTGCTCGGCGTGCCCCGCGGGCGGCTGCCGATGGTCCCGCTGGTTGACCCATCCGTCGTGGACGCATTGCGCGTGCTGGTGTCCCGGCGCGCCGAGCGGGTGCCCTTGCAGCACCTCACCGGCAGCGCTGCCCTGGGCGTCCTCGAGGTGGCGGTGGGTCCCGGTGTGTTCATCCCGCGCCCAGAGACCGAGGTGCTGCTGGCCTGGGGATTAACGGCGTTGGAGGGCGTCGAGCACCCACTGGTGGTCGATCTCTGTACGGGGTCCGGGGCGCTGGCCCTGGCTGTGGCACATGCCCGGCCCGATGCGCAGGTCCATGCGGTGGAGCGCGACCCGGTTGCGCTGAGCTGGGCGCGGCGCAACGCTGACGCCCGGGTCGCCGCGGGTGACACGCCTGTGGCGCTGTACACCGGCGACGTCGCTGACTCTGGACTGCTCGTCGCGCTGGAGGGGATGGCGCATCTGGTGCTGTGCAACCCGCCCTACGTGCCGATGGGCGCGGCGCTGCCGCCGGAGGTCGCCCTGCATGATCCACCTGCCGCCGTCTTCGCCGGTCCCGACGGTCTTGCCGTGATTCCTGACGTGGTGCGGACCGGAACCCGGTTACTTCGCGAGGGCGGCAGCATCGCGATCGAGCACGACGACTCGCACGGGGTGACCGTCCCCGCGATGCTGAGCGCCAGACGGGTACTCAGGGACGTGACCGACCACGTCGACCTGGCCGGACGCCCCCGGTTCGCCACCGCGCGCCGGCGGACGCTGGATGTCGCCGGGCGCTGAACGTCAGCGCACCGCTCCCGCGTCGGCGAGGGTCCTGAGCGCATCCTGGGAGAAACCAGCTACAGCCTGCATGCCGGTGGCGTTGGGATGTACCTGGGCCGCGGGGCTGGTCACCACGATGCCCTCCACCCATTTGGTCTTGGGATTCTGGCAGACGTCGTGGCCCTGGGACCTTGCGTAAGAGTCGACGAATACTGCTCCGTGATGGAACGCCTGGTCGGCCAGCATGGCGGTGAGCTGGCGCTCCAGATTGTCCAGGTACGGCACGTCGCCGCGGGCGATCGGGAAGGTCGGATAGCACCCGACCGTGGGCGGCAGGATTCGCAGGTAACCCACCACCAGCACTGTCGCCCGTGGCGAGCGCTGGTGAATGCCCTCCAGCACCGCGGCGACCTTGGGCGCGGCGGCGTCGATGCGTTGACCGTAGAAGTCCTTGCCGCCCGCGGTGTACTCCCGCTCACAGGGATTGCCCATCGGGTCTCTGACGCTGACCCGGGCGCAGTTGAAGACGATCTCGGTGAAGCCGATGTCGTTACCACTGATGGTGACGGTGACCAGGTCGGTGTCCGGGCGCAGGGCGTCGAACTGGGGTGGATTGGTGCCCTGCGGCAGCGTCTGGGCAGCCGTCATGTTGTCGGTCTTAGCGCCGCTGCAGCTCACATCCGTGTAGTCCCGGACACCTATCGCCGACGCGAGCCGTGCCGGATAGTTGTTGGTGGATCGTTCGCAGCCTTGGGGATCGCTTCGCTGCTCCGGGATCCGCGGACCCGACGCGTAGGAGTCACCCAGCGCGACATAGTGCTGTGGCGCACTCACGGCCTGGGCGTTGGCGGGGACTCCCACCAGAGCCGCCACCGTGGCAACGGTGGCGAGCATGACACGGCGATACGCGATCAAGTGAGCCTCCAGGCGTCGACCGGAGACGGATCGTGCCGTTCTCATCACGTGCTGTCAAACTCCCCCGCCGCCCGCTCACGATGCGGATGCGGGCCGTCGTAGTGTTCGGACTCGTGAGCACTGTCTATGACTGCGCGGTTGCTGAGCGCCGCGTTGCCGGGCTGGCTGCGGCTGCCGGAGCTGTCCGGGCCGGCCAGCTGGTCGTGCTGCCCACGGACACCGTCTACGGACTGGGTTGCGACGCATTCTCCTCGACGGCCGTGCAGGCGCTGCTCTCCGCCAAGGGTCGAGGTCGGGATATGCCGGTCCCGGTGCTGGTGGGTTCCTGGTCCACGGTGGATGGTCTCGTGCTGGGTGTTCCCTCCCGTGCGCGCGCCCTTATCGAGGCCTTCTGGCCGGGTGGGCTCTCGCTGGTGCTGCCCCACGCCCCATCGCTGAGCTGGGATTTGGGCGATACCCGGGGCACCGTCATGCTGCGGATGCCGCTGCATCCGGTGGCGCTGGAGCTGCTCCGCGAGGTGGGACCGATGGCGGCGTCGAGTGCGAACCGTTCTGGCCAACCGCCGGCGACCACCATCGAGCAGGCCCGCGAGCAGCTTGCCGATCGGGTGGGGGTGTTCCTCGATGGCGGGCCCGCCGGCCAGATGGCGTCCACCATCGTCGACCTCACGGGTGACGAACCCGTAGTCCTTCGTGAGGGGGCGGTGAGCGCCGCTGAGATCGGCGAGGTACTCGGCGTCACCATAAATCCCGCCCTGTGATCGCCACCCTTCCGAGTTGGGATCTTGATGGTGGCGCGCGGCCTAGCCGCGGGACGTACCGGCAGCCGGACTAGCCTGACCGGGTGGGACCTGTCCCGTCTTCCGGGCTGCCGCTGCGGGAGTACCTGCTCGTCGGCCTCACCACCGCGGTGCTGACCTTCCTGCTCACCGGGCTGGTGCGGATCCTGGCACTGCGCACCGGTGCGGTGGCGACGCCCCGTGCGCGCGATGTGCACCGCGCGCCGATCCCGCGGTTGGGCGGGGTGGCGATGTTCGGCGGGATCCTCGGTGGTGTCCTGCTATCTCACCAACTACCGGTGCTGCGCCGGTCCTTCGAGTTCTCCGGGGACGTCGTCGGCGTGCTGGTGGCCGGCGGAATCATCATGCTGATCGGTGTCTTGGATGACCGGTTCGAGCTGGATTCGCTCACCAAGTTCGCCGGGCAGGTCACCGCGGCCGGGGTGCTTGTGCTTTACGGCGTGCAGTGGATCGTTTTCCCGTGGTTCCCGTGGAATGGCGGCTCCAGCACCCTGGTCCTGGGTCAGGATCAGGCGGTGCTGGTCACCGTTGCGCTGGCGGTGGTGCTGATGAACGCCATGAACTTCGTCGACGGGCTGGACGGGCTGGCTGCCGGGATCGGGCTGATCGCCGCAGTCGCCATCGGGGCGTTCACCCTGCAGCTGCTGCAGAGATCGGGCGGCAGTGTGTCGCTCTACCCGCCGACGCTGATCGCCGCTCTGATCGCGGGCGCGTGCCTGGGCTTCCTGCCGCACAACTTCCAGCCCGCCCGGAT
>DASYMC010000011.1:0-1770 GCA_036009255.1 Pseudonocardiaceae bacterium
TCGAGCTACGGCCACGGCCGCAGCGAGCGCGCGCTGAGCTCCGTCGTAGCCAAGGGTGCTGGCACTGACGACCGAGGAGGTGGTGGGGTCGGCTGCCGCGGTGATCTTGGGAACCTGGGACCACGCGAAGTCGGCGGCGTAGTCGCCACCGGTCATGTACTCCAGCGTGCTGTACCGACCGTCGTTGGTCTCCGCCAATGAGCGCGGCCCCGGGAATCCGATGGTGTCCCACCCGACGAAGTCACGGTTGCCTCCGTAGGCAGGATCCCCGTAGAAGCCGCATCGGGTGTGCAGCACCAGAGTCTCGAAGAAGCTGAGGTCATCGTCACTGACGGGCTGACTCATGGCCACCTCATAGCTGCCAGCTGACTCGGCGCCGGTCAGTGCCTCCACCTCGTCTGGTACGCCTCGGGCGAAGGCACCGAGAACAGCATCCTGCGCAGCCTCATCCAGGTCCACGAAGTCGGCATTGCGTGCTGCCCGACTGACCCGGTCCAGCTCGAGCAGGCCCGTTCGGTAGCGTGACCGCAGGTTGTCGATACGCCGCTGCCAAGCCTGGCCCTGCTTGCCCTGCAGCGTGAGAAAACCACTGCCCCATGCATTGGCGAACACAGCATCGGTGCCTGACAGGTAGCGATCGATGAAGTCGACGACGCCGGCCTCCCGAGCACCCGGGTCCTGGTCGGTCGGGATGATGCGCGCCGTGGCGGCCTCAACGGTGATCCACTGGTGGTGGTCGAAGAACAGGCGTCCTGTTGCTTCGGGCATGGTGTTCGCTCCTGCAGATCCGTTGTGGGTCATGACGCGTCACCGCGAGTCTGGATGAGGTGGTCGGCCACCCGCCATGCGTTGGCCATGATGGTCGGCGTGGGGTTCGCCCCGAGCGCTGTCGGGAAGGCCGCGCCGTCCACGACAAACAGGTTGTTCACCTCATGGGCGCGGCACCAGCGGTTCAGGACCGAGCGATCAGGGTCATGCCCCATTCGGGCGGTTCCCATCTCGTGACTGCAGTTGCCGGTCAGCTCCGACAGCAGCACCGGGTCGACGCGCGACGCGCCTGCGGCCTCCATCAAATCCATGCTTCGACGGGCGATGTTGTCCGCCTGGGCGATGTCGTTGCTGTGCGGCTTGGCCGTGATCCGGGCCACCGGCAAACCCCAGGCGTCGCGGACATCGGGGTCCAGATCCACGGTGTTGGTCTCCTGCGGGATGTCCTGCAGGATGGCACCGATCTTCATGCTGTGGCTGAAGAAGTCCCGGTCGGCATCCTTGGCCGCCTTCCCCCAGGTTGGATGGCCTGGATAGGTGAAGTTGACCGGGTGTCCGACGGTGGAGGCCGCGCACACGCTTCCCAGCGCGTAGCCGCGGTTCAGATCGGTCTTGTAGAGCTCATAAGTGGCGCCGTTGACATAGGAACCGCTCCATTGGTTCAGCGGCGGGTGCGTCTCCTTGTCGAAGAGCCCGAACGCTCCCACGTACTCGTGGAACATTGCGTTGCGCCCGACCAGGCCGCTGCCGTTGGCAAGGCCGTCGGGATACCGGCCGGACTGGGACAGCAGCATCAACCGTGCTGTCTCGATGGCACCGCAGCACACGAAGACCGCTTCGGCTCGCTGCTCATACTCGATCCCGTTCTCGTCCTGGTAGACGACCCCGCGGGCTCGCCCATCCGCACCGACGGTGATTTCACTGACGTACGACTCCGGCCTCAGGTCCAACAGGCCCGTAGCGAGGGCATCGGGGATGAAGGTGTTCAGGGTGGAGGACTTC
>DASYMC010000012.1:0-45455 GCA_036009255.1 Pseudonocardiaceae bacterium
GCCGCATGCTCGACATTGAGTGGGCCGGGCTGGGTGAGGTTCGATCGGGCGAGGTTCGAATGGGCCCGGCTCGGTGAGCTCGCTGCTGCTCGGTGTCGACATCGGCACCGCCAGCTCCAAGGGCGTACTGGTCCGCAACGATGGCACCGTCCTCGCCACGGCCACCCGGGCCCACGAGGTGTCCATGCCGCACCCCGGCTGGGTGGAGCACGACGCGGAAGCAGTGTGGTGGGCGGAGTTCGCGTCGATCAGCAGGGAACTGACGGCCGGGGTGCGCGAACCGCTCGCCGCGGTCGGCGTCAGCGGCATTGGTCCCTGCCTGCTCCCGGTGGACAGCAACGATCGGCCGCTGCGGCCGGCGATCCTCTACGGCGTGGACACTCGGGCCCGGGTCGAGATCGATGAGCTGAACCGGGCGCTGGGCAAGGACACCATTCTGGAGCGCTGCGGATCGGTTCTTACCTCGCAAGCGGTCGGGCCCAAGCTGGCGTGGCTGCGGGCGAACGAACCCGACACCTGGATGGCCACTCGCCGCTTCCTGATGGCCAGCAGCTTTATCGTGGGCCGGCTCACCGGCAGGTACGTCCTCGACCATCACTCGGCCAGCCAGTGCACCCCGATGTATGACCCGGTCGAACACCGATGGATCGAGGAATGGTCTGAACTGATCGCCCCCGGTCTCGAGCTGCCGCAGCTGTGCTGGCCCTCGGACGTCGTCGGCGAGGTGCAGGGCAGCGCCACCGAGCAGACCGGCATCTCGGCGGGCACACCGGTGGTGGCCGGCACGATCGACGCGTGGGCAGAGGCGACTAGCGTCGGCGTCACGGCACCCGGCGACGTCATGCTGATGTACGGCACGACGATGTTCCTGGTCGAGGTGCTCGACCGGCCCCGCCGCAGCCCAAATCTATGGGGCACCGTGGGCACCTTCCCCGGAACTCACAACTTCGCGGCGGGCATGGCGACCTCGGGCGCGATCACCGACTGGATCCGGAAGCTGACCGGGGAATCCTCTTTCGATCCGCTCGTAGCGGAAGCCCAGCAGTCTCCACCCGGCGCCCACGGCTTGCTGATGTTGCCCTACTTCGCCGGCGAGCGGACACCGCTGTTTGACCCCGACGCCCGCGGCGTCCTGGCCGGGCTGACCCTGCGGCATAACCGGGGCGACATCTACCGGGCTGCCTTGGAAGCAACGGCCTACGGGGTACGGCACAACCTACAGGCGATGCGCGACGCCGGTGGGCAAGGCCGCCGGCTGGTCGCCGTGGGCGGCGGCACCAAGGGCGGGCTGTGGACACAGATCGTCTCCGACGTCCTGAACGCCCCGCAGCAGCTGCCGCGCCAGACGATCGGTGCGTCTCTGGGCGACGCGCTCCTGGCCGCCATCGGGATTGGACAGTTACCGGAGACAGCGGAGTGGAATCCGCTCTCAAGCACTACCGAGCCGTGCCCAGAATCCGCCCGAGTCTACGAGCGCTACTACGCGCTCTACCGCGAGCTGTACCCAAACACCAGTCAAATCGCACACCTACTCGCCCGAGAGCAGCGGATAGATTCCCCAGAGCATCGGAGGTAGCTGATGGTGGCTCCCGCATTTTTGACCCGGGTGAGCACGCGACGCGTGTATGCACTGGGTGCCTTGGCGGCGGTGCTGTTCGGTTACGACAACGGCATCATCGGGGCGGCATTGTTGTTCATCCCGCGTGATCTGCCGCTCACACCTCTCCAGGAAGGCGCTGTGGTCAGCGCCACCGTCTTCGGAGCGATGGTCGGCGCGCTGGGCAGCGGGCCGGCGGCCGATCGGCTGGGACGGCAGCGAATCCTGCTCTCCGCCGGGGTGGTGTTCACCATTGGAGCTTTGGGTGCTGGAGCCGCGGCCAGCGTCAGCATGCTGGTGACGTTCCGCTTCATTCTGGGATTGGGTATCGGCATCGCCTCGGTGATCGTGCCGCTCTATCTGGCTGAGATGGCTCCGGCGCGGGAGCGCGGCGTGGTTACCTCACTGAACCAATATATGATCATCGTAGGAACAGCACTGTCGGCGGCATTGGGCTACGCGCTGGCATTCGCCGGCTCGTGGCGGTGGATGTTGCTGATCGGGGTGTTTCCCGCCGTCGTGCTGCTGGTCGGGATGCTCGCCATGCCCGACACCCCACGATCGCTTATCCGGCGTGGACAGCCTGACCAGGCACGCGCGGTTTTGGTCGGTCTACGGGGTGACACCGCGGAGACCGAGCGAGAGTTCGCTGAGATCACCTCGCTGGAACGGCAGCAACACGACTCCCGTACGCTCGCCCGCCTGTCCGCTCCCTGGGTGCGGAAGCTACTGCTGCTGGGCGCGCTGCTGGCGGTGTTCCAGCAGATCACCGGGATTAACGCCATCGTGTACTACGCACCGACGATTCTCACCGGGTTCGGGGTGTCCAAGACCACCGCGTTGCTGTTCGGTTTCCTCAACGGGCTGGTGAACATCGGGACCATCGCGCTGGTCGTCCGGTCCAAAGTCGTCGATCGGCGAGGCCGCAAACCGGTCTTGCTAGCTGGTCTGGTGGGCATGTCGGCCAGCTTGTTCGCCGTCGGTGCCGCGGTACTGATCCTTCCCGTCAACTCGCCCGCGCTGTTCGTCGTCGCGGCAGCCGCATTCGTGGTGTTCACCAACACCTTCTCCGCCACCTGGGGCCCCGTGTTGTGGGTGATGCTTGCCGAGATCTTTCCGCTTGCCATTCGCGGAGCAGCAATGGCCATCGCCACCCTGTTCAACTGGCTGGCCGCCTTCGTTATATCGCTGGCCTTCCCTAGCTTCGTCGCATTCGCGGGCATAGGTGCCGCCTTCATCGTCTTTGCGGTGGTCGGCGTAGTGCTCTTCCCGGTCGTGTGGTTGATGGTGCCGGAGACCAAGGAACGCAGCCTGGAATCGCTGGAAGCGGCGTTCCGCAGCAGCGCCGGAATCCGGCTGACCGGAGGCGCCGCGGACGCCGGAGGCAGGGCATGAACGTCAATTACGGCCCGTATGGATCGAGCCTGCGGGATCTGCCGCGACTGCGCCGCACCCGCCGTCGACGGGCGTCGAGCTGGGACCGCACAGGCGGGAACGACGACCGCCTCACCTTGGCGCCAGGCCACACCGCGACTCTCGCCGACATCGAGGGGGCCGGCAGCATCAACCATATCTGGGTGACCGTCGCCAACGAACGGATGCTTCGCGATCCGTGGATGCGGGAACCCGATTACCTGCGCCGGCTCGTGCTCCGCGCCTACTGGGACGGTGAAGCGAACCCCAGTATCGCGGTGCCCCTAGGGGATTTCTTCGGGGTTGGGCACGGCCGCACCACCAACTTCGTCTCCGCCCCGCTCCAAATGAGCCCGGAGGACGGTAAGGGGTTCAACTGCTTTTTTCACATGCCGTTCGGCGCCGGCGCCCGGCTGGAAGTCACCAGCGAGCTGACCGAGGAGACGGTGTTCTTTTACTACTATATCGATTACGAGGCGCTCGATGAACTCGAGGACGGTATTGGACGTTTCCACGCCCAGTGGCGGCGCAGCAATCCGTGCCCCGGCGCGCCGCAAGCGTCCGAGAGTAACGCCGAGTTCCTGCTCACCGGGGAGAATCTCGACGGAAAAGCCAACTACACCATCCTGGAGGCGACCGGCCGCGGCCACTACGTCGGTTGCGTACTCAATATTCACAACCTTCGTGACACCAATGAATGGAACTGGTACGGCGAGGGCGATGACATGATTTTCATCGACGGCGAAGCCTGGCCGCCCACGCTCCACGGCACCGGCACCGAGGACTACTTCAATACCGCATGGTGTCCGACGCAGACCTATCACGCGCCGTATCACGGCATCACCTTGCCTGGTGGCGATAACTGGAGCGGGCAAGTCAGCCTGTACCGTTTCCACATTGAAGATCCCATGCCATTCGAGCGATCAATCCGGGTCAGCATCGAACACGGCCACGCGAACAAACGCAGCGACGATTACTCCTCCGTGGCCTACTGGTACCAAGCCGAGCCACACCTGCCCTTCGATCTCGACCCCGTCGAACTACGCGTTCCGCGGACACGGTGACGCGCCATCTGGGCAAGGCGAGGTGGTAACCGACACCGCGGTGCTCGCTCAACGCTGCGGGAGCCGCGCGCGTGCTACCGGCGGGCGGTGGATGGCACACTACCGATGTGCGGGAATTGCGAACTCTCCCCAAAGCGCATCTCCACCTTCATCTCACCGGCTCCGTACGGCCGCGCACAGTGCGAGAGTTGGCCGAGAAATATGGCATCAGCCTCCCGACCGAGTTGGTTAACAATAAATTCGACTGGGGCGAGGGAGGCCGAGACTGGTCATACTTTCAGGGTCGATACGATGCCGCACGTAACACAATCCGGTCCGCCGAAGACTTGCGTCGGATCATCCGCGAGGCGGCCGAAGACGACGCCGCGGACGGTTCCAGATGGCTGGAGCTGCAAATTGATCCGACAACGTACGCGCGCCACCTCAACGGGCTGGAACCAGCGGTGGAGATCATGCTGGCAGCCTGCCAGGACGCCGCCCGGGCCACCGGTATCGGGATCGTCCTGGTGCTCGCGGTGAGTTGGACCGCGTCCCCGACGTGTGCCGAAGATGTCGCGCGGGTAGCAGCTCGGCACGCGCACCGCGGCATCGTGGGCTTCGGTATCTCGAACGACGAGCGACTGGGCGATCCCGACACTTTCGTCCCCGCGTCTCGGATCGCGCGTGATGCAGGCCTGCTTGTGGTGCCGCACGCGGGTTTCTATACCGATCACCGCCACGTGCGCCGGTGTGTTGAACTGCTCGGGGCACACCGGATAGGTCACGGGATCACCGCAGCAGCGAACCAGCACACGTTGGATTTCCTGAGTCGCAGAGAAGTAACCATGGAGATCTGCCCGACTTCCTACGTCCCGCTCGGTGTGCTCCCCACACTTGCCCAGATACCTGTCATCGCATTTCAACGGGCTGCCGTTCCAGTGGCGTTGGGCGCCGATGATCCGCTGATTTTCGGTGCTCGGCTGGCTGAACAGTATGGCATCATGCGTGAAGTCCACGGTCTCCGCGACGCTGCCCTCGCCGATCTCGCCCGCCAGTCCGTGCGAGCCTCCGCCGCGCCTGCGGAGGTAGCCACCCAGCTGCTCACCGATATCGACAAGTGGATTCGGCCGAGTTGATCGAGAAAATCTTGCCCGCCGGGGTCGCCAGCGCAGAAGCCTTCGACGACCCGCCCGACGCGGTGCTGTACCCGGAAGAAGCCGACGTGATCAGCCGCGCTGTGGACAAGCGACGCC
Organism: Pseudonocardiaceae bacterium; assembly: GCA_036009255.1. GTDB lineage: Bacteria > Actinomycetota > Actinomycetes > Mycobacteriales > Pseudonocardiaceae. Next base: position 5,307 of record DASYMC010000012.1, read on the forward strand.
GGGAGTTCCGCACGGTCCGCCACTGTGCCCGGCGCGCGCTGCGACAACTCGGACTGCCGGCGGCGGCAGTGCTACGCGGCGAGCGTGGCGAGCCGCAGTGGCCAGCAGGCGTCGTCGGCAGTATGACCCACTGCGGCGGCTATCGGGCCGCTGCTGTCGCGCACAGCTACCAGCTGAGGGCTCTGGGAATCGACGCCGAACCGCACGAACCGTTGCCCGAAGGGGTATTGGAAGCGATCAGTCTCAGCGAGGAGCGGGACCGCCTGGCTGAGCTGACGGCCGCTGCCAGGAACACTTGCTGGGACCGAATCCTGTTCTGCGCCAAGGAGACGGTTTACAAGGCGTGGTTCCCGCTGACCCGTAGCTGGTTAGGATTCGAGGACGCGGACGTCACGATCACCCTCGGCACCACCGATCCAGCGGAGGGCACTTTCTCCGCCCACCTGTTGGTGGCTGGACCAACCATTGCCGGCGCAGCCCTGACCCGATTCGACGGTCGCTGGCTACGCGGCGACGACCTGGTGATCACCACGATCGCGTTCACCACCGGGCCCCCCTGACTCGACACGTGGTGTTCATCAAGTGTTTCGCTTGATCTGCGACGCTCGAAGCGCTCTATCCCCTTGACGACGAAGGGCGATATGGACGTCATCGTCCTGGTTGTGATCATCACGGCCCTCGCGTTCGACTTCACCAACGGCTTCCACGACACCGCCAACGCCATGGCGACCTCGATCGCCACCGGGGCGCTGACACCGAAGGTCGCCGTGGCGATCTCGGGTGTGTTCAACCTGGTCGGCGCGTTCCTCTCGGTAGCAGTGGCCAAGACCATTTCCAGCGGGCTGGTGGATGACACCAAGATCACTCCAGCGGTGATCTTCGGGGGCCTGATCGGGGCCATCGTGTGGAACCTGCTGACGTGGTATCTGGGGCTGCCGTCCAGCTCGTCACACGCGCTGTTCGGCGGCTTGATCGGGGCCACCTGGGTGGCCGCGGGCGCCGGCGCCGTCCACTTCGGCACGGTGGTGTCCAAGATCCTGGTTCCCGCGGTGCTGGCGCCGATCATCGCCGGGGTGGTGGCGCTGGTCGGCACCTACCTTGCCTATCGGATCACCGCGAGAGACGACCACGACACGGTAGCCAGCGGCTTCAAGGTCGGGCAGGTGGTCTCGGCCTCGATGGTCTCCCTGGCGCACGGCACCAACGATGCCCAGAAGACGATGGGCGTCATCACGTTGACGCTGGTCACCGCCGGAACGCTGGCACCCGGCTCGGCACCCCCGTTCTGGGTGATCCTCACCGCAGGAACGGCTATCGCCCTGGGCACCTACCTAGGCGGCTGGCGGATCATCAGGACCCTCGGCAAGCGGATCACCGAGATAGAGACTCCACAGGGATTTGCAGCCGAGACCAGCAGCACCGCGGTCATCCTGGTCTCCTCCCAGCTGGGATTTCCGCTCTCGACCACCCAGGTGTGCTCGGGCGCCATCTTCGGTGCGGGGGCCGGTCGCCGGCTGGCGGACGTACGCTGGGGCCTGGCCGGTCAGATGGTGATCGCCTGGTTGTTGACCTTGCCGGCCGCGGCCATCGTCGGCGCCCTGGCGGCTCGGGGGGCAGAGACGGGAACGGCTGGAACGGTAGTCGTAGCGGTGGCCGGGCTGGCTATCGCCGGTGGTATCTATGCTCTGTCCCGACGCGAGCCGGTGGGTGCGCACAACGTCAACGAGGTGCCAATAGGCCGGGCACGGACCGCACCGGCTACCGCCTGAGGAGACCACCGTGAGCGTGACGATCGACTGGGGCGCCCTGGGCCTGGTATTCCTCGTCTCGTTCGGGGCGGGGGTCGGAGTGATCGTCCTGTTCTCCCTCGGCGTCAGCGCGCTCGCCGCGCCGGTGACCGAGCCGATCTCGACGCCTGGTGGAACCGACCCGAACAGCCCCCGACCCGCGTGGGCGTGGCCCGTGGCCACGCTCTGCTTCCTCGCATCTGCCCTGGTAGTTGCCTTCGGTCTCTACCTGATCATCATCAAGTAGGCATCCGCTACGATTCCGGACCAGTGTTGATCAGGGTCACCGAACGGATGGTGGTAAGCGCATGCCCGCCGAGCTCGCTGAGCTGCTGGACCGGTCGTGATCGAGCAACAGCGGTTTGCCGTCGAGCCGTGGGCCGTGCGGGAAAGCGGGCTGGACCTCGCTGCACTGGGCCAAACAGAATCGGTTTTTGCGCTGGCCAACGGGCACATCGGGCTGCGCGGCAACCTCGACGAGGGCGATCCGCACGCGCTGCCGGGGAGCTACCTCAACTCCTTCTACGAGCTGCGACCGTTGCCTTACCCCGAGGGAGGTTACGGCTATCCCGAGTCCGGTCAGACGATCATCAATGTGACCAACGGTAAGCTGATCCGGTTGCTGGTCGACGACGAGCCACTGGATGTGCGCTACGGCGAGCTACGCTCACACGAACGCACGCTCGACCTGCGAGCCGGAACGCTCAGCCGCCGTTTGGAGTGGGTATCCCCCGCCGGCAAGGCGGTGCGGGTGGCCTCGGTGCGGCTGGTGTCGCTGGCCCAGCGAGCTGTGGCGGCGATCAACTATGACGTCGAACCGGTCGACGATCCGGTGCTGCTGGTGCTGCAATCCGAGCTATTCGCCAACGAGCAGCTGCCCCCGATCGAAGATGACCCGCGGGTGGCTGCGGCGCTGTCCGAGCCGCTGGTCGCCGAGCAGTACCGGTGCAACGACACCGGCGCCACACTGCTGCACAGCACCCGGCACTCCGGGTTGCGGATGGCCGCGGCGATGGATCACGAGGTGACGGGGCCCTCCCGCACGGAGTTCCACTCCTCGGCGACTGAGGACGTCGCGCGGACGACGGTGATCTGCCGGCTGGAGCCCGGCCAGCGGCTGAGGGTGGTGAAGTACCTCGCCTATGGCTGGTCCTCGCAACGATCGTTCCCGGCGCTCAACGATCAGGTCCGCGCGGCCCTGGCCGCGGCGCGCTACACGGGCTGGAACGGGCTCACCACCGAACAGCGCCGTTACCTCGACGACTTTTGGGCCGCAGCCGACGTGGAGGTCGAGGGCAACGCGCAGCTGCAGCAAGCGGTCCGGTTCGCGTCCTTCCACGTTCTGCAGGCAGGTGCGCGGGCGGAAAAGCGAGGAATCGCGGCCAAGGGCCTGACCGGCCCGGGGTACGACGGCCATACCTTTTGGGACACCGAGACCTTCGTGCTGCCGATGCTCAGCCACACCGTGCCGGACGCGGCCGCCGATGTACTGCGCTGGCGACAGCAGATCCTCCCGCTGGCCCTTGAGCGTGCCGCGCAGCTTGGGCTGGCTGGTGCGGCGTTTCCCTGGCGCACTATCCGGGGCCAGGAATGCTCGGGATACTGGCCGGCCGGTACCGCGGCCTTCCACGTCAACGCCGATATCGCCGACGCTGCTATCCGCCATGTAACCGCCACCGGCGACGTTGAGTTCGAGCGCGACGTCGCGCTGGAGCTGCTGGTGCAGACGGCGCGACTGTGGCGCTCGCTGGGGCACCACGACCTGGCGGGCCGCTTCCGCATCGACGGTGTGACCGGGCCGGACGAGTACAGCGCGCTAGCCGACAACAACGTGTACACCAACCTGATGGCGCAGCGAAACCTACGCGTCGCGGCGGACGTCGTCGCGCGACACTCGGAGCAGGCAACCGCCTTAGGTGTCGACTCCGAGGAAGCCGCGTCCTGGCGCGACGCGGCAGCCGAGATGGTCGTGCCCTACGACGAGAAGCTCGGGGTACACCCGCAGGCGGAGGGTTTCACCGAGCACGCGGTCTGGGACTTCGCCAGTACCAGCCCGGATCAGTACCCGCTGCTGCTGCACTTCCCCTACTTCGATCTGTACCGCAAGCAGGTGGTGAAACAGGCCGACCTGGTGCTGGCCATGCAGTTGTGTCCGGAAGCGTTCACCGCCGAGCAGAAGGCCCGTAACTTCGCCTACTACGAGCGGATCACCGTCCGCGACTCGTCGCTGTCGGCGGCCACTCAGGCCGTGCTGGCAGCTGAGACCGGTCATCTCGATCTGGCGTACGACTACCTGTACGAAACCGCGCTGGTGGATCTGGCCGATCTAGCGAACAACAGCAGCCACGGCCTGCACATCGCAGCGCTGGCCGGGGCCTGGTCTGTGCTGGTCGCCGGGTTCGGCGGGATGCGCCATCTGGACGACGGCGGCCTGGCTTTCGCTCCCCGGCTGCCCGAGGCGTTGACCAGGATCACCTTCCGGTTGCGCTGGCGCGGGCGGCGGTTACGGGTGCAGATCGCCCCTGGGCAGGCGGAGTACCGGCTGCTGGAGGGAGCTGAGCTTGCGCTGAGCCACTACGGGCAGCTCATGACGGTCACTGCGGATTCGCCGCAGGTTGCGCCGATCCCACCAATCGCGCCGCGCGATCAGCTCGCGCAGCCGGTAGGACGTGAGCCTCTCGCTCGCCGGCTACGCGAGGCAGCCAGTTAGCTACCTGGGCCATCCGCCCAGTCCTCCCGCAGAACACGGAGCCGCTGATCGTCCAGCCAGGCTCGCGGGCCTACGTGCTGCACTCGCAGTGATGCCACCGCGACGCCCATGCGCAGCATGCGCTCCGGATCAGCGGCGCCCGACGCTCGAGCGAAGGCGACCGCTCCATGCAGTACATCGCCGGCGCCCAGGGTGTCGCGGACGGTTACCCGTGGTATTTCGATCGTGCCGGTCGCCTCCCGGGTACGCCAGCGCACCGCAGCGGCTCCAGCCGTCATCGCCACCAGCCGGGCGCCCTCTGCCACCATTGCCTCGCTGACTTCATCAAATCTATCCGGGCCGCCAGCCACGAACCCGGTGGAGCACACCACGGCGTCAGCGAGCGGAACCAGCTCGGCATATACCGGCTTGGCGCTGCCACAGTCCAGCACTACGGGGATCTCCGCGGCCAGGGCGATCCGTGCGGCGGCCACCGCCAGGTCGGGGTGGTGCCCGTCGATCAGCACCACGTCGGCGTCCCGGGCCAGCGCCGGCAAGCAGGCGGGCACTGTAACGATCAGGTCTTCGGCATTGCGCGATACCACCGACCTGTCACCGGTGTCGTTGAGCACGGTGACCGCGGAGATGCTCAGATCCGCACCGCCCGCCCAGGCATCGACGGCGCACACCCCGGCGTGGTCCAGCTCTTTGCCTGCCAATCCGCCGAGCGGACCGGGGCCCAGCGCGGAAAGCAGCACACTACGGCCGCCCAGCGCGCTGAACGTTACAGCGGCGACAGCGGCTGGGCCCCCCACCGCCACGTCGCTGCGCTCGGCGATGATCTTCTCGTTGACCCCGGGTCGCTGAGCCACCCGGTGAACCAGATCCAGAGTGGTAAGGCCGACGAATAACCCGCGCGGTGACATCAGCAGTCCCTTGCTCGCACCACGATCAACGTCACGGCGGCCAGCGTCGTCAGCACACTGCTGGCCAACCAGGCCGTCGCCGTCCCGGAGTGCTCCGCAACCAGCCCGAACAGCAGCGGACCACCTCCCGCACCGAGGTAGACGCCCGTCTGGGTCACCGACGTCGCGGTGGTCACCCGGTCCGGGAATCGGGCGGCCACAGCGTAATTGAACACACCAGGCCATGCCCATCCTGCACCGAACCCGAGAACAAGGCCGACGAGGAAGGTGACCGGTTGCCCCAGGGCGAGTAACAGATATCCGAACCCACCCAGGCCCAGCATGGCGGCGACCATCCGCAGCAGATCCGGTTGCGACCGGTCGGCCACCGCCCCAGCCGCGAGACGCACCGCGAGTCCCGCTGCGGAGCCCAGGGAGAGCACCAACCCCGCTGCGGCTTCGCTATAGCCGACGTCGACTGCGCTGACTGTCACGAAAGTGCCCATCGCATTCGCCGCCGCCGCACCCAGCCCGGTCACCGCGGCCAGCGCCAGCAGGAGAAGCCCTGAGCTACCGGCGTGATCCGGAGCCGACCGCGGTGGGCGGCACCAGGGCACCCTGGGAACCACCGGCACCGTGAGCAGCCCGAGCACCCCAGCGAGCAGGAACGCCCAGCGCCAACCCACCGTCAACGCCACCCCGGGGACAGCGAGCCCGGCGAGCAACGTCGAGGCCGGGATCGCCGACTGCTTCACCGCGAATGCGAACCCGCGCCGCTGCGGGACCACCCGAGCCATCAGGAGTTCGTTGGCGGCGGGCTGGCTCAACGCCGTCGGGATCCCAGCGAGGCCCAACGCCACCAGCAACCAGACGATGGACGGCGTGATGGCCAGCCCAGCCAGACATGCCGCACTTCCTGCCGCCGCGATCCGCAGCGCCGCGGTGGGGCCTATCCGCTCGGTGACCGCGGCGAGCGGGCGAGCCACCAGAGCGCTTGTGGCGAAAAACATCGACCCGGCCAACCCCAGCACACTCACCGGCAGTCCCAGCTCCGCCCGGATTTGCACTGCCAGCCCACCGACGAGGAACACCGGCAGCGTCCCAACCGTCACAGCGCCGCCGATCGCCAGCAGCACCCCCGCACCACCCCGGCCCGCGGATTCCGACCCCAACGACCCGGCCCTCGCACCCATCACAATCAATCCGACGCTAGTCCGAGCCACCCCTCGCGGGCTCAACGGGGTAAAGACAGCGTTGAGCCCGCTGAATGCGGATTCGGCTGGGTACCGTTGGTACGTGCATTTTGTGGACGGGCGCGGAGCGGGTTACGAGCTGACTTACGACGAGGTGTTCTTGGTGCCGTCGTGCTCAGATATGGGGTCCCGGTTCGATGCAAATCTGTCCACGGTGGACGGTTCGGGAACCACCATTCCCCTCGTGGTCGCCAACATGACCGCGGTGGCCGGGCGCCGGATGGCCGAAACGGTGGCGCGTCGTGGCGGGTTGGTAGTGCTGCCCCAGGACGTGGACCCGGCGGTCGTTGCCGAGACGGTGTCATGGGTGAAGGCACGGCACCTGGTGGTGGACACCGCCCTCACGCTGCATCCGCAGGACGCCGTCGCCGACGCCATCAACCTGTTGCCCAAGCGGGCGCACCGGGCTGTCGTGGTGCTCGATGAGATCGGCCATCCGGTCGGCCTGGTCACCGAGACTGAGTTGACCGGAGTGGATCGATTCGCCCGGCTGGCCGACGTAGCGCAAACCGACCTGGTTGTGGTATCAGCCGACACCGAACCGCGCAAGATCTTCGACCAGCTACACCACCGCCACCAGGAGCTGGCGCTCGCAGTGGACGCCCAAGACCGGCTGGTGGGGGTGCTGACTCGCACCGGAGCATTGCGGGCCGAGCTCTACTCCCCCGCCTTGGACACGGCCGGCCGACTTCGAGTGGCCGCGGCGATCGGTGTGAACGGCGACGTCACCGCGAAGACTGACGCTCTGCTCGCAGCGGGAGTCGACATACTGGTCGTCGACACCGCGCACGGCCATCAGCGCAAGATGCTCGACGCCCTGCGCGCGGTCCGGTCGCGTAAGCCGGACGTGCCGGTAGTAGCCGGGAACGTCGTGACCGCCGAGGGCACCCGCGACCTGCTCGAAGCCGGTGCCGACATCGTCAAGGTCGGGGTGGGACCGGGCGCGATGTGCACCACCCGGATGATGACCGGAGCCGGCCGGCCACAATTCTCCGCAGTCGCCGAATGCGCTGCCGCGGCTCGGGGAGCCGGTGGCTTCGTCTGGGCCGACGGCGGCGTGCGCCATCCGCGCGACGTCGCGCTCGCACTCGCCGCGGGTGCCGCGAACGTCATGATTGGCTCGTGGTTCGCGGGGACCTATGAATCACCTGGTGACCTCCAGCGGGATGAGGCCGGCCGACCCTATAAAGAGTCCTACGGGATGGCCTCCAAGCGGGCCGTTGCCGCCCGCACCACCAGTGACGACACCTTCGACAGGGCCCGCAGGTCCCTGTTCGAGGAGGGCATCTCCCGAGCACGGATGTACCTCGACCCACACCGGTCCGGAGTGGAGGACCTCATCGACTACATCTGCGCCGGGGTCCGCAGCGCCTGCACCTACGCCGGCGCCCGGACGTTGCCGGAGCTATCCGAGCGGGCCGTGATCGGGGTGCAGTCGGCGGCCGGGTTCGCCGAGGGACGCCCACTACCCGGCGGCTGGTGACGGCGCCGGTCGATGGTCTGCGATATCACCGGCGCGGGCGGGAAATATGCGCGAGGAGATCGAGTTCCTGCTCAACGTGGCTCGCTTCCACGCCAGCCCGCTGCCTGCCGAGTTCGTCGCCAACCATCCCGTGGAGGTCGGGTGATACCCATCCACGGCAGCACCGAACCCCGGTTTCAGGCCGTCCGTGACGCCTTCACTGCCAACTTCCGCGATCACTGAGAAGTAGGCGCCGCCTATGTGTCTACACCTCCGCGGCCGCCGAGTAGTGGACCTGTGGGGCGGCATCGCTGTCCTCACCACCGGCACTCCCTGGGCCGAGGACACTCTCCAGTACGTCTTCTCCACCACCAAGGGTTTCACGGCACCTGCGCCCACCTCTTGGTGCAGCGAGGCGACCCTATAAAGAGACCTACGGGATGGCCTCCAAGCGAGCTATCCGAGCGGGCCGTGATCGGAGTGCAGTGGGCGGCCGGGTTCGCCGAGGGGCGCCCATTACCGGCGGTTGATGACGGCCCGCTGCGCGATCAGAACTGGGCGCGATCCCTTCACCGACCGGACGGCGAGGTCTCACGCCGACCCACTATGTTGGCTCAAGTCCCGACGTAGCTAAGGAAATCTATGGCCCATCGAATACCTGCGCGTCGCCTTATCCGTGCTTTAGCTGTCCTGTGTGCCGTTCTTGTTGTTGGTTGCGGCACCACTTCAGCGCCGTCGACCAGTGCGGCACAAACAGCTGACAACGCTGAATGGACTAAGCACGTCCGCGAGTTCGAGAATCGCTACTTCGCCTTGAACCCACCGTTCGCCGTCCAGCAGGGCCGGCATGAATACGATGGTCGCTTGCCAGACTGGACCGCAGCCGGCATCCGGGCCGAGGCACAGTGGTTGCATGGGCAGCGCACGCAGGCTGAGACGTTCGATCAGAATACGCTGAGCGCCTCCCAGCGCTTCGAGCGTCAATACCTGCTCTCGCACGTCGATACGGACCTATTTTGGCTGGAAGAGGCGGAGCAGCCGTTCACGAATCCGGCATTCTATCTTGGCGCCCTCGACCCAAGCGTGTATCTCACCCGCCCATACGCTCCTGCCGAAGCGCGCCTCAAAGCATTCGTCGGCTACGCGCGCGCCGTGCCCGCTGCCGCTGCACAGATCCGAGCGAACCTGCGCACGCCGCTGCCGAAGAGCTTTATCAAGTACGGCGTTGATGGCTTCGGAGGATTTCCGGATTTCTACCGCAAGGATGTGCCGAAGATCTTTGCCGAAGTGAAAGATCCTGCGCTACAGGCCGACCTGACCACCGCGGTGGAACCGGCTGCGCGGGCGATGCAGGACCTCGCGGACTGGCTCTCCAGCGGCAATCCCCAAGCCACCGAGAATTTCGCGCTCGGTTCGGCCAAGTTCGCCGACATGCTGCGCATGACCGAGCGCGTCACCACACCGATCGCTGAGTTGGAGCGCGCGGGCCGCGCCGATCTCGACCGCAACATCACCGCCCTCAAGCAGGCCTGCGCGGTATACCTGCCGGGTGGCACGATCGAGGCTTGCGTCGCCAAGGTAAACGCTGACAAACCAAGCGGCGGTGCGGTGGAAGGCGCACGTGCCCAACTCGGCATGCTCCGCCAGTTCGTTGTCGACCACAACCTCGTCGGCATTCCAGGTACCGAGCAAGCGCTGGTCGCGGAAGCGCCACCCTACCAACGCTCAAACTTCGCATACATCGACATTCCTGGCCCCTACGACAAGGGCATGCCTTCGGTCTATTACATCGCGCCGCCAGATCCAACGTGGTCCAAGGCCGATCAGGACGCCTACGTACCGGGTCAGTCGATTCTGCTCTTCACCTCCGCGCACGAGGTGTGGCCGGGGCACTTCGTACAGTTCTTGCACGCGAACCGCTCTGCATCCGAGTTCGGCCAGCTGTTTGTCGGCTACGCATACGCAGAAGGATGGGCCCATTACAGCGAGGAGATGATGTGGGAAGCGGGATTCGGTAACGGAGCACCGGAGGCGCACATCGGCCAACTCAGCGAGGCACTGCTGCGTAATGTGCGCTTTCTGTGTGCAATAGGTCTGCACACGCAGGGCATGAGCATGGCTACCTGCGAGACGATGTTCCGCGAACAGGCTTATCAAGATCCCGGCGGGGCCCGCCAGCAGGCGACCCGCGGTACCTACGACCCAGGTTATCTTAATTATACGATGGGCAAGCTTATGATCCGCAAGCTGCGTGCAGACTGGACCGCGACCCACGGAGGGCGCACCGGTTGGCGCGCGTTCCACGATCAATTCCTGTCCTACGGCGGACCGCCGATCCCCCTGGTACGCGAGCAAATGCTCGGAACAGCGCAAGGAGACCTGTTCTAGCTCGGAACAACCCGTTTCGGCGCCGCATCGCATCCAGAATCGTCAGCGAACATGTCCACGGCGGAGCAGATCCTGGAGTGCCGCGGCGGCCGGATCGCAGTCTGCCGTCTCGCCGAGCGGGTGCGATATGGCCCCCGGTACGACCGGCTGCTGGCCGTCGGCCCGGTAACAGTTCACCCGCCGCCAGCCACCGATGTCCGGCACCATCAGCGCGGCCACCGGGCGCAGTCGCTCCGGGCGCAGCCGCACCGACCAGCCTTGGTCCATCAGCCGGCACAGTGCAAGGGCGCTACGCTCCCCCGGTCCGCGCAGGCCCCCGGGCAGACTCAGTCCCGCCGAGGTCGGAACCAGCGCGAGGTTGGAATCGCTCGTCCGCAGCCAAGCGACCTCCTCGCGGAGGTCACCGCCTCCGTCGGGCCGCCAAGCGGCGATGTGGTCCAGCAGCTGCGCGGGATCGTCGGCCCGAAGCAATGGTGCGCTCAGGAGATCTGCCCGCTCAAGCGCGTCAAGCTGTTCGGCCAGCGGATTGAGCAAGCCCGCTAGGTCCAGAACGCCGCACGGCTTGTCACCCAGTCCCAGCGCCTGCTCAGTGAGCAGCGCAAGAAGGTCAGCCAGTACGTCGACCCCGCCGGGCAGCACCACGACAGCGTCGGATAGCAGCCGAACCAGCTCCAGCCGCTCAACCGGTCCGTCGGCTGCTCGGCGGTCGGCGGCGCAGCTGACCGGTTCACTGCCCCGCGGGAACACCTCCACGACATCGGATCCGGGCTCGAGAGCGTTGGGAGGGACCGGCACCAGCATCCCGAGCACCATAGCATCGCCGATCCAGCTCCTTCCCCAACCGCCGGAGGGCATCATCGAGTGCTGCCCCACGGCTCGGCCAGGCGCCCCCGACTACACCGATCCACACGAACAGACACGTTAGCCCGATGGCCGCGCTATGGCGCAACTGGAGTTCGACAACCCCTCATTCAACCGTAGAATCGGCTGCACCCTGACCCACGAGGAGTGTGACGAACCCGGTGCCTGCAGCAGCAACGCCTGGCTGTAGTAGGTGGCCGGGCCACTGGCCCGGCCACCCCTACTCACCGCGTTCATGGACCATGTGATGGATGTGCTGCGCAGCATCTGGGATCTGTTCTGGAGCCCATTCTGGAGCCTATTCGGCTTGGCCGCGCTGACCGCAGGAACCTTCGTCTTCGTTGCCGGCGAATTCGCCCTGACCACGCTGGAACGCAGCACTGTCGATGCGCATGTCCAGCAGGTCGGTGACCGCCGGGCGCGCCAGGTGCAGCATGCCCGCAGCACATTGTCATTCCAGCTTTCCGGAGCTCAGGTCGGCATCACGATTACCACCCTGCTCACCGGGTACATCGCCCAGCCCGCCATCGCAGAGTTGATCCGGCCGGGCATAGCGGCCATCGGACTCCCCCTCAGCGCCGCGAGCGCGGTGTCGGTGGGGATCGGGTTAGCACTGGCCACAGCGTTGTCGATGGTGTTCGGCGAACTTGTCCCGCAGAATCTGGCCATTTCCCGGCCACTACAGACCGCCCGGCAGGTCGCTGGAGTACTGAATGCGTTCTCCGTCGCGTTCCGGTGGCTGATCTCCGCACTGAACGGTTCCGCGAACTGGATTGTGCGTCGGCTGGGTATCGAACCGGCCGAGGACCTGCGCTCGGCACGCTCTCCGCAGGAGCTCGGTTCGCTGGTGCGCAGCAGCGCGCAGCACGGCACCCTGGACGAGGGCACCGCTACCCTGCTGGATCGCTCGCTGCGCTTCGGTGAACGCACCGCTGAGGAACTGATGACGCCCCGGATGCAGATTGAGGCACTGCGCGCGGACGAGCCGGTACTCGCCTTGGTCGACGCCGCCCGGCGATCCGGATTCTCCCGCTTCCCGGTCTATGGCAGCGACCTCGACGATGTGCGTGGCGTGGTTCACGTCAAGCAGGCCTTCGCGGTGCAAGCCGCCAACCGCGCCACCATCCGGGTCAGCACACTGGCCAGCCAGGTCCCCATCGTGCCGAGTTCGCTGGACGGAGATGCGCTGCTCGACGCGCTGCGCGGCCAGGGCCTCCAAGTGGCGATCGTGGTCGACGAGTACGGCGGTACCGCGGGCATGGTCACCCTCGAGGATCTGGTCGAGGAGATTGTCGGTGACGTCCGCGACGAACATGATCGACTCGAGGTCTCTCAGGTTCAGGCACTGGACGAGCGGAGCTGGATCATCTCCGGTCTCTTACGCGCAGATGAGGTCGCCGACGCTGTCGGACTCGTGATGCCTGAGGGCGGCTACGAGACGGTGGCCGGATTGGTACTGGAACGGCTGGGCCGGATTCCAGACGTCGGTGACGAGATCGAGCTCGACGGGTGGCGGCTGACCGTGACGCGGATGGATCGCCGCCGCATCGCCGATCTCCGGCTCACTCGGGCCACTACACTCGCCGGGCAGGTGGCCCCGTGAACGCCGCCGCGCTGCTCGTCTCGCTGTTACTACTCGCCGGTAACGCATTCTTCGTCGGTGCCGAGTTCGCCCTCATCAGTGCCCGGCGAGATCGATTGGAGGCGCTGGCCAAGAGTGGGGTGGCGCGAGCTCGTACCGTGATCCGGGCTGGGGAGAGGTTGCCGCTGATGCTGGCCGCGGCACAACTCGGGATCACGATCAGCTCCCTGGTGCTGGGTGCGCTGGCTGAGCCCGCCGTTGCCCACCTGCTGGAGCGGCTGACCGACCCGCTCGGGGTGCCCGACGCGGCCCTGCACACGATTGCGTTCGTCGTCGCGCTGGGGATCGTCACGGTGGCGCACATCCTGCTCGGCGAGATGGTGCCCAAGAACATCGCCATCGCAGGTCCAGAGCGCACCGCGCTGTGGATGGTGCCGCCGCTGGTCGCCTTCACGCGCGTGACCCGACCCGTCATCGCGCTGTTCAGCCAGGCCGCGCGGCTGGTGTTGCATCTGTTCGGCGTAGCGCCCCGCGACGAGCTGGACAGCGCGTACAGTCCCGATGAGTTGACCAACCTGATCGCCGACTCCAGCCGCGAGGGGCTGCTGGACAGCCAGGAACACCGCAGGCTGACGCAAACCTTGTCAACGAGGGAGCGAACCGTCGCCGACGTGTTGGTTCCGATTTCCAGACTGACCACGGTGCCCGCCGAACCCACCCTGGGCGACATCGAGCGAGCTGTGGCGCAAACCGGCTTCTCCCGCTTTCCGCTGCGAACCAACAGCCAGTTGGTGGGCTACCTGCACGTGAAGGACGTGCTACCGCTGCTCGGCAAGCCGCCGGACACACCGGTGCCCTCAAGCAGCGCACGTCCGCTACCCGAAGTGCCCGTTAGTGCGAGGTTCGAGGAAGCGCTGGCCTTGCTGCGGCGCTCACGTAGCCACCTGGCCAGGGTCGTGGGCGCCGATGGGAGCACCCTCGGGGTGATCGCTCTGGAGGACCTGGTCGAGGAATATGTCGGCACTGTGCGTGATGGAACTCACGTCTCGTGACGATACAGCGCGAGCCACTCGCCGCCGATCGTCACTACGCGCAGGAGCAAACCAGATTGCGGTCCCCGTGGGCCTGGTCGATCCGCCGTACCGGCGGCCACACCTTGATGGCGCTCCGGCCCATCGGGTAGGCGGCGAGTTCTCGGCTGTAGGGATGGTCCCACTTATCGGTCAGGCAGCTCGCAGTGTGCGGCGCGCAGCGAAGCGGGTTGTCGTCAGCGGGCCACTCGCCCTCGGCGACCCGGTCGATCTCGTCCCGGATCGCGATCATGGCGTCGCAGAAACGATCTAGCTCAGCCAGGTTCTCGCTTTCGGTCGGCTCGACCATCAAGGTACCGGCGACGGGGAACGACATGGTGGGGGCATGCAACCCATAGTCAACGAGCCGCTTGGCGACGTCCTCTACGGTGACGCCGGTCATCTTGGTGATGGACCGCAGATCCAGGATGCACTCGTGGGCCACTAACCCGTTACGCCCCGTGAACAGCACCGGGAAGTACCCGCCGAGCCGGCGGGCGACGTAGTTCGCGCTGGTCACCGCAGTTAGGGTGGCGCGGCGCAGGCCGGCCGCACCCATCATCCGGATGTAGGCCCAGCTGATCGGCAGAATCGAGGCGCTGCCCCACGGCGCGGCGGCCACCGGGCCTACCACGGCATCGGGATGGGTCTCCGGGTGCCCGGGTAGGAACGGCGCAAGGTGAGCCCGCACCCCGATCGGCCCGACCCCTGGACCGCCGCCCCCGTGCGGGATGCAGAAGGTCTTGTGGAGGTTGAGGTGGCTGACGTCGGCGCCGAAACGACCCGGGCGGGCCAGCCCGAGTAGCGCGTTGAGATTAGCCCCATCGACGTAGACCTGCCCACCGGCTTCGTGCACGAGATCGCACACCTGCGCCACACCCTGCTCGTACACCCCATGCGTGGACGGATAGGTGATCATGATGGCGGCTAGCTCGGCACCGTGCTTGGCGATCTTCACCCGGAGGTCATCGAGATCGACGTCACCCTTGTGGTCACACCCAACGACCATGACCCGCATCCCGGCCATCACCGCCGAGGCCGCGTTGGTACCGTGCGCGCTGGACGGGATAAGGCAGACGTCGCGGCCCGCCTCACCACGGCTGCGGTGGTAAGCGCGGATCGCCAGCAAACCGGCGAACTCGCCCTGGCTGCCTGCGTTGGGTTGCATGCTGACCGCGTCGTACCCGGTCAGTGCGGCCAGCCAGCGCTCCAGGTCACTGGCCACCTCGAGCAGGCCTTGCGCATCCTCGAGGGGCGCAAACGGATGCAGCTGCGCGAACTGCGGCCAGCTGATCGGCTCCATCTCTGCGGTGGCATTGAGCTTCATCGTGCAGGAGCCCAGCGGGATCATGCTGCGGTCCAGTGCCATGTCCTTGTCGGCGAGTGTGCGCAGGTAGCGCAGTAGTGCCGTCTCGCTGTGGTATGCGGAGAACACCGGATGGGTGAGGAACGATGAGGTTCGCCGCAACGCAGCCGGGACGATGTCCGGGATCTCCCGATCGAGAACATCCGGGTCGGCCGCCGGTACGCCGAAGGCCTCCCACACTGTCCGAAGGTGCTCCCGGGTGGTGGTCTCCGCACAACTGATCCCGACGTGATCGGCGTCGGCCAGCCGCAGATCGATGCCAGCTACCCGAGCGGCGTGCGCCACTTCAGCGGCCCGGCCGGGCACCCTGGCCAGCACCGTGTCGAAGAATGCTTCGGGCGCCACCTCGACACCGCCGTCGCGTAACCCCGCGGCGAGTACCGCGGCCATTCGGTGCGCCCGGTACGCGATGTCGCGTAACCCCTCAGATCCGTGGTAGACCGCGTACATCGAGGCCATCACGGCCAGCAGCACCTGCGCAGTGCAGATATTGCTGGTGGCTTTCTCCCGGCGGATGTGCTGCTCGCGGGTCTGCAATGCCAGGCGCAGCGCGGGTGACCCGTCGGCATCACAGGACACGCCGACCAGCCGGCCGGGGAGCTGGCGCGCGAGGTTGCCGCGCACAGCCAGGTAGGCGGCATGGGGGCCGCCGAAGCCCAGCGGCACACCGAAGCGCTGGGTGGATCCGAATGCCACATCAGCGCCGTGCTCGCCCGGCGGTACCAGCAGGGTCAACGCCAGCGGATCGGCAGCAACCGCCACCGCAGTACCGCGCTGATGCGCCTGCTCGATCAGCCTGGCATAGTCGCGCACCGCACCGGACACGCCCGGGTAAGACAGCGACACGCCGAAGAAGTCACCGTCCGGGAGGTCACGGGATAGGTCTGTGACATCCAGCTCGATACCTAATGGTTCCGCGCGGGTAGCCAGCACTGCCAGCGTTTGTGGCAACGTGTCGGCGTCGACAACGAAACGCGAGGAGGACCCCCGGTGCGCCCGACGCAGCAGGGTCATCGCCTCGGCGGCTGCGGTCGCTTCGTCAAGCAGCGAGGCATTGGCTACCGCCAGACCGGTGAGGTCGCAGATCATCGTCTGGAAGTTGAGTAATGCCTCGAGCCGGCCTTGGGAGATCTCCGGTTGGTAGGGCGTGTAAGCGGTATACCAGGCCGGATTCTCCAACACAGAACGGCGGATCACCGGCGGAGTTACCGTGCCGTGGTATCCCATGCCGATCATCGGCACTCGCGGGTGGCATCGCATCGCACGTTCGCGCAGTTCGGCGAGGGCCTGTACCTCGGTGGCCGGACCCGGTAGATCCTGGGTGGCCTCTGGGTCGGCGAGGGCAGATGGCAACGCCAGCTGCGCCAGCTCTTCCAATGACTGTACGCCGATGATGTCGACCATCCGGGCCAGTTCGTCAGGACGTGGCCCAATGTGCCGGTCAGCGAATGGAGTGCCGTGTTCGAGTTCGGATAGCGAGCGCCGGTCGGAAACGTTCATCAGCACGACCTCCGGACTTCAGGGAGGCTTGCTCCTTTCGGCGCCCGGGCGGCCAAGGCCGAGAACTCTCCCATGCGGGATTGGCGACTACGCACTCAGCGTACCCCGCGATGTAGTTATCCCAGGATGCCGGCATGCGGCTGTGACCGGCTACACAGTGCGTTACTCAACACCGCAGCGCTTCTCAACACCGCGGCATGCGTCAGCTGATCCGGCGGGCCCGCCGGCGCTTGGTCAGCTCGTCCTCCGGAGCTACCTCGACGTGGCCACCGTCCGCACGCTCCGGGGGAAATCGGCTGATTGATCCGGCGATCTCCTTCATCGCGCCACTGACTGCGATGCCGAACACGCCTTGACCACCTTGCAGCAGGTCGACCACTTCCTCAGGAGTGGTGCATTCGTAGACCGTGGTGCCGTCACTGAACAGGGTTATGCGAGCGAGGTCGTGCACTCCGCGGCGGCGCAGATGCTCCACGGCGACTCGAATGTTCTGCAGGGAGACCCCGGTGTCCAGTAGCCGTTTGACCACCTTGAGGACCAGGATGTCCTTGAACGAGTACAGCCGCTGGCTACCTGATCCCGAAGCTCCCCGAATCGATGGCGCTACCAGGTTGGTTCGTGCCCAGTAGTCCAGCTGGCGGTAGGTGATCCCAGCGATCTGGCATGCTGCGGGGCCACGGTAGCCGAGCAGATGGTCGGTGATTCCGTGCGGATCCGCCAAGACGGAGTCTGGGAACAGGGTGCCTTGCTCAGCCGGTCCGGGAGCCCCGGAATGCTTGAGGTCATGCGCCGGGATGTCCGCTGCGCCGCGCGGTCCGTCGACCACCCATGCCTCCCACGCCGTGCGCGCCGATGCCCCGTGAAACGTTGCCCGGCAGTTTCTCCGGCCGTTCCGGGGCGAATCACACCGGCGCGACTCACTGTGAGGATCGACGGTAGGCGCCACCGGGTGGTCGGTCAATACGACGCGCGGCAGAGCTCTCACCCTCAACTTGAGATCGAGGTTCCGAAGTGGGGCTTCACGTATCGCACCCGGCAGCGTCAATCAGGTATCCGCTCCGCGGAAGTCCTCTGGGGAGACGGAGTCGAGGAACTCACGGAACCGCTCCACCTCGTTCTCCTGGTCATCCGGGATGACCAGACCAGCTTCGGAGAGCACCGACTCGTCGGCATGAATCGGCACGCCGACCCGTAATGCCAGCGCAACCGAGTCGCTTGGCCGGGCGGAGACCCGTACGTTGCCGTCGAAGACCAGCTCGGCGAAGAAGGTGCCTTCCTGCAGCTCAGTGATCCGGACCTGCTTCAGCTTTCCACCCAGCGCCCGGATCACGTCTCGGAGCAGGTCGTGGGTCATCGGCCGGGCCGGTTGCACGCCCTGCTGCTCCAGCGCGATGGCGGTCGCCTCTCCCGAACCGATCCAGATCGGCAGGTAGCGCTCGCCCTTGGTTTCCCTTAACAGCAGGATCGGCTGGTTCGCTGGCAACTCCACCCGGACACCGACGACACGCATCTCGCTCATCGCGTTGCGCCTCCCTCCCGGTGCACCCTTTGGACCGGGTGCCTCGAGGACCGTCGTGCTCAGCGGTGGACAGGCACCGGCCGCCGGTTGCTGCTAGCCCTGTCGCGTCTCCACCATCGCTACCCTTGAGACGCTACACGGGGCACCGTCCCGATGCCGAGTCCTGCGGCGGCTCAAATTCCCACGTTTACCTACTTCTGCGGTCCTCTGCTCTGAGCCTGCCGGTACCCGGCCACCGGCGTCAGCTGCCGATGACCCCACGCAATCCGATTTTGACCAGGAGGGCATGCAGTCGCAAGGACAGCACGGCCAGCTCCCGGACCACCTCGTCGGCGCGGGCCCGTGCGTCAGGATCTCGTTGCCGGCTCACTGGAGTGACAATTTGTGCCAGCAAGCCTACCTCACGGTCCGCCGACGCCCGGAAGGAACGCAGGTGCCTGGGCTCCAACCCGAAATCGGTCATCGCCTGCGTCGTCCTTGCCACCAGGACCGCATCGGTGTCGTAGAAGCCTGCTGGACCCGGCCTAACCAGGCCGAACTGCTCGAGTTGAGTCAGTACGGCCTTGGTGATGCCGGCCGCGGCGAGCAGCTCCTCCTGGGTCATCCGCGCCGTATCAGCTGCGTGGAGGTCTTCCGATCCGCCCCGTTCCGTCGCCTGTATCGCCGCGTCGGGGTAAGCGCTAACGCGTGGCCGCGTCGCCTGCGGCCAGCGCTGGGCGGTGAGCCTTCCGGGGGATCGTTCCGAGCATCCTTGCGGTGGCTGTTCAGATTCACCCCGATCTCGCGCGTCCAGATACTCTTTGATGACTCTCAGCGGGAGGTAGTGGTCGCGCTGGGCGGCGAGCACATAGCGCAGCCGTTCCACATCAGTTGCGGAGAATTGCCGGTAACCGGCAGCGGTGCGTTCTGGCTGGACGAGGCCTTCGGACTCCAGAAATCTGATCTTGGAAATGGTGACGTCGGGGAACTCCGCCCGCAGCTGGGCGAGCACCGAGCCGATGCTCGCCCCGGTACGTTCACCCGAGCGGCGCGGGGCCGTCACCGAGACCCCTGGTCAGCTCCTCGGCTCCCGGCGCGCGGCCCAGCCAGGAACACCAGCCGGAATTTGCCGATCTGAACCTCATCGCCGTTGGCCAGCATTGCGGTGTCCACCGGCTCACGGTTGACGTAGGTGCCGTTGAGGCTGCCCACGTCCACCACCACGAACTCACCGCCCTCGCGGCGGAACTCGGCGTGCCGGCGGGACACTGTGACGTCATCGAGGAAGATGTCGCTGTCCGGATGCCGGCCCGCGCTCGTGGTAGGCCGATCGAGGAGAAATCGGGAACCGGCGTTAGGGCCACGCCGTACCACCAGCAATGCCGAACCCGCCGGTAGTGCGTCAATACCAGCGATGGGCGGGGCCGGTGACTCAGCGCTCTCGACTTCGGACAGGAAATCGGCCCGGAACGTCGAGGTCTGCTCCGGGCCCCGCTCTGGCGGTACGCCGGGCCCGTCGTTCGTGCTCACGCTGGGCTCTCCTTCGCGGGGTGGTCGCCGTTGATCGACCACAACCTACCGTGCCACAGCACGCGATGCGGAGGCGGAGGTAGGCGCCTGCTGCGCCGGTCTCAGTCCTCCTCGATGAGCGCCCGGTACTCCTCCGCGATCATCAAGGAATCCACCGTAGACATCTCGGACAGCTTGATCTCGATCATCCAGCCCTCGCCGTAAGGATCGGAGTTGATCAATTCGGGGTGCTCCTCCAGGGTATCGTTGCAGGCGACCACCTCGCCTGCCAGTGGCGCGAACACGTCCGACACGCTTTTTGTGGATTCCACCTCACCGACTGGTTCGCCCCCTGCCACCGAGTCACCGAGGCGCGGCAACTGAACGTAGACCACCTCTCCGAGCTGCGTCTGCGCGTAGTCGGTGATACCGACCCGCACGGTGCCGTCCGCTCCAAGACGCACCCACTCGTGCCCCGGGGTGTACCGCAGCTCCTCGGGAACCACCGCGACCTCCCATCATGCCGGGTTCGCGCCTGCCCTGGCGCGGACCGTGAGCAGGAACTGAATGAGGTAGAGCACTCCTGACCAGACGTACAGTGCACCGCCCCACCCAATGAACGCCACCGCAAACGCATGGGCCACTGCACCCAGCCAACCGTGCACATCGTGGGCGAGCAGCAACAGTGGGAATGCATAAAGCAGGCAGAGAGTAGCTGCCTTGCCCACATAGTGCACCGGCAGCGGCCCATGGCCGTAATGACGCAGCACAGGCAGCGTCGCCATCAACACCAGATCCCGGCCCAGCAGCGCGCCGACCACCCACCACGGCAGGATGTCCCGCACACCGAAGGCGAGCAGGATGCTGACCGTGGACAGCCGATCTACCGCCGGGTCGAGTAACACACCCAACTTGCTGGACTGGTTCAGTAAGCGGGCGAGCTTGCCGTCCAACCAGTCGGTGAGCCCTGATAGCGCTAATACCAGCACCGCGAGCAGATCACGGTGTGGGCCGAGCAGCAGCCATAAGAACAGCGGCACACCGGCCAGCCTGAGCAGGCTGAGCACGTTGGGCACCGTGAGCAGCCGGTCGGCCGGTTCCCGCACAGGATTCTTCGGCCGGCTGTCGGACACCCTGCATCACCTCATCGACACCGTACGGTGTGTGCTGGGTTGTACTCGTTTTGAGCTAGTTACCGAGGGTTCGATCCAGTTACGGTCTAGTCGTCGAGGGCGCCCTCGAGCGCACGACCGTGCGCAAAGTACGGAACAATCTTGTTGTCGAACATCGTCAGCGCAGAGCCGATCGCCATATGCATATCCAGGTACTTGTAGGTGCCCAGGCGCCCACCGAACAGGATCTTGCGCTGCGCCGTCTCGGCTTTCGCGAGGTCGCGGTAACGCCCTAGTTTGACTCGATCCTCGGGAGTATTGATCGGGTAGTACGGTTCGTCTTCCTTTCCGGCGGACCGGGAGAATTCTCGAACGATGACGGTCCGGTCGGTCGGGTAGTGGTCCCGCTCCGGGTGAAAATGGCGGAACTCGAGGATACGTGTGAACGCAACGTCGGCGTCGGCGTAGTTCATGACGGGGGTGCCCTGAAAGTCACCGCAATCATGCAAGACTTCCTGCTCGAAGTCGAGGGTGCGCCAGCCAAGCCACCCCTCGGAGTAGTCGAAGTATCTGTCCAATGGTCCGGTGTACACAACCGGGATGTGAGCCTGGAGATCGTCGCGCAGCTCGAAGTAGTCGGTGTTCAGCAGCACGTCGATGTTGGGGTGGGTAGCCATCGCCGTGAGCCATGCGGTGTAGCCGCCCACCGGTAGGCCCTCGTAGGTGTCGTTGAAGTAGCGGTTGTTGAAGGTGTAGCGCACTGGCAGCCGCGTGATAGTCGCGGCCGGCAGTTCTGTGGGTTCGGTCTGCCATTGTTTGGCCGTGTAATCACGGACGAATGCTTCGTAGAGCGGGCGGCCGATGAGGGAGATTGCTTTCTCTTCGAGGTTGGTGGCGTTTTTGCCGTCGATCTCAGCAGCCTGTTCGGCGATGAGCGCGCGCGCCTCACGGGGTGTGAAGTAGCGACCGAAGAACTGCGAAATCATTCCCAGGCCCATCGGGAACGGGTAGACCTGGCTGCGATGGATCGTGAACACTCGGTGCTGGTAACCGGTGAAGCGGGTGAACTGGTTCACGTAGTCCCACACACGCTTGTTCGAGGTGTGGAACAGGTGCGCGCCGTAGCGGTGCACCTCAATCCCGGTTTCCGGTTCTTGTTCCGAGTAAGCGTTGCCACCCAGGTGATGGCGCCGTTCCACCACCAGAACCCGTTTGTTCAACTGGGTAGCAGCACGCTCGGCCACAGTGAGGCCGAAGAAGCCGGAACCGACGACGACGAGGTCATACCGCGCGAAGCTCACGTCGCCGGAGGGTAGCCGTGGCGGGTAACGGGCCTCAGAACCGGGTGTGTGCCAGCCAATGGTCCAGAACGGTCGCGTCGCCGAGCACCGTGATCGGCGCCTCGCCAGGTGCGACACGACGCATCATGACCAGCAGGAGGTCCACCACTGCGCCCCGAACCGCGACATCGCCCTTGGCATGGCCAGGCTCCCAGACTGGACCCGACGGCGTCCGGCGCACGATCCACTCCCCGGCCTCGCCCAGCCCCGGGTCGGTGGAGTGCAGATGCAGGATTTGGCCCTCGCCGCGCAACTCGGAGAGCTCAGGCCGATACTTGATTGCCTCCGGCAAGCCGAGCAGGCTCAGCCACTCGGAAATCGCATCGGCTGCCAGTTCTGCATCCAAAACGAACTTTCGACCTAGCGCCAGATCGGCGTCGGCCCGGTGAATCGCAGTCTCGTGGGTCATCCGCCGAGCCCAGAAACCGGCGCTCTGGTCGTCGGCCCAGCTCCAGATGAGGGTCTGCGGACCCACCGACCGGATCGCCTCAGCAAGTCCACCAGCACCGTCGACCAACCAGCCGCACAACCCGTCAGCGTCTTCGGGGGCGAGCACGCTGAGCGTGTCGAAATCGGGCGCAGTGGTGAGGCGTCGAGTGACGATTGTGGTTACCCATCGATGAGCCCGGCCAACGTGCTCGGCGAGCTGCCGCAATGTCCATCCGGGGCAGCTCGGCACGGGTAGCGCCAAGTCGGCGCCGGCCAGCGCTTCGGCCAGCAGCGCGGACTGAACCGTTAGTGCCTCGAGGTATCGATCGTCGCGCAGCGGTGCCATCAGACGTCCTCCCGTGGTGAATTCGACTCGCAACTTAAGGCACCTGCAAGGTTCGTAGTGCGGCGGCGCACCGGGTGGTGTGCACTGTGACCCATGGCCTCGCATTCCGCCTCACATCCGCAAGATCCTGTGCAACGCGCCTTCAGTGGGGGGCGCGGTGCCTTCCTCGCGGCGGCAGTGCGGTCCCCCCGCGATGTGGGGACGCTGCTGCCCTCGGGACCTGAGCTGGCTCGGCGGCTGGCCGCCGTGGTGCCCGGAGCCGGCCACAGTGAGCGCCCTGCGGTGGTGGTGGAGATCGGTGCCGGCGCCGGGGCGGTCACCGCGGCGATCGCCCAGCAGGCCGACCCGGGCGCGGTGGTGATTGCGGTCGAGAAGGACCCAGAACTCGCTGAGCGGCTGCGGTCCCGCGAGTTGGGCGTACGAGTGGTCACCGCGGACGCCGCGACGCTTCCAGCCATCCTCGCCCAGCACGGCCTGGATCGCGCGGACGTGATCGTCTCGGTGCTGCCCTGGACCCTGTTCGGTCCCGAACAGCAGCGCGAGTTTTTAGCGATCTTTTCGGCGGCGTTGCAGCCCGACGGCGTGTTCACCGCGGCCGCCTACAGCCTGGGCTACTGGACGCCCGCGGCTCGCCGGTTCCGCTGCGAGTTGGATCGGGTTTTTGGCGAGGTGCTGCCGACCCGCACCATGTGGCGGCACCTCCCACCGGCGATGACCTATGTGTGCCGGCACCCAGCTGTGGCCAGTGACGGCATCACCGCGGATCCGAGTCAATGAGCAGGCGGCCATCCAGCCGGTTCACCCGTAGCACCCGCTTGACGACTTCAGCGTTGCCGTCTTTGTTGTAAGTGACCTCCACGGGTACCCGGACCGAGCCATCGGGGTTGTCTGTGACGCCGAAGGCATTGCGAGCGCTGACCGAGGAGTACTCGCTCCAGTACGACCGGAACTGCTGCTCGGCGCCGAAGGTCGCCTGTGCGGTGGGTGAGAGCATCTGCCAGGCGGTCGGCGGCTTGTCCAGGCCGTTGTAGTAATCGATCACGAGCTGCCCGGCATTGCTCCACGCGATCGTCTGGGCATGGTCCACTCGCTGCATCTGTGGCTGCGATGGCGGTGTGACCGGCGGTGCCGGCATCGCCGCAGGTGCGGAGGTGGCTCCTAGCCCGGCCGACTGCGCGGCCTGTCCTCCCGTCAAGCCGCGCGTCAACAGCACCCCGCCGCCGGCGAACGCAAGCAGCGCTAGAACAGCTCCCACCAGCACGCCGGCATTAACGCGCCGTCGCGCCGCCCGCGGCCGAAAGGTTGCAGGGGCTAAGGGAGCCAGCCGCGGCGCAGGGCCGGGCGAGCGCGCGGACACCACGGTAGGCGGCAGCGCGGCAGCTGAGGATTCCTTCCTGCTCGGCTTAGCGGTCGAAGCGGCCCGGCGCACCGGTCGCGTGGTTGGCGCCGCAGCGAACTCCAGGCTGGCGCGGTGCATGTCGGGGCGCGCTGCCGGGTCTTTGGCCAGCAACTTCATCAGCACCGCGGACAGCGCTCCAGCGTGCCGGGGTGGTGCCACCTGCCCGCTGGCCACCGCGTGCAGCAGCGCGAGCGGGTTGTCGCTGTCCCCGAAAGGACCTTGCCCTTCCAGTGCTGCGTAGAGCGTGGCGCCGAGGGAGAACACGTCCGAGGCCGCGGTAGGGAGCTGCCCACGGGCGACCTCGGGAGCGAGGTAGGCGGGAGTACCGGCCATCATTCCCGTCTGGGTGACCGTGACGTCGCCGACAGCACGCGAGACGCCGAAGTCGGTGATCTTGGCGGTGCCGTCGTCGGCGATCAGGATGTTCCCAGGCTTCACGTCCCGATGCACGATTTGCGCCGCATGGGCAGCGGCCAGCGCTGAAGCGATCTGCCTGCCGATCGAAGCGACCTCGGGCACCGGGAGACAGCACCGCTCGCCGAGCACCGCGGCGAGGCTGCGCGAGGGCAGGTACTCCATCACCAGGCAGGGCTCGCCGTCGTGCTCGGCCACGTCGTAGACCACGATGGCGTTCGGGTGCTGCAGCCGCGCGGCGATGCGCGCCTCCCGCAGCGCGCGAGCCCGGGCTTCGTCGGTCGCCCTGGGACTCAGCTCGGGCTGCAACAATAGCTGTTTCACCGCCACCAGCCGCTGTAGCCGCTCGTCCATGGCCTGCCAGACGACGCCCATGCCGCCGCTGCCTATACGGTCGAGCACCCGGTAGTGGCCGGCGATCAGCTGACCCGTGTCGATATGCGGTCACTCCCTCATGTTTTCCCGCATGGGCGCTGCGTTCCCCGACAAGGGGCCAGGTTACCGCCCGGCAACCGGGTTTGGTGCGCCAGCCCGGGGGCCCCGGCTCGCCCCGAGAAGGCGATTCCGGGCACCATCGTGACCACCATGACTCTCACCGAGGCGCTGCCCACCGGTTCCGGGCCCGACGAACTGTTCGACACCTTTGCCGGCTGGGTGTCAGCCCAGGGCCTCGCCCTGTATCCGGCCCAGGAAGAGGCGCTGATCGAGATCGTCTCGGGCTCCAATGTGATTTTGGCCACTCCTACCGGATCCGGTAAGAGTTTGGTTGCGACGGGCGCGCACGCTACCGCGTTGGCGCAGGGCAAACGCAGCGTCTACACCGCGCCGATCAAGGCGCTGGTGTCGGAGAAGTTCTTTGCGTGCTGCGGTGTTTTCGGTGCCGATCAGGTCGGGATGCTCACCGGTGACTCCAGCGTCAATGCCGAGGCACCCATCATCTGCTGCACGGCTGAGGTCCTGGCGAACATGGCGCTGCGCAGCGGACCGGATACCGACGTCGGCCTGGTGGTGATGGATGAGTTCCACTACTACGCCGACCCGGATCGCGGCTGGGCTTGGCAGGTGCCGCTGCTGGAGCTGCCGCACGCCCAATTCCTGCTGATGTCCGCAACGCTGGGCGACGTAACCCGATTCGAGCAGGACCTAACCCGGCGCACCGGCCGGCCTACGGCGGTGGTCCGCTCCGCACAGCGACCGGTTCCGCTGCACTTCCGGTACGTGAGCACACCGCTGCAGGACACACTCGAAGAGCTGCTGGCCACCAACTCGGCACCGGTGTACGTGGTCCATTTCACGCAGGCCTCCGCCGCAGAGCAAGCACAGGCGCTGACCAGCATCAACGTCTGCAGCCGCGCAGAGAAGGACGCCATCGCCGAGCTGATCGGTGGATTCCGGTTCACCGCCGGTTTCGGGCGCACGCTGTCCCGGCTGGTGCGCCACGGGATAGGAGTCCATCACGCGGGCATGCTGCCCCGGTATCGCCGCCTCGTGGAGCGGCTCGCCCAGTCCGGTCTGCTTAAGATCATTTGTGGCACTGACACGCTCGGGGTGGGGATCAATGTGCCGATCCGCACTGTGCTGCTCACCGCCTTGGCGAAATACGACGGGACCCGCACTCGTCATCTCACTGCCCGCGAGTTCCACCAGATCGCCGGCCGAGCCGGCCGAGCCGGCTACGACACCGCCGGCTTCGTCGTCGTGCAGGCCCCCGAACACGTGGTGGACAATGCCAAGGCGGTGGCCAAGGCAGGCGACGATCCCCGTAAGCGCCGCAAGATTGTCCGCAAGAAACCCCCCGAGGGTGCGGTGTCCTGGAGTGATCGCACCTTCGAGCGGCTGGTGGCGGCCGAGCCGGAAGCGTTGAGCTCGAGCTTTGCCGTTAGCCACGCGATGTTACTCAACGTCGCCAACCGCCCCGGCGATGCGTTCGCCGCGATGCGCCACCTGCTCACCGATAACCACGAGGACCGGCCCGTGCAGCGCCGGCTGATCCGCCAGGCCATCGCGATGTACCGCGCGTTGCTGGCCGCTGGTGTGATCGAGCGGTTGCCGGTCCCGGATGCCGATGGCCGTACGGTGCGGCTGACCGGGGACCTGCAGCTCGACTTCGCGCTCAACCAGGCGCTTTCGCCATTCGCACTGGCCGCGATCGAGTTGCTGGATCGGGATTCGCTCGACTACCCGCTAGACGTTCTGTCCATGCTCGAGGCCACTTTGGACGACCCTCGGCAGATACTGGGTGCGCAACTGTCCAAGGCCAAGGGCGAAGCCGTGGCGGCAATGAAGGCCGAGGGCATCGAGTATGAGGAGCGGATGCGCCTCCTTGAAGACATCACCTACCCGATGCCACTGGCTGAGCTCCTCGACGCCGCATTCGAGACCTACCGGCAGGGCCACCCGTGGGTGGCCGACCATCGGCTGTCCCCCAAGTCGGTGGCTCGTGATCTGGCCGAACGGGCGATGACCTTCACCGAGTACGTCGGGTTCTACGGTCTGGCCCGCTCCGAGGGACTGGTACTCCGTTACCTGGCCGGCGCCTACCAGGCGCTGCGGCGCACGGTACCGGAGGACGCCAAGACGGACGCCCTGCGTGACCTCGAAGAGTGGCTGGGCGAGCTGGTCCGCCAGGTCGACTCCAGCCTGCTGGACGAATGGGAGAACCTGCGCAATCCCCAGAAGCAGGAGTCGATGCCGGCGGCGGTGGACCATCGACCTCCGCCGGTCACGGCCAACTCGCGGGCCTTCCGGGTGCTGGTGCGTAATGCCCTGTTCCGCAGGGTGGAGCTGGCCGCCCGCCGGCGCTGGACCGAGCTGGGTGAGCTCGATGTGGACGCCGGATGGAATGCGCAGGCGTGGCAGGACGCGGTAGAACCGTACTTCGACGACCATGCCGAGATCGGCACCAGTGCGGACGCCCGCGGCCCACATTTACTGATCATCGACTACCAACCCGGCAAATGGGTAGTGCGGCAGATCCTGGACGATCCGGCGGGGCACCACGACTGGGCCATCAACGCCGAGGTCGACCTACCCGCCTCCGATGAGGCCGGGACAGCTGTGCTACGAGTGACCACAGTGGGCCCAGCTTGAGGCTGGCTGGATCAGAGTTGCTGGAGGCCGTTGAGCACCCGCTGCATCAGGACGATATCCGGGAACGCATCGGCGGATCCCACGGTGCGGTGCACCACGACGCTACCCGCCTCAGCCATATCTCCCAGCACGACTCGGGCCACCCCTAGCGGAATCGATACCAGAGCCGCAAGCTCCGCGACCGAACGTGGAGCTGCGCACAGCGTCAGGATCGTGGTGTGCTCAGGTGGCGCGGTTGGGTCGATCAGCTGATCGGTTGCCGAGACCAAGGTCTCAAGAGAGAGTTCACATCGCGACGCGGTCCGCCCCCCCGTCCAGAAGTAGGGCCGCACCAAACCCCCGGTTTCCCTGTCTGTGTCGCCAGGGGACCAGCCAAACCACTCAGCACCGTCGACCCCCGCTGGCTCGACCACTAACGGTGTGTTCTCCGGCTGACGCTCGACGCCAGTGATCTTCGAACGCAGGTCAGTGGTCCGCAGCCCGGTACCCGTCGGTTCAGAATCCGCGCGTTCGGATTCCGGGCCCTTACGCCGCCACCGCTTCAAACCAGCTGAGAACCGAGCGCCGGTCTGACCGACAAGTGGCTGTTCAGCGCGACGATGGTGGGCTACGACGGCGTCCTGCTCGTTCGGCGGCTGCGCTGCTGCCCGGCTGCGACGGCCAGCAGCACCCCCAAATCGGGCGCCGGTAAGGCCGACCTCGAGATCGTCGGCCGAGCGATGTCCGCCCGTTTGTTGCTCTGCAGCCACGGCGCGGGAGACTAGGCCATCTGTGTTAACGCGCTGTAACAGGGGGTGTTCACCCTTGTTACGGCGCGTCCAATGGTAAAGGCTCCGATGGTAAGGACGGGGCCCTCAGCTCGGTGCGTTGCCTGGTTTCCACTTGATCCCGCATCCGAGGCTGGGCATCTGCGGTTCTCCCACCGGCTTGCCTGCCAGCACCAGCTCCAGCGCCGCGCGCAGTGCCTGGCCGGTCACTGGGATGTCGTTGCGAGGCCGGGACTCATCGAACTCTCCCCGGTAAGCAAGCTGACCTGCCGCGTCATAGAGGAAGAAGTCCGGAGTGCAAGCGGCCCGGTAGTCCAGTGCAATCTGCTGAGTCTCATCGAGCAGGTAGGGGAAAGTGAACCCGGCTCGGCGGACCTGTTCGGCCAGCCCATCCGGACCATCATCGGGATAGTTTGCGATGTCGTTGCTGCAGATCCCCACGGCGGCCACATCGCCGGCATGTTCGGTGACGAGCGAGCCGAGCTGCCGCTCGAGATGCCGGACGTAGGGACAGTGGTTGGACAGAAACATCACCAGTAACGGCCGGCCAGCGGCGAGGCCCTCCGAGCTGACAAGCTCACCATCGAGAGACGGCAGAGCGAACGGCGGTGCCGGCGTGCCGAGCGGGACCATGAACGAGTTCACTGCCATGCCGGTAGTTTCCCACCACACGTAATGGATCGGTGAGATCCATGCGATGGGCGGTAGGTTGGCCGATCGTGGAGCTCTACGAGGTCATGCGAACGACACCAGCAACCCGGTCGTTCACCGGCCAGGCCGTGCCGGACGCGGTAGTGCATCGCATCCTCGACCATGCCAGGTTCGCACCCAGCGGGGGCAACCGGCAGGGATGGCATGTTGTCCTGCTCCGGGACGCCGCGATTCGACGCAGGATACGAGAGCTTTACGCCCTTGGCTGGCGCGAATACACGGCGCACGTCGAGGAGGGACTGGTGCCGTTCGCCCCGCGCGAGCACGGCCGCTGGAACGGTCCGGCGGTGGATCTCGATGCGGCCCGCCGGCTACCCAGACCCAACGACTTCGCTGACACCCTGGACACCGTCCCGGTGTTGCTGCTGCTGATTGCCCGTCTCGGTGCGCTGGCGTGCGTCGACAACGGCCTGGACCGGCAGAGCATCGTCGGCGGCGGATCGATCTATCCGTTCGGGCACAACATCCTGCTGGCAGCCCGCAATGAAGGCCTCGGTGGCGTGCTGACCTCGGTGTTGGTCCGGCAGGAGGATGCCGTGCGGAAGCTGATCGGTATCCCCGATGATCACGCAGTGGCCGGCCTTATCGCACTGGGATACCCGGTGCGGACGATCCGCAAGCTGCGTCGACGGCCCGTCGACCAGTTCACCACGGTGGATCGGTTCGACGGGCCGGCCTTCGAGCCCTGATCACGGCCGTGATCAGGGCTCGCTAGCCTGCCTCAGGCTTCTCCGCCCTTAAGCTTGTTAACCACGCCCTCGATCTGGTCGTGGAACTTGCCCTTGGTGAGATTATCCAGGAGACCGGCGGCCTGCACGGCAATCTTGGCGGCCGCCTCGGGGTTGGCCTTCGCGAAACGGCGAGCGCCTTCCACAAGTCCCACCAGAATCACAATCTTCCTTAGCTTCCCCAGCATTGTTTCCTCCCTAGGCCAACCACGATTTCCACGAGATCACCGCGAAGTGGCGAGGATACCGCGACCGGATCGGGCCCCGGGAGGATGGTCGGGCAAAATCGGCCACAATCGCCCATTCAGGACCTTCAGTCAGGATTCCCTGACGCCCGTTGCCGGTCAGAATCCCATTGCCTGGGCGCGGCGCTTCACCTCGCGACCCCGATCGGTTCGCAACGCGCCGATCGGGGTGCCGGGCAGCGAATCCTCCGCGGTGAACAACCACCGCAGGATCTCCTCAGGCGGGTAGCCGGCGTCGCGCAGCAACGTGATCGTGCCGGGCAGCCCCTTAACCACGGCGTTGCCGGTGAGGAACTCCGCAGGTACCACTACCACACCGTGGCGGCGGACTCCCAGCAGTTGCCCATCGCGCAGCATCTGGTGCACGCGGGTTACCGGCAATCCGAGCCGTTGCGCGACATCAGGTAGCGGCAGCACCACCACCTCGGGATCGAGCACGTCCGGGGCGATTGGGAGGTCGCTCACAGTGGTCACCATGCCATACCTATCAGCCCGCGCCCTTCCGCCGTTCGGGGCGCGCGGAGAGTCTCCTACGATCCTCGAACTGTGGAAGCGCCGGGGTCCGATCACGACGGGAACCTGGTTGGCACCCTGTTGGAGGGGCGCTACCGGGTTGGTCCGGTGCTGGCCCGCGGCGGTATGTCGACGGTCTACCGCGGAACGGACACCCGGCTGGAGCGTCCTGTTGCGATCAAGGTGATGGCCCCGCGGTTCGCCGCCGACCCGGTGTTCCTGCAGCGCTTCGGGAGGGAAGCCCGCGGCGCCGCTCGGCTGCACCACCCCAATGTCGTCGGAGTCCATGATCAAGGGGTCGACTCCTCCCCTGCGGGTGACTATGTGTTCCTGGTGATGGAACTGGTGGACGGCGGGACCTTACGGGACCTGCTGAGCCAGTACGGCAGGCTGCCGATGCCGCTGGCGCTCTCGGTCACTGAGATGGTGCTTTCGGCACTGGCCGCGGCGCACCGGGAAGGCCTGGTGCATCGCGACATCAAGCCGGAGAATGTGCTCATCGGTCCTGGTGGTGTGGTGAAGGTGGCCGATTTTGGGCTGGTCCGCGCCGCTGCCGAGGCGAGCAGCAGCACCGGGGACGTCATCCTGGGGACAGTGGCCTACCTCTCACCCGAGCAGGTCGCGACCGGGGCGGCCGACGCCCGCAGCGACGTCTACGCCACCGGGGTGCTGCTGTTCGAGATGCTGACCGGGGCACCCCCCTACACCGGTGAGACCGCACTGTCGGTGGCCTACCGCCACGTCAATGACGACATGCCAGCCCCGAACACGGCCGGCGCAGCAGTGCCCGCACCCTTGGATGACCTGATTGTGCGGGCCACTCGCCGAGAGCCGACGGCCCGCCCACCGGACGCGGCGGCGTTCCTCAGCGCGCTGCAGCAGGTCCGCATGAACCTCGGGATCGATCAAGTACACGTACCCGTACCGAACAAAGCTGGATCCGCCGGCATCGGGCGGACCCCGCTTGAGATCGGACCGAGCGGAACCCGGGCGCTCACCAGAGCCGATGCCGCCGCGGGCGGACCGGATGGGCCACACGACGAGCGGCCAGGATCCCCAGTGGTCACCGCGCTCGGGCCCGTACCTGTCGCGTTAGACCCTCGCCGCGATCCGTACCTGCGCGAGCGTGCTCGCAACCGGCGCGCCTTCATCGCGTGGCTGGTTATCGTGTTGATCCTCGCCACCGCGGTAGGGGTGGGTGCGTGGTGGCTGGGCAGCGGCCGGTGGACTGTGGTGCCCAACCTTGCTGGCCTGCAACGCGGGGCAGTCGTGGCCACGCTCGCCTCCGCAGACCTCAAAGCCAACGTCGTCGAGGACCACAACGACACCGTCCCCGGCAATACGGTGATCCGCAGCAACCCCGCATCGGGTCAGCGGGCTACCCGTGGCTCGGGCATCACCGTAGTGATCTCGCTGGGGCACCCGGTGGTACCCGACCTGGCTGCGGGCGCCACCCTCGACGAGGCCGAGCAGGCGATCCGGCAAGCGGATCTGACTTTGCGAACAGGCCCGAACTTTGAGCAATTCGATGACACCGTTCCGGCGGGCTCGGTGATCGGGCTGCGGCCAGCACCGGGCACCGTACTCACGGTCGGAGCGCCGGTAACTGTGGTGGTCAGCAAGGGGCCGGCCCCGGCTACCGTGCCTGAGGTACGGGGAATGCGCCAGGCCGACGCGATTGCTGTACTGCGCCGTGCCGGCCTGACCACACAGGTGCAGCGTGAACTCGACGACCAGATAGCCGGTGGGTACGCGATCGGCACCAATCCCAGGGCTGGTACCGGCTTGGCTCGGGGCGTCAGCGTCATCCTGCTGGTCAGCACTGCGCCAGTCGTTCCCAACGTGGTCGGAATGCCGGTCGAGCGGGCCCGTCAGATTCTCGCTGACGCGGGACTGAACAGCACGGTCAGCGGCTCACTGGGCGGATTACCGTTTCTCGGTGGCTTCTCAAACCGGGTGATCTCCCAATCCCCCGAAGCCGGTCAACCTGTTCGTCCGGGCGCGACGGTGGTGCTCAGCACGCTCTGAGAGTCGCCCACCTCAAGATCTGAGCATCTCGGCAACCAGGAACGCCAATTCGAGCGCCTGCTGGGTGTTCAGGCGAGGATCACACGCGGTCTCGTAACGACCGGACAGGTCAGCGTCGGAGATGTCCTGAGCACCACCGAGGCACTCGGTGACGTCCTCGCCGGTGAGCTCCACGTGGATGCCGCCGGGATGGGTGCCCAGCGCGTGGTGCACTTCGAAGAAGCCCTGGACCTCGTCGACCACCCAGTCGAAGTGCCTGGTCTTGTAGCCGCTGGAGGATTCGATGGTGTTGCCGTGCATCGGGTCGCACTGCCAGATCACCTGGTGACCAGTCGCGGTGACCTTCTGCACGATCTCCGGCAGCAAATCCCGAACTCGCTGCGCTCCCATCCGGGAGATCAACGTGAGCCGGCCCGGCATTCCGTGGGGGTCGAGCCGCTCGACGTATTCCACGGCCTGATCCGGCGTGGTGCTCGGTCCCAGCTTGAGCCCGATGGGGTTGGCCAGCAACTCGGCGAACGCGATGTGCGCGCCGTCCAGCGCCCGGGTGCGATCCCCCACCCACACGAAATGCGCGGATAGATCGTAGAGCCTGGGCGTCGAGCCCGTGCAGTCCATCCGAAGCATGGCGCGCTCGTAATCGAGCACCAGCGCCTCATGGCTGGCGTAGATCTCCGTGGAGCGCAGCGAGGAATCCTCTACGCCACACGCCGACATGAAGCGCAGGCCACGGTCGATCTCGCCGGCCAGCGCCTCATAGCGGGCGCCGGCCGGCGATCGACGAACGAAGTTCTTATTCCAGTCGTGCACCTTGTGCAGATCAGCCATACCGGCCAGGGTGAGCGACCGCACCAGGTTCATCGCCGCGGCGGCGTTCGCGTAAGCCCTGATCATCCGCGATGGATCGGGTACCCGTGCTGCCGGGGTCGCGACCAAAGAGTTGATCATATCGCCGCGGTAGGACGGCAAGCCGAGCGCGTCGGTCGGCGCGGACCGCGGTTTGGCGTACTGCCCGGCGACCCGGGCCACCTTCACCACCGGCATGCTCGATCCATAGGTGAGCACGACCGCCATCTGCAACAGCGTGCGGATGTTGCCCCGCAGATGCGGCTCGGTGTTGTCGGCGAAGGTCTCGGCGCAGTCCCCGCCCTGGAGCAGAAACGCCTCGCCGCGAGCCACCGCCCCGAGGTTCTCCCGTAACTGGTCCACCTCAGGGGGCACGGTGATCGGCGGGACACTTTCCAGCACGGTCCGGATATTGCGCACCGCATCCGGGTTGGGCCAGCCTGGTTGCTGCGCGGCAGGTCGGGCCAGCGCGGCATCAAGCTTGGCTCGCAGATCAGCGGGCAGCGGCGGCAACTCCGGCAGCGTGTCGATCGGAACGTCCACGGTCCAGTTCACGGTGCTTGAGCGTATGGGGTGATGTGCGGTGTCGATTCACGGGCCCCATTGACGAACCTGCCGAGACGGACTGGTCAGCCGAAGAACACCTCGGCTTCCGCGTAACGGCCCTGCGGAACCGTCTTCACCACCGCGGTGGCCTCCGCGAGCTTCACCCTGACGATGTCGGTGCCGCGCAGCGCCACCATCACACCACTGTCACCCTCGTGCACCGCATCGATCGCATGCACGCCGAATCGAGTGGCCAGCACCCGGTCGTAGGCAGTGGGCTTGCCGCCGCGCTGGATGTGTCCCAGCACCACGGCGCGCGACTCGGCACCGGTGCGGCGGGCAATCTCATCCGCCAACCAGTTCCCGACACCGCCGAGGCGCTTGTGGCCGAAGGCATCAATCTCCGCGGCCGCGAGCGACTCCGCGCCGCCTTCTGGTACTGCACCCTCCGCCACTACGACAATCGCAGCGTCATCGCGCTCCAGGCAGCGGACGACCCACTGGCACACCCGATCGACAGAGAAGGGACGTTCCGGAATCAGGATCGCATTCGCCCCGCCCGCCATCCCGGAGTGCAGCGCGATCCAGCCCGCGTTGCGACCCATCACCTCGACGACCGCCGCACGGTGATGCGATTCGGCAGTCGTGCGCAACCGGTCGATCGCTTCGGTCGCGATGTGCACTGCGGTGTCGAACCCAAAGGTGTAGTCAGTGGCGCTCAAGTCGTTGTCGATGGTCTTGGGCACACCCACCACAAAAAGCCCGTCTTCGCTCAGCCGGCCGGCCACGCCGAGGGTGTCCTCGCCGCCGATCGCGATCAGGGCGTCCACCCCGTGCTCGGCAAGAGTCTGCTTGACCTGCTCGGCACCGCCGTCTCGGTACGGGTTGGTGCGCGAGGTGCGCAGGATGGTGCCGCCGAGCGGCAGGATGTGCTCTACGTCGGCAAGACCGAGCGGCTGGGTCAGCCCCTGCATCGGCCCCCGCCAGCCGTCCCGGAATCCGATGATCTCGTGCCCGTAGGCCTCGATGCCCTTGCGGGTGACCGCCCGGATCACCGCATTGAGGCCGGGGCAGTCACCACCCCCCGTGAGTACGCCGATGCGCATGTCGATTCGCCCTTCCCACTCATGTACCGGATTGACGGGCGAAGCCTGGCACGACTCGATCGATGCGGCAAAGCGACAGGTCAGCGGGAACGGCTTTGCCTCGCCATGCGGTGTTGCTCGATCAGCCGCCACCGAGTGAGGTTGTACCGGGCGTCGGCCACAGCATCGTGGGCGTCACTGGGTGGCTGCGGTAATGCCGGCTTGCCGGCGTCCTCCCAGCGCTGCCTGAGGTCGCGAGTAAACCGAGGCAGGGCCTTCGGTAACGCCGGCATGGGCCCCCACAGTTGGGCGAGCGCGACGTGGTCGTAGGCGGCGAACCAAGCCCACAACTCCACCCGCTCACCGGAGGCGGTGAGAAACTCCAGCAAGGTGTCCCGGATAGCAGCCCGGCTACGCCAAGCCCGGTCCGCAGGCGGTGGCAGCTTGGGCAATACATGTGATCGGACCCAGTCTCCGGCCCTATCTGGGTCGAATTCGGTGGATACCGCGTAGTACTCCCGACCGTGCTCGTCCACCACTCCGATGGAGATCAGCTCGATGGTAACGCCGTCCTCGATGAACTCGCAGTCGTAGAAGAACCGCACCCTACCGACCCTCACCCTCTCTGAACTGCTCGAACATCACGACGATATCCCCTCTGTCGGTGAGTCCTCCGCAGCACCATCCCCGTCGTGCCGACAGCACTTGCTCGGTCGGTGGGACACAGGTGCTCACCGGCACGATGTTCTCGACGGTGCCGCTCGAATCCGGCAAGCCAGGTGAAGCGGGAGAACTCGACGTTGGTCCGTCAGGACGACTTAAGGGACAGGCGCGGAGGTGCAGCCTCGCGCTCCTTGACCGATGTTGCGTAGATGTCGACGTACTCCTGACCAGAAAGATCCATCAAGGAGTACATGATCTCATCAACCAAGGACCGTTCGACGAATCGGTCACCGGCCAGACCCGCATAACGAGAGAAATCCAGCGGCGCGCCAAAGCGTATTTCCACCGGATGCGGCCGCCACATCTTGGTACCGGCCGGGCTCACTTTGTCAGTGCCCACCATCGCTACTGGGATCACCGGAACGCCGGCCTCCAGCGCCATCCGCGCGACGCCGGTCTTTCCCTTGTACAACCGCCCGTCAGGCGATCGGGTGCCTTCCGGATAGATGCCGAGCAACTTACCCGCGGCCAGCAATCGCACTCCGGTGTCGAGAGCGGCCTGGGCCGCAGACCCACTGGAGCGATCGATGGGAACCTGGCCTGCGGCGCTGAAAAACCGTCGCTTGAGCCATCCTCGCAGTCCGGGCGTGGTGAAGTACTCACGCTTGGCCAAGAACGTGAGCCGCCGCCGGATCATCAGCGGCAGGAAGAAGGAGTCGGCGACCGCGAGGTGGTTGCTGGCCAGAATCGCACCACCGCGCCGAGGAATATGCTCGGAACCGCGAACGTGCGGGCGGCATGTCAGCTTCATCAGCGGGCCAAGCAGCAGGTGTTTGAGCAGCCAGTAGAACACTGCCTATCGATCCTTCCTTGCCCTCGCGGGCCGCAGCAGCAACAAGCCTACGGATGAGGACGTCCGCGGCACAACGGTCCCCCGACCATCTTGGCGTACGCGTCGCCTGCCGCCGCTGGTTCGCCGACTGCTTAGTATTCACGAGGTGCCCAGTTGGGATCCCGGTACTGTCAGCTCCGGAGCGAGTCGCCGAACACGGAGAGTGGTGTCGCCGGGTGACCTACCCTGATCCAGACGAACAAGAGCGTGACGGTCCAGCATCACGGGGCCGTTCGAAAGACCGTGCGGGGGACGATCTGGAGAACACCCACGCAGCGTTCGACCGTATCGTCGCGGGCTTGAGGGCAGAACCCGACGACCCGCACTGGCCCGCACCGCGCCCGGCGCCGAAGCCCGCACCGGACACCGATGAGGATCATTACGACCCGCCAGAACCTCCACCATTCCCGACACCTCGCCCGCGCACGGTCGGCGGCGTGCTTACCCTCACCGTGGGGCTGTTTTTGCTGGTAGCACCTAGCCTGCTAGGTCTGGGCGAGCGCATGGCGACGCCGTTGGGTCTGCTCGCCCTCGCCGCCGGGATCGGGTGGCTGGCAATCGGTCTGCGACCCGATCCGCCACCGGAGGGATCAGACGACGGGGCACGGCTCTAAATATCAGGCCCGCCACATCAGGCGAGGAGCTCCACCCAGTCGAGTGGTCGGCCATGCCGCGCAGGTTACCGATCATCTTGCCGCAGGAAGTGGTCAACACCGCACCACATGCGGGGCACCGGTTCGCTGGAAATGCCCGACATTGACGCACTCAGTTCGTCCTAGCCGGACCCGCTGGGCTAGCGGCTGATGAACGTGCCCGAACAGTGCCGCACGGGGTCGGTCCCGTCGGATCACTGCGAGCAGGTGCTGCGAGCCGGTTTCGGGCCGCCGAGCCTGCACGTCGTAGACGAGCTCGGGGACGGCCGGCGGGATGTGGCTGCACAACATGTCAACTCGCCCGAGGGCCGCGACGGCCGCGGCGAATTGATCTGGTGTCCGAAGGTAGGAGCGAAACGCCGGCTCGCGCTGGGGAATGAAGCCCTCAGGTAACAGGCCGCCACCCACGAAACCCCAGTTCAGACCGCCGATTTGCGTGCTCTGGCCGTCGAGAACGTGCACACCGGCATGCGCGAAGCGCGGCCACAGCTCCGGGAGGTCCACATTGCCGGGGGTGGCGTAGGTAGGGGTGGGCAGCGCCGCGAACAGCCGCTCGTACTGGTCAATGACGGCTTGCCTGACCACCTCGCGGGGGTCCGAAACTTCAGCCCACAAGTCCCGCACGAACGCTGACGCCGCGCCTGGCGCTCCACCGGAGCGTAGTTGCGCGAACTGGTGAACCGCTCTTGGCCCGAATACCGAGCCGAGAATCCCTGCGGAATAGTCGTGGTAGTCCACAAAATCGATCAGATCCCCGAGCACCAGCAGTACATCGGCACCGTCGCCCGCCCTGGCCAGCGCGTCCGCGTTACCGTGCACGTCGGACACCACATGGACCCGCACAACCAGGGAGGTTACCTGGCGCCAGCAGAGCCTCGGCCGACCAGCCATCGATGGCAGCCCCGCTGACGACTCGGGTGGCCCATTGCTGGATGCCCGGGACTGTTGGACAAATCATAGGGCGCGATACGTTGCCTGGGACGATTAGAGCAATGGCGAGCTGCGGAGGTACCAGTGCGGGAGTTTGCGGTTCCCGCCACCACTAAGGTGGCTGATCAGGAGAACCTTACCGATGCGGTGTGGGCCAATGCCGAGCGCTTCGCCACCAGCGTCAGCTTCCGCCGCCGGGTCGACGGCGGCTGGGTAGACATCACAGCGCGGGAATTTGCTGATCAGGTCACCGCGGTGGCCAAGGGACTCATCGCAGGTGGCATTGAACGGGGGGATCGCATCGCGCTGCTGTCCACAACACGCTACGAGTGGACCGTGCTGGACTATGCTATTTGGGCGGCCGGCGGATCGACGGTGCCGATTTACGAGACATCCTCTCCCGAACAGGTGGAGTGGATCCTATCGGACTCTGAAGCCAAGGCGATCGTCGTCGAAACGTGCGCACACCACGAGATGGTCGAGGCCCTGGCCGATCGGCTGGATCAGCCTGCCCAGGTCTGGCAGATCGACCCGGTACCGAGCGACGACGACCCGGCTGGCGCAGTCGAGAAGCTCACCGCGCTGGGTTCGGAGATCTCCACCGACGCGGCGCGGGAGCGTGCTGGCGCAGTGGGTGCCGACGATCTGGCTACACTGATCTACACCTCAGGTACCACTGGACGACCCAAGGGCTGCGAGATCACCCACGGCAACCTGCTCGCCGTGACCCGGTCGGCTTTGGCCGAGTTTCCACGGCTGATGCAGCCAAGCAACTCGGTGCTGTTGTTTCTGCCTCTGGCACATGTTCTCGCGCGCATCATTCAGACGGCCTGCGTGTACGCCCGGATCACCCTCGGGCACGCTCCCGATGTGAAGAATCTGGCGGCCGAGCTGGTTGAATTCCGGCCCACGTTCGTGCTCGCGGTGCCTCGGGTATTCGAAAAGGTATACAACTCGGCTCGGCAGAAGGCACATGCGCAGGGCAAGGGCCGCATCTTCGACATCGCCGTCTCCACGGCCGTCGAGTGGAGCCGAGCGCTCGACACCGGGGGCGCCGGGCTTGCTTTGCGGGCGAAGCACGCGTTGTTCGACCAGCTGGTCTACTCCAAACTCCGGGTGGTGCTCGGTAGTCGGTGTATCGCGGCGGTCTCCGGTGGTGCTCCGCTGGGCGAGCGGCTCGGTCACTTTTTTCGTGGTGTCGGGGTGACAGTATTCGAAGGCTATGGGCTGACCGAGACCAGCGCCCCTGCCACGGTGAATACCGAAAAGAATATCAAGATCGGCACCGTGGGTAGACCGCTGGGTGGGGTAACGATCAAGATTGCCGACGATGGCGAGGTACTGATCAAAGGCCCTGGTGTGCTGCGCCGTTACTGGCACGAGGAGCAGGCCAGCAAGGAAGCGATCGTCGATGGCTGGCTGCATACCGGCGACCTTGGCGAGCTGGATCAAGACGGCTTCCTGCGGATCACCGGACGGAAGAAGGAAATCATTGTCACCGCCGGTGGCAAGAACGTGTCCCCCGCCGTGTTGGAGGACAGG
>DASYMC010000013.1:0-9229 GCA_036009255.1 Pseudonocardiaceae bacterium
GACGGTGTCCGGGCCGGATATGCAGCTGTTGCATCGCCGGTATCCGCCTCGGGCACTCCCCTCGACGTGGCGCGCCACCCGCCAGGACCGCGACCCGCTCCTGGCCCGGATGTCGCAGCTGCCGTTTACCGACGCGACGGCACGGCTGCGGCGGCGGCGCGGGCTGGTTTCGGTGATCGACTGGCTCGTCGATCAGCCTGGCCGGACATGGCAGGAACGCTGGCAGGTCAGCGGTGCTGACGCACTGGGCAACGCCGACTGGTGGCGGCCATTCCTGGACCGCCTGCAGTCGGGAAGCCAGCGATACGGGTCGTCGGTGTCGGTGACGAGCAACCTGCGGGTCAGCCTGAACCTGCTGGTCTGCGCCGACGTGATCCGCCCCAGCCTCGACTGGCTCCTGACGCCCTTCGCCCCACACCATCTGGCCACAGACATGGCCCGCGTCCGTGACCCAGAAGGCTTGGCCGCCCTGTCCTCGCGCTGCGCGGCGTCCGGCGCGGGCTCGACGATGGCCAACTCTGTCCTGCGCCGGGCCGCGACCATTATGGCGGCCAAAGGCGGCCTGATCGCCGACATCACCGTCGGGGACTGCCTGGAGCTCGAGGCGCTGCAGGGTGTTGGGATGCGGCGCACGAACAAGGGCGCAGGCCTCTACGCAGCCCTTCACACGATGGGAGTCTTCGGTCCCGAAGCTCCCTGCACCCTGCGGGCTTTCGCCACCCAGGGGCAGCTCAGCCCAGAGCAGATGCTGGACCGTTACGGCATCGCATGCGACCCCGTCCGGCAGATGCTGACCGAGTACCTCCTCGAACGCGCACCCTCGGTCGATCACACCACGCTGCGCAGCCTGGCTGCCACCCTCGGTCGGCTGTTCTGGCGAGACCTGGAGATCCACCATCCTGGGATCTCATCGCTGAACCTCGCTCCCGACGTCGCGGCCGCCTGGAAACAGCGCGTCCTGTTCAAGATCAGCCGTGCCACGGATTCGAGCGGGCAGAGCACCGAGACCCATCAGCTGCGCTCCGACGGACGCGCCCAGCTTGGTCAGGTCCGCGCCTTCTATCTAGACATCGCCCAATGGGCGATGGAGGAACCCACGCGCTGGGGCCCCTGGGCGGCACCGTGCCCCGTTCGTCGCGAGGACCTGACCCGGGCCAAGGAGATCCGTCGGCGCAAGTCTCGGATGGACCAGCGCACCCGCGAACGTCTCCCGGCCCTCCCGGCGCTGGTGGCGCGTGTCCACGCCCGGGCCCAAGTCGGCGCCGAACGACTCACCGCCGCGCAGGCTGTCGCCGCCGGGAAGGAGTTCACCTGCCGAGGCGAGGTCTTCCACCGCGCCCCGGTGCGCTCAGGGCCCACCGCCAAGACCTGGAGCGAGGACCCGGTCACCGGCGCCCGCCGTGACCTGTCCGGAGAAGAGGACCGCGCGTTCTGGACTTGGGTAGCGATCGAGACGCTGCGACACACCGGGATCCGAATCGAGGAACTCACCGAACTCAGCCACCACAGCCTGGTCCAATACACCCCGCCCACCGGCACCGACCTGATCCCGCTGTTGCAGATCGCCCCGTCTAAGACCGACACCGAACGGCTCCTGGTCATCAGCCCCGAACTCGCCGACGTCCTGGCCGCCGTCATCCACCGCATCCGCGAACCCTCCGGCGCCGTGGCAGTCGTCGCGTCCTACGACCCTCACGAACGGATCTGGAACCCTCCCATGCCGCTGCTGTTCCAACGCCGGTTCGGCGGCGGCAACCGTGCAATCCCCTCCGGAACGATCCGCGACTGGATCTGCCAGGCCATCCCCGACACCACCCCAATCGCGGGCACGCTCAATAACCCCGCGGTTCAGCCGCCGCGGTTCACCCCGCACGACTTCCGGCGGATCTTCATCACCGACGCTGTCCTGCACGGCATGCCACCGCACATCGCTCAACTCGTCGCCGGACACCGCGACATCAACACCACGATGGGCTACAAGGCCGTCTATCCCGAGGAAGCCATCAACGGTCACCGCGCCTTCATCGCCCGCCGGCGCGCCCTGCGCCCCGCCGAGGAATACCGCACCCCCACCGCCAAGGAATGGCAAGAATTCCTCGGCCACTTCGAGCACCGCAAGGTCTCGCTGGGCACCTGCGGGCGCTCCTACGCCACCGCCTGCATCCACGAACATTCCTGCCTTCGCTGCCCCCTTCTGCGACCCGACCCAGCCCAACGCCAACGACTCATCGACGTCCGCGACAACCTCCTGACCCGGATCAAGGAAGCCCGCACACAAGGATGGCTCGGCGAAGTCGAAGGCCTGCAGATCAGCCTCGCCGGAGCACGCACCAAGCTCGCCCAACTCGATCAGATGTCCCAACGAACCCTGAACAAGCCCGTGGATCTCGGCATCCCCACCCACCCGCGATCCTGAAGATCAACAAAAGTTCAGAGAACAAGCACACCTTCGGCTTCCATCCGATGCTGGCGTTCTGTGACAACACCGGCTCGACGCCGCGCTCGCCCAGATCCCCGACCAACATCACCATGGCACCCCGGTCCTCATCCGCGCCGACACCGCCGGCTGCACCCGCAAGTTCCTCGCCCACATCCGTGCACTGCGCGCCCAGGCTGTGAACTGCGAGTCCTCTGTCGGGTGGGCCATCAAGGGGCGGGAACGCGCCGCTATCGGTGCGATACCGAGGACGGTGTGGGCGGAGGCGATCGATGCTGATGGTGGGCACCGCGACGGCGCCGCGCTGGCTAGCCTGCCTGATCTTGTTCGCCCTCGACGCAACAGCCCCACTGCAGAAACTCCAGCCACCACACAGATGACGAGTTCTGGCACGGTACAAGGCTGCCGACGAGGCATTCGTGTAAAATCGCCTCGTCGAGGCCAACATCAAAAAAAACTCGTCGACAACAACGCCAAGTAATTACAGTGGAGTTACGGAACGCTAGACGCGGATTCGATTCCTCTCGCCTGCTCCAACATGCAGCCCAGTTTGCTAAGTATTTCTGAACTTTTGTGGTTGGGTCGAAAGTGCCCGGAATGCGGAGTGCATCGTGCATCGACGGCTTAACACCTGCGATACGCGAAGTTCCAAGCGCGCCGTTTGCTGCGCTACCTGTGGTGAATGGATCCCCGCGCGTATCCAACTCGCGGCGGCGTCAGCAGAGAATCCGGCGGCAGCCCACTGCGCGGCCAGCACCGTTGGGTCCACCCCAATTTCGGCGGCGTCATCCCGCGCCACCTGCGCCAGTTTGATAAGCTCAGCGTTCGTGCACGCATAGCCGATGCCATGCCGACTATAAGTGCAGGGCCCAACAGACGAATTGCGGAACAACTGCAGCCCGCGTTCGGCGAGCAACCCGCAGGCCAACGCGTCGGGCTCTGACTGAGAGATTGGTACGCCCGAGGTGATCCAGTCCACGACCGTTCCGTGCGCCGTGCCACCGTCGCGCTGGTGCAGTTCCATCGCCCAGGAGGTCCCCACAGAGCGGCACCACACCGCCGCCAGCACAGGCGCTATCGCAGCCACCTTGTCTAAAGCCACTCGTCCGACCTTATCCTTCCGTATCCTCCCGGTTTCGTTGATTGTCATGGCGCCTCAAGGTCCGTATTATTATGAGCATCTTACAGAAGACCGGCATCCGTGGATGATGTTTCGGTGTGATCTGAGTGGGATTGCTCAGGTCGTGGACTTTCGGCATCTCAGTCGCCTCAATCCGCAGAGTTTCAACGCTCGGTCGATGATTCTGCCGCGTCTTCGCGGTCGGGTCCGAATATAGCAGGCAGAAAGGTGGATACGCCTCACTAATCCGTGCCATTCCACGCTGATTAGCCCCGTATCCATGGCCACGGCGACATCATCGCCTATCGCTGACGGGCAGGCCGGACCCGCATCGGTCCCGCCTGCCCATCGGGTGGTGATCAGCGCGAGACTGCCCTATTTCCTATAATGAGTCGGTAGATCCCCAGGAGGATCAGTGATCCGATGATCGCGACGATCCAGGTCTGGAGATTCCAGAACGTCTCAAGTCCTCGTCCGAAAA
The DNA here is from genome assembly GCA_036009255.1 of Pseudonocardiaceae bacterium. Classification (GTDB taxonomy): domain Bacteria; phylum Actinomycetota; class Actinomycetes; order Mycobacteriales; family Pseudonocardiaceae. The sequence goes on from DASYMC010000013.1 coordinate 4,039, forward strand.
AGCGGCTGCCGAGGAAACCGCCGACTACGGCCCCGATGATGCCCAACAGCATGGTGACGAGGATGCCACCGGGATCATCACCCGGTATGATCAATTTAGCGAGGGCGCCCGCGACCAGCCCCAACACAATCCATCCGAGAAAGCCCATGCCCCTTTACTCCCTCCGTGCCTGCAGGATCAGTGTGATCACTTCGGGTAGCCCCGCACGCAGAGTCACACCCGCGGTCGGGGACCATGACCTGGAGGGACCGGCCCCAATCGACCATGAGAAAGGAGAACCAACGACGCCCGACGAATACATCATGCTCAACCGCCATCGGGTGAAATTTACGGCGAGGGAGCTTGGCGGCGCGCAGCCCCGCCGATCCGTCACTACCCACCACGGCTCAAATGTCGTGGGCTTCGCCATGACGCGGCAGCCTCCGCGAGCGGCGCTCTTGCATGACGGCGACTGCAGGGCGACTGGCCGTGACGCATCAATCAGACACCGAACGCCAGTTCAGCAGGTTTCTGAGCCTCACAGCCGGCTCCTCAATCGGGTTCTTGGTCCGCACGAGATGCGCCTAGACCGTGGGTGGCAATGGGCGGCCGTGCTGATGTGTTGACAGACCGACTGGCCGGGCAACCACATACCAGGCCCTGTTGCTTTGTGGGGAGGGTGCATGTCATCACAACCGGTCGCGCCGAGATCAGACGACGAGTGCGAGTTCGGCGAATGCAGTTGTGAGCCGATGCCGGGAATTGACGTCGGTGGCAAGTCGTAGTGGCCGCGACGCAGGTTCCCGCGCTGATTGGCCTGCCCCGCGATTTCCGGATAGGTTCTATTAGTCTTGTCGGGCCGCTTGCCGCTGATTTAGATAGTCGGTGTGGGCTTCCCGTGGGGTTCGGTGGCCCAGCGCTGGGTGAAGCCGTTTGGTATTGTAACGGAACTCGATTTATCTGGCCACGTCCTTGCGGGCGTGTTCCCGAGTTGGGTACACAGTCCGGTTCACCTGCTCGACTTTGAGCGCGGCGTTGAATGATTCTGCGAACGCATTATCAAAACATGAACCAACACGTCCAACCGATTGCCGGGGTCGAGCTGGGCGGCGGCCTCGGCGAAGGCTGGCGTGGGCTTGAGCGGCCCGCAGGGTTGCGGTGTTGCGGTGGCGGGTCGTGGCTTCGCGGGTTCCGGCGAGTTCGTGGGTGACGTTGTCGAGTGCCCAGGTTTTCCCACCGCGTGACTCTGCCCAACCGGCCGAACCAGGCCCCGACCACCCGGAGAAGCTGGACAGACCAGCAGATCACGCTAACGGAAGTCTCTACAGTTCACTCGAAATCACGGGCGGCGGTGACAGCCGCCATGAATTCTTGCGGGGGATTGCTGGTTTCTAGTGTTTCTCCGCCTGCCGACGCCGTGGGGCAAGTTGCGAGCTGCGCCAGTCCCCTCCGTGCTGGTTTACCTGAACGGGTGATGAAGCCATCGATCGGTATCAACGGCACCGAGGTGGGGCTCAGATGTGCGTAAGTCGCCACAGTTCCTCGTCGCCATAGTTCCTCGTCGCCACAGTTCCTCTGGGGATTTCTCGTCATCGTCGTAGAATGAGGTAACAAAGGGTAACTGTGCTTACTTGCGTAGTGCGTGCTTGCGCCAAAGGTAGCGGCCGCGCTTGTTGTTGGCCTCGAACCGAAATGAACGCATTAAAGCCATCCTGAAGAATCGAGGCAGGTCGGATGACTGCACTGGAGGCCGCCCAGCCCGGGCGGCCGGGCGTGATGGAGGTGGGCAGGCGCCTGCTGCGGGAGGTGGCCCTGCCAGCCGTGGCCCTGTATGCATTGTTGATCGCGGTCGGGCTGCTGCTCGCGCATCCGCTGGCCAGAGCGGTCGCGGTGGAGGATGCAATCGAACGCGGCCTGGCGGCGCAGCGCTCCTCCCGGTGGACGACCATCACCGGTCTCGTCCAATCGCTCGGCGGCACGACGATGGTCATCGCGACGATGCTGGTGGCGGCGCTGATTCTGCGGTTGGTGTTCAAACGGTGGCGGGAGGCAGTCACCCTTATCGTTGCCGTCTCGCTGGAGGCGATGCTGTTTCTGCTCACCACACTGGTGATCGACCGGGAGCGTCCCCCGGTCTCGAAGCTCGACCTGGCGCCGCCGACGTCGAGCTTCCCGTCGGGGCACACTGGTGCGGCGACCGCACTTTACCTAGGGCTCGGTGTCATCCTGGCTTGGCATGCTCGGCGGACCCTGCTTCGGGTGCTGCTTGTCGTTGCCTTGCTGACCATCCCTGTGGCGGTGGGGCTGTCCCGCATGTACCGGGGCATGCATCACCCCACGGACGTCGCCTTGGGCATGCTCAACGGGCTCGCGTGTGTCGTCGTCGCCGCCCACGCCTACCTGCTGCCCGGCGACCGAGACAACGGGCCGGCAGGGGACGCACCGTCACGGGCTGTCACGGCCCGCCGGTAGATATTCGGATTAGCGGGGCGAAGTTGGTGTCGGTGTCGGCTCGCCGCTTCCCGGAATACGCGGCTGACGTCGAGAGCCTTCTCGGCTGGCGCCGGTCGTATTTCCTGGGTCGCCTCTGGCTCGCTTACGGTGCGCAGGTGCTGCTCGACGTGCTCGGCCTGGGCCACGAAGTCGCAGTAATACTGCGGGATGTCCGCTTCCCGGGTACCTGGGTCGTGGTCTGATGGGGCCCTCAAGGGTGCCTCGCCTGCCGGTGCGCTGACGTAGGAGGACAGGTCAGGCAGTTCTCTACCACGCCGAGGCTGGTCGAGATCCAGCAACGTGTGAAAGGGGGGCGACCAGGCGTCTCGTCGGGTGAGCGGCGCCGCGTTCGGCGCGAACACGGCTCGCAATGTGGCGGGAACGCTGGCATGGTCGCGCACGGTGTCATCGATTGTCCCGGCAGCAACGTAGGGGGAAACCACCACCGCCGGTACCCGGGGCCCGAGCATGGTGAAATCGAACGACGGAGCTTTCTGGTGTACTAGGCCGCCAATCAGGCGACCTAGCCAATTGGGAGGATCACCCGGGCTTGGAACCCCCATGGGGGGCGGGACGTGGTCGTAAAAGCCTCCGTGCTCGTCGTAGGTGATGACAAGCAGGGATCGTTCGAACACTTCAGGCCGGGCGCGCAGCGCCTCGTAAATGTCGGCGATGAGTGACTCGGCGCGCGCGAAGTCGGTGTCGCCGGGTACGAAGTCGTCGTAGGCGGCAGCCAAGACCAGGTTATTCTCCGGATGCTGGCTGTTACTGATGCTGGGCGTACCGACGACGGGAGCATGGTCGAGCGTATGCAGCGAAGGTCGGTGATTAGGTTCGATGAACGAGTAGGCGGGAAGCAGTCCCGTCTCGACGTGCCGGACGAACTCCTCCAGCGGAAACCACCTGGCGTGCCGATCGGCTCTATCCCACAGTCGAGGGAAAGCCCACACCTGCGGTGTATCCTCGTGATAGATGTGCCATTCACGAGTGTAATCCTCTTCCAGCAGCTCGAAGATAGTGCGATCAGTATAAGGATGCACCTCGATGTTGGTCTCGCCGTCCGAGGTCGCAGCGTGCAGGAAGTTCCGGTTGGGCCAAGTCTCCCCGGGCACGGCACAAAACCATCGAGTGCATACGGCAAACTCCAGGGCAAGAGTGCTCAACACCGGGACGTTTTCGGGAGGCTGACAACCCATCACCAGTGGACCACGGTTCGGGATCGCCGTGCTGCCGTCGGTATTCCGCCGGGTCCACCAATTCCACAGCGGACCGAGCAGACCACCGAACTTCGGCTGAGCCAAACCCCGACATTTTCGCTCATAGCTTGCCACGAACCCCTGGTTAGTTGGCCTACGCGCCGGTCCAATTCCTCGAACCCCGAGTTGCTCCATCACACCTTCATGAGAATGATCCGGGCCAACCGGGATGACCGGCTTCGCGGTTGGCGTGGCTAGGACCGACGGGGTTCCCTCCCAGCCCGGGTTCTCATGCCGGCCACCGCCCAAGCCATCGAACCGCGAATCCGGATGCTGAAGGAACCCAAGCATATGATCGAATGAACGGTTCTCCAACGCCAGCACGATGACGTGCTCAATCTCAACCACAACAGCCTCCACTAAGGCCCGACCACACACCAGCAGACACAAGGAGGACGGGCAACGCCCGGTAAATACATCACCTCCACGATCAGGTCAATTTATGCGGCCGGCTATCTGTTGAGCGTCGTTCCTCGTGCGCACCGATGGGGTGGTTGGCACGTGGGTGGTGATCACGGTGGGGCTGGTGCTGGGCGCGGTGGTTGGGGTGTGGCGTGCGACGACATCGTGAGGGGTCTGAAGAGAAAACAACTGGACCACGCGGGTCCGTGTTGCTGCTATGCGGCGGCTGGCGGTGGTGGTTGAGCCTGGATGGTGTAGCCGATCGCCTCGGGTTGGCGGATGAGTTTGTGTGCTCGTCGGTGCGGGTCCTCGCGGCGGATGAAGTAGTCCGCGCCGAGATCATGGTAGGGCTGGTTTCGCTGGAGCATGTAGAAGATCGCCACGAGGATGCTGTGCTCGACGGCGACCAGGGCTTGGGCGTGGCCTAGTCGGGAACGCAACCGGGCGTACTGGGCGGCCAGGTAGGTGTTCTTGGTGCGCAGGGCGCCCATGGCCGCGTCGTGCAGGTAGATGCCCAGCCATCGCGGCCCCTTGCGGGTGGCCCCAGACTTGGACCGGCCCGCCGACTCGTGGTTACCCGGACAGACTGCGGCCCAGGACGCCAACCGGGAGGCGGTGCCGAACACGCCCATGTCAGTTCCGATCTCGGCCAGCAGCCCTTGGGCGGTGCGCTGATCGATGCCCGGGATGGTGTCCAGTAGCCCGACCTGATGGGCGAAAGGGGCGATCGCCTGCTCGATCTCGGTTGACAGGTTGGCGATCAGCTCATCCAGGAAGTCCAGTTTGGACAGGATCGACGCCACGATCACCGCATGATGCCCGCTGACGGGAGGTCAGCGCCTCACGCAGAGCGGGGATTTTCTTGCGCAGCTTGCCCAGCGCCAGATCGGCCAGCACATCGGTGTCGGTGGTGCCGACGACCAAAGCGGCCAGCATGGCTCGGCCAGACTTGCCGAGAATATCGCTGGCCACCGAAGACAGCTTCACCCCGGCGTCCTGCAAGATCTTGTCCAGGCGCTGGGGTCTCGCGGGTGCGTTCCTCGATCTGGGCCTTGCGGTAT
>DASYMC010000014.1:0-3559 GCA_036009255.1 Pseudonocardiaceae bacterium
GCAAGGAACTCATTGATCGGCTCCTGACCGGCAGGTGTGAGCTCTGCGAACGGACCGAGGACATCGAGGTCCACCACGTCCGCAAGCTCTCCGAGCTCAACCCAGTGGGGCTGACGAACCCCCCGGCCTGGATGCGCCTCATGACGCGGCGGCGGCGGAAGACCCTTGTGGTCTGCCAAACCTGCCATGCCAACATCCACCCCGGACAACCCGCCGCACCGCTCAAGCAGTAGTCACCGGAGAGCCGGATGCTCGGACGGCCCGTCCGGTTCGGTGGGAGGCCGCTGAAAAGGACCGGGAGCAATCCCGACACCGCGCCTCAGGCCGACGCAACCACGTCAGCGCCCCGTCAGCACCCTCATAGCTTCACCCGATGGAGGGGCGGCAGGAGGTATTTATCGGTTTACTTGTGCTCTCGTTGTGGTGTGCCGGTTAAGTGTGTGAAGGTTCGCCACCGCCTACGGTTGCTATGTCAGCCTGTTCGTAGACGGTGGCATGCGCTCGTGGCCTCGCGCTCGTGGTGGGTGGCTGTACTCGTTTACCGGGTTGTTTCAGAGGATGCCGTTGCACCCGCGAAGCGGTCTATCTGGCAATCGGTGTTGGGGACCGGCCCTTTCCGTCCCGTCACACTTGGTTGGTATCTGGCTTGGCTGCGCTGGGGCATCAGGGGATGAGCTTAGGTCATTGCGGCGACGTCGTTAGGTTTTTTGATGTCGGGCAGGGGCGCAGGATGGTTACGGGATGTGTAAGGGGGTGGAGCTGTCTGTGAACTGTTCCGTGCCCGGGAATTCTGTGGTGGGGCCTTACTCTTTGAGGGTGCCGCGGGGGTGGCCGCTGACTGGGCGAGCCGACGAACTGAGTCGTATCAGCGAGTTGGTCCGTCGTAGAGACGGGCCGATGGGGGTAGTGCTGGCTGGGGCGGCTGGAGTAGGAAAGACCCGGCTGGCTCGGGAGGCGCTGGCGGTGGCCGAGCAGCGCGGTGCATTGATCCGGTGGGCGGTGGCGACGGCCTCGGCGCGGGCTTTGCCACTGGGTGCGTTCGCTACCACGCTCGGGATGCTCGGGCCCGATCCGGCTCGATTGGTGGGCCAGGCCAGTCAGGCCCTGCTGGCAGGTGCGGGTCGGCCGGGCGTGGTGATCGGTGTGGACAACGCGCATTTGCTGGACGAGCTCTCTGCGGTGTTGATCCACCAGCTGGTAGTGCACCGAGCGGCGAGGGTGGTGCTCACGCTGCGTACCGGGGAGACCGCGCCGGATGCGGTGACGGCATTGTGGAAGGACGGGCATCTACCGCGGTTGGAGCTTCAGTCGCTGTCCCGGAACGTGACCGCAGCTTTGGTGGAGGCCAGGCTGGGTGGGCCGGTGGATAACGCCACGGCACGCCGGTTGTGGTCTATTACTCGGGGCAATGCGTTGTATTTGCAACAGCTCGTTGATGGTGAGCTGGAAGCCGGGCGGTTGCGGCAGGTTACCGGCGTGTGGCGGTGGTTAGGACAGCCAGCGCTCTCGCCGGGGCTGGCCGAATTGGTGTCGGCTCGGATCGGTCAGCTCCCTGATGTGCAGCGAGACGTCCTCAATGTGCTGGCTTTTGGTGAACCATTAGGCATACCGCTGTTGGTGACGCTGACTGATTCGGTTGCGGTGGAGCAGGTCGAGGTACGTGGGCTTGTCGAGGTGTACCCCGACGGGCGGCGGTTGCAGGCCCGGTTGGCCCACCCACTTTATGGGGAGGTGCAACGGGGGCGGATGGGCGTGCTGCACGCTCGCCGGCTGTGCGGTCGCATCGCGTGCGCGTTGGCCGATACCGGTGGACGTCGGGCTGGTGACACGCTGCGTCGCGCGATATTGATGCTGGATTCTGATCTGGGGGCGGATTCGGTGTTGCTCACTTCCGCCGCCCGCCGGGCCAATGAACTGGGTGATCTTACCCTGGCCGAGCGCATCGCGCGGGCCGCGGTGGCCGCAGGCGGTGGATTCGAATCCCGGCTGCTGCTGGTCAATGCACTGACCTGGTCGGGCCGGGGGGCTGAGGCCGACACGGAGTTAGTTGCGCTTGGCGCTTTGGCCCGCACCGATGCGCAGCGAGCCCGGGCAGCGATCTATCGGGTAGTCGGCTTGGTGTGGGCTCTCGGACGTCCCGCTGAGGGTGAGGCCGTGCTCGACGACATCGAGGGCGCCCTTTCTGATGAGGCCGCCGCCCTAGAGATAGCCGGAATTCGCTCGCTTGTTGACGCCTTTCTCGGTCGAACTGTGCAGGCAGCGCAAACGGCCGCCGAGGTGCTCGCCCATCCGCGCTGCTCTTCAGTCGCGACGCAACTGGCCAGTTGGGGTCTCGCCGTGGCATGCGGGGGGCTAGGGAGCCTTGAGGCATGTGGGGGCCTGGGCCGCCACGACGGGATTGACGAGATTTTGCGGCGGATCGATGCCCTCGTCGAGTCATTGCAGCTCGGGCTGCACCACGCGGCTGTCGTCGTTTTCTTTTGGATACGCGGGTTGGTCCTGGGTGGTCTGTTGGATCGGGCCGATCAGGTTGCGTGGCGATACCGGGAGCGCTGCGAGGACACCCCTGGACCTGCCAATGTCGTGACCAGCTTCATGTGCGCGTTGGTGGCAATCTCCCGAGGTCGGGTCCGGACAGCGGCACGGTGGTACCGCCAAGCCATCGCAGGCATTCAGGGTGTAGATCCCGGTGGGTGGTCGTTCTTCGGGTTAGTCGGACTCACCGGGGCTCTAGCGATGGCGGGTGAAACGACGTCGGGACGTCAGACGTTCGAGGCGATGACGGACGCGCGCCATCCGGTGTATGTCTCGACAGAACCGGACGTGTTGCTCGCCCAGGCGTGGATGGCCGCCGCGGAAGGCGGTGTCAGCGAAGCCGCCGCGTTCGCGCGCCAAGCCGCTGAGGTGGCCGCCTTGCAACCCCAACCCGCGGTGGAGGTGTTCGCCCTGCACACCGCGGTCTGTTTCGGCGACCGTACAGTGGCCGATCGGCTCGCCCAGCTGGCCACCGGGGTCGATGGACCCCGAGCCGGTGCCGCGGCCGCGCACGCCGCTGCCCTAGCCGCCGACGATGGCGCCGCGCTGCATGCCGCCTCGGCCCGATTGGAGACGATGGGAGCGCTGCTGTTGGCTGCTGATGCCGCTGCTCAAGCCGCTGCCGCATACAGTCGCCAGGGTCGACGCGGCTCCGCGCATGCCGCGGCCACTGACGCCTACCGGCTGGCGCAGGCCTGTGAAGGCGCCCGCACGCCCGCGTTGACCGCTATCACTGCACCGCTACCGCTTACTGCCCGTGAGCGCGAGGTTGTCACCCTGGCCGCCGGTGGGCTGTCCAACCGCCAGATCGCCAAGCGGCTAGTGGTCTCGGTCCGCACTGTCGAAAACCACCTCTATCGTGCCTGCGTCAAGCTCGGCACGACCGACCGCGCCGAACTCGCCACGCTGCTCCGCGACCATCAGCAGGATCTGCGTACCCACACCGGCCCCGGGCTGAGTAGCTAACTACTCAGTGGCGCGCCTCCCAGATTCCGGATAGGGGACCCAATAAGGTCCCTCCCGG
>DASYMC010000015.1:0-2243 GCA_036009255.1 Pseudonocardiaceae bacterium
CGCTGTCGATGATCCTGACGGCTCCGGTGGTGGCCTGGGGAGCGTGGCCGTTTCACCGGGCGGCCTGGCGGAATATCCGCCACGGCGCGGCCACCATGGACACGCTGATCTCGATGGGTGTTTTGGCGGCGTTCCTGTGGAGCTGCTACGAGTGGTTCTCTGCGGGCGGCTTCATTACCAATCAGGAGGCCGGTGCGTCCGATTACCGGCCCCATGGCCCGGTCTACTTCGAGGTTGCCGCGGGTGTCACGGTATTCCTGCTGGCCGGTCGCTACTTCGAGGCACGTTCCAAAAGGCGTGCAGGTGCGGCGTTACGCGCGTTGCTGCAGCTCGGCGCCTCGGAGGTGGCACTACTGCGGGGTGGGCAGGAGATACGCATCCCCATCGACGGGTTGACAGTCGGCGATGAGTTCGTGGTCCGACCGGGAGAGAAGATCGCTACGGACGGGGAGGTGCTGGAAGGATCTTCCGACGTCGACGAGAGCACGCTCACCGGTGAGTCGGTACCCATTGAGGTCAGCCCAGGTTCATACGTCACCGGTGGGACGGTGAACGCGTCCGGTCGGCTTCGGGTGCGCGCCTGCCGGGTGGGTACAGACACTCGCCTGGCCCAGATGGCGCGGTTGGTGGAGGACGCCCAGAGCGGCAAGGCCAAGGTGCAGCGTCTGGCCGACCGGGTCTCCGCGGTGTTCGTGCCGATCGTGATCGCGCTCGCGGTGGCCACGCTGTGCGTCTGGTTGGCGGTCGGTGCGGATGCCGGAACCGCATTCGCCGCCGCGGTCGCGGTGCTGATCATCGCTTGCCCGTGCGCACTCGGTTTGGCCACTCCCACCGCGCTGCTGGTTGGCACCGGTCGGGGTGCGCAGTTGGGCATCCTCATCAAAGGTCCAGAGGTGCTGGAGTCCACTCGGCGAGTGGATACCGTGCTACTGGACAAGACTGGCACGATCACGGCCGGCACCATGACCTTGGTGGACGTGCTACCCGCTGCGGGAGAGGAGCCCGAGGAGGTCCTGCGCCGGACCGCCGCTGTGGAGGATGCCTCCGAGCATCCCGTCGCGGCCGCAGTCACCTCGGGGGCCCGGCAGCGGCTGGGAGAGCTGCCCGCAGTGACCGGTTTCCGCTCGACGCGGGGACTGGGGGTGCAGGGCGTGGTGAACGGGTCCTTGGTGCTGGTGGGCCGGCCGACTTGGTTGGCCGAGCACTGGTCGGTGTCGCTGCCGGAGACGCTGCATTGGGCTGCGGCGAACCAGCAGGCGTGTGGCCGCACCGTTATCGCGGTGGCTTGGGACGACCGGGTACGAGGCCTGCTCTCGGTGGCCGACACGGTGAAACCGAGCAGTGCCGAGGCAGTGCGTCTGTTGCGCGACCTGGGGCTGAATCCGATCCTGGTCACCGGCGACAACGAGACCGTCGCCCGCGCGGCGGCCCTCGAGGTCGGAATTGACACCGTGATCGCCGGGGTGCTGCCCGAGGGGAAGGTCGAAGAGGTGCGCCGGCTACAGCGCGCAGGCCGGGTCGTCGCGATGGTCGGCGATGGAGTCAACGATGCTGCCGCGCTGGCACAGGCCGATCTGGGGCTGGCCATGGGCACCGGCGCTGACGCCGCCATCGAGGCCAGCGACCTCACCCTGGTGCGCGGCGATCTGCGAGTGGCCGCCGATGCAATCCGGCTCTCCCGGCGCACCCTGCGCACCATTCAGGGCAATCTATTCTGGGCCTTCGGCTACAACGTGGCCGCGTTACCGCTGGCTGCGGCGGGTCTGCTGAACCCGTTGATCGCTGGGGCCGCGATGGCATTCTCCTCGGTGTTCGTAGTCTCCAACAGCCTGCGGCTACGTGGTTTCCGCCCGCTCACTCCCTCGGCGTTGTGAGCGCAGCGGCACTCGCCATCGATCCCAACGGGACGCGGCTGTCATCGGCGGCGGTGATGGTTGCGGCCACTTTGGACAGCATCGCGCTGAGGCGATGGGCGAAGCGACGCTGTGGGGGTGCGGCCGGCCGCCGAACCCGCCCAGTACCAGACCCACCGCGAGACCGATCGCCAGCGCAATCGCGGTCATGGCGCCGTCAGGTCACCGGCACGATGGCTGGTCAGTCGATACCTGATCGCCGTGTCCCGCCTCGCGCAGGGCCTGGCGCAGGGTGTCCGCGGCGGCGTCCAGCCCGTCCGGGGCCGGGTCATGATCGGCCTTGGCAAAGTCGAAGTCGTTGATGTCCCATGCCGGGAAGACATGCACATG
>DASYMC010000016.1:0-1516 GCA_036009255.1 Pseudonocardiaceae bacterium
TCTCCCCGACCCGCCCTCCCGGGCCCAGCTGTGCGGAACCTGAGGACAGCGGCACCCGGCCGAGGAGCGCGCCTAGCAGGGTGGACTTATCGAGTCAGTGCCGTCGCTGCCGAGCAGTACCGCACGAGCCGGAGGTTCATCCAGCGGGACGGCATTAGCACGGCTCAACGGTAAATGTAATGCCTGTCGTCGGGGGCCGTGGGTGCGGCGTGTATTCCCACAGCTTCAAAGAGCTATCGAACGAATAAGCCTCATTCGGCCACTGGTCGTCGACGGTCTTATTTGGCCATTTGCGGGGCCAGGACGGCTCATCAGCGACAAAGCCGGCAGCCTGCAACGCCGATGGACCACCCCGATCGATCGCTCAATCAACGAGACTGTGGAACTTGCCTTACGGTTTTTCTTTGGAACCGATGATGTGCACGCCGGTCACCCCGGGCACCGATTCGGCCAACACGGTGGCCACATGCCGGTCGGTCGCGTCGTTGAACTGGTCTCCGATGACGACTAGGCCGTCGTGGACCTCCACGCTCCAGCGGTCCGCTCCACCGCACGTCCGCAACCGACGGCGTATGTCAGCGGCGATCGCCCGGTCGTCATGGGCCAACGCCCGCACGAGGTCCCGGCGAGTGAGGATGCCGACCAACCGGGAGCCGTCGACGATCGGCATGCTGCGGACCCTATTACCCAGCATTGCACTGACTACGTCAACCACATCGATCTCCGCGCTCATCGTGGTCACCGCAGTGGTCATCACCGCACCCACCGTCGGCGCGACAGTCGGGACGAAGTCATTGATCGCGCCAGCCACGTAATTGACGTAGACATGGCGGTAGCGAGGATCACGGGGAAGCCGGCCGCGAACAATATCGGCCTCGGTCACAATCCCCACCAGACAATCATAGTCGTCGACCACCGGCAGCGCGGTAAACCCATGCGAGGACAACAGACTCGCCGCCTGCTTCACCGACGTTTCCGGTGTCACCGTGATCACCGGTGTGCTCATCAAGTCACGAGCTCGCATAGCACCAGCACCTCTTTCGGTCGGTTCCTTCGAACGCTATGCACGACAGCAACCAGACGCTACGGGCGTTGGTCGTCACCGGGGACCTTCGACACACCATCCCAGCCTCCAGCCCTGATCTCTCGGTGAGGCATACCGATGTCGTGCGTCAGGTATCCACAGCGGCTGCCACGGAGCATCTGAGAAGAAGAGCCCACCCGGCCTCGTTGTGATACACGCTCGTGCCGCCGACACGTCGAGGGCTGCGTTGACGGGCACTGTTGCGTACACCGATGGCAGGCTCGGGCAGGCTGTGTTGACGCGTCGTCGCCACTCTCGGCCGCCAGCGCCGCGGTCAAGCTTCGCTGGGTTCCGGTTTGGCGGGCCAGGGCGGGCAGGAGCGCTCGATCCGACCAGGACGGGCGAGGTTTGAGCTGACGGCGCAGCACCGTGACCTCGTGGCGCAGGACCAGAATCTCGATGTCCTTGGCGGCGGCGCTGCGGGCGAGCAAC
>DASYMC010000017.1:0-12822 GCA_036009255.1 Pseudonocardiaceae bacterium
CGGGAGCAGCTCCACGTGCTGTTCCTCAAGCTCAGCAAAGCTCAGTGCATCAGACATCGATCCCTCCTAGGGCTAGGGGCCATCAAACCGGAGGGCAGAACCTCGGTGCGTCGATAGGTCGAGCGGCAGGTCCGTTTACAAATTGATCATCAACGTCGCCTTCGAAGGCGCATCGGCAGGTATGTGCCTCGCAGCAATCATTATTACGCATGGTGAGAGCGGCGAGGCTCAAAGGCACCCGGATGGCGTAAGATTCTGCAAGTTAGGGTGCGGATTTGTGCGTTTGTGTTCACTTCGTTACCTCGTCAATCACTACAGCATGAATGCGCACTCGCACGCGCAGTATCAGGCCCCCCTCGAGAGGACACGCAGACCCCGTCAATGTGCGGTGAAGATTCGTCCAGAATGGGCGATCCGGTCGGTTGTTCAGCTCGTATGACCTCGAACGCGAAAGGGATTATCGGATCAGAATGGTGGGCCGTCTGATGGTGCCGCGGTAGGCAGCGGAGGAGGTCCTGGTCGTGAGCCGGGGTGCTGACCGGGGCTGCGCGTGCGTAGCGTGGAGTTGTGGCCATCACTCTTCACCACCAATGCCTGGAGCCTCCGACCGGCCTGCCGCACACCCTGGGTGCACTGCGCGCCCGTGGGCATCTGCAGCAAGGTGTCAAGGGCGAGGTACGGGCGAACCTGGTCGCTGCGCTGCGCAGTGGCCGCGATCCGTGGCCGGGCATCATCGGGTTCGCCGACACCGTGTTGCCGCAGCTGGAGCGAGCGTTGCTGGCCGGGCATGACGTGGTGCTGCTGGGGGAGCGCGGTCAGGGCAAGACCCGGTTGTTGCGAACCCTGACCGGGCTGCTTGATGAGTGGACGCCGGTGATTGAGGGCGCCGAGCTGGCCGAGCATCCCTACCAACCGATCACTCCGGGCTCGATCCGTCGGGCTGCTGAGCTCGGTGACGAGCTGCCGGTGACCTGGCTGCATCGTTCGCTGCGCTACACCGAGAAGCTCGCCACTCCGGACACGTCAGTGGGCGACCTGGTGGGTGATGTCGATCCGGTGAAGATCGCCCAGGGTCGCAGCCTGGGTGATCCGGAGACGATCCATTTCGGGTTGGTGCCCCGCGCGCACCGTGGCATCGTCGCGATCAATGAACTTCCTGACCTGGCCGAGCGGATCCAGGTTTCGTTGCTCAACGTGATGGAGGAGCGCGACATCCAGGTTCGCGGCTACACCTTGCGATTGCCGCTGGACGTGCTGGTGGTGGCCAGTGCCAACCCCGAGGACTACACCAACCGCGGCCGGATCATCACCCCGCTCAAGGACCGCTTCGGCGCCGAGATCCGCACCCACTACCCGCGTGAGATGGCCGCGGAGGTCGCCCTGGTCGCCCAGGAGGCCGACCTGAGCAGCATCGGCGCGGAGGTGGGGGAGCCGCTGCTGGAAGTGCTGGCTCGGTTCTCCCGGCACCTGCGCGGCAGCGCGGCCATCGACCAACGTTCCGGTGTGTCAGCACGGTTCGCGGTGGCCGGCGCGGAGACCGTCGCCGCCGCCGCAGTGCGGCGGGCCGCGCTGACCGGTGAGGATTACCCCGTAGCCCGTCCCATCGACCTGGAGGCGGTACCGGCCGTGCTGCGCGGCAAGTTGGAGTTCGAGTCCGGCTACGACCAACAGTCCACTGAGCGCGATGAGCAGGGTGAGGTGCTGACCCACCTGCTACGTCGGGCGGTGGCCGACACCGCCCGGGCGCGGCTGCGGGGTTTGGATCTCGCGCCGCTGGCCGCAGCGGTTTCCGGGGGCCGCCGGGTAGCAACTGGAGAGCAGGTACCGGCCGTCGAGGTACTGGCCGCCCTACCTGAACTGCCGGTGTTGCACGATGTCGCCACCCGGCTCGGCGCCGCTCCCGGCGGGCCGCCGGGCCCGATCGCCGCCGCTGTCGAGCTCGCGCTCGAGTCCCTGTACCTCACCCGCAAGCTGGCCAAGGATGTCGAGGACGGCCGCACGGTGTACGGATCCCGGGAATGACTTCGGCGAACCGGTACAGCTACGGTCCCTGGCACGGTGGCCCGGACCCGCTGGCTCCGCCCGCCGACCTGGCCGCGGCCCTGGATCAGATCGGTCGCGACGTGATGGACGGCGCATCTCCGCGCGCGGCGATGCGGGAGCTGCTGCGCCGCGGAATGCCCGGCACCCGGGGAATGGACGGGTTGGCCCGCCGGCTCTGGCAGCGCCGAGCCGAGATCACCCGCCGGCACCGGCTCGACGGCACCCTGCGCCGGGTGCGCGAACTCCTGGATAAGGCCCTAGCCGCAGAGCGGCGGGACCTGTTCCCGGACCCCGACGACGACGCCCGCTTCCGCGAAGCTCGGCTCGACGCGCTGCCCCCGGACACCGCCCGCGCCGTCACCGAGCTATCCGACTACGACTGGCGTTCCGCCGAGGCCGCGCAGGCCTACCAGGAAATCCGCGATTTACTCGGCCAACAACTGCTCGAACAGCGCTTCGAAGGGATGAAGCAGGCGCTCCAGTCGAGTTCGCCCGAGGACGTCGAGCGAATCCGGCAGATGCTCTCGGATCTCAATGATCTGCTCGCCGCGCACGCCCGAGGTGACCCGGATACACCTCAGCGTTTCGAGGAGTTCATACGCAAGCACGGGGACTTCTTCCCCGAGCACCCTCGCAATGTCGAGGAATTGATCGACGCGCTGGCCGCCAGGGCCGCCGCGGCACAACGGATGATCAACTCGATGAGCTCCCAGCAACGCGCCGAGCTGGCCGAGCTCATCCAGCAGGCTTTCGGTGACCCGCGGCTGGCGGCGCAGTTGGCGACGCTGGACGCCCAGCTACAGGCGCTGCGGCCCGGCGAGGATTGGCAGGGCGCCGAACGTTTCCGCGGCCAGGACCCGCTCGGCCTGGGCGAGGGCGCGCAGGCGATGGCCCACCTCGCCGAGCTCGATGCGCTGTCCGAACAGCTCGCCCAATCCTATGCCGGAGCGCGCGCCGAGGACATCGACCTCGACGCACTGGAGCGTCAACTGGGCGACGAGGCCAGGATCGACGCCCGCCGGCTCGCCGAGCTGGAACGCGAGCTGGAACGTCACGGTTTCTTTGAGCGCGCCCCCGACGGGTCATTGCGACTATCACCCAAGGCGATGCGCCGGCTCGGCTCCCAGGCGCTGGCCGATGTGACCGGGATGCTGCGCAGCCGGCGCGGCGAGCGTGAGCTGCGCCGGGCCGGGGCGGCCGGAGAACCCAGCGGAGGCACCCGTCCCTGGGAGTTTGGCGACTCCGAACCGTGGGACGTCCCCCGCACCGTCCGCAACAGTGTGCTGCGCCGCGCCGCCGCACGGGGCGGCGGACCACTGCTGGACGTCGAGGACGTCGAGGTCACGGACACCGAACAGCGCGCACGGGCCGCGGTGGCATTGTGCGTCGACACCTCGTGGTCGATGGTGCAGGACGGGCACTGGGTGCCGATGAAGCGCACCGCCTTGGCGCTGCACCATCTCGTCAGAACCCGGTTCCGCACCGACGCACTGGAACTCATCACCTTCGGGCGCCACGCACAGCGGGTGGACATCGCGCAACTCACTGGGCTGGCGGGAGTGTGGGAGCAGGGCACCAACCTGCACCACGCACTGCTGCTGGCTGGGCGGCATCTGCGCCGCCACCCCGACGCCGCCCAGGTGCTTCTGGTGGTCACCGATGGCGAGCCCACGGCGCACCTGGAGCCCGATGGCGAGGCGGTCTTCAGCTACCCACCGGAGCCCCAGACGCTGGCGCTGACCGTGCGCGAGATGGACAGCCTGGCGCGCAACGGGACGGCGGTGAGCATCGTGATGCTGGGCAACGATCCCCGGCTGGCGGTATTCGTACACGCACTCGCCCGGCGCTGCGGCGGTCGTGTGCTCGACCCCGGGGTGGACGGCCTAGGCGCCGCGGTGGTCGGCGATTACCTCCGCCACAGAAAGCGCCCCTAACTGTCGCGTGTCGTGCCCTGGTGCATCGCGTGTCGCGCCCTGGTGCACCAGGCCGAGCCCGCCGACCAGCGCCGGGCGGTCACGTAGTGTCGAATCCATGCAGCCCTGGACGTCGACAGCGTTACCGCAGTTACCCGGTCAGGGGCCGCCGCTGCGCCTGCATGACACCGCAGCCGGGCAGGTCCGGCCGACCGCGCCTGGTCCTACCGCACGGATGTATGTCTGCGGGATCACTCCTTACGACGCCACCCACCTCGGGCACGCGGCCACCTACCTGGCCTTTGACCTGATACATCGGTACTGGCGCGATGCCGGCCACCAGGTGCACTACGTACAGAACGTCACCGACGTCGACGATCCGCTGCTGGAAAGGGCTATTCGCGATCAGGATGACTGGGTGGTTTTGGGGATGCGGGAGACCGCGCTGTTCCGGGAGGACATGGAATCGCTGCGGGTGTTGCCCCCGCGGGACTTCGTCGGTGCCGTTGAAGCGATCGGTGAGATCGTCGAGGTGGTCGGCAAGCTGTATGCGTGCGGTGCGGCCTACCGGATCGACGATGCCAAGCACCCGGACATCTACTTCGATCATCAGGCGGCCGCGCACTTCGGATCCGAGTCGGGTTACGACCGGGCCACCATGGCTCGGCTATTCGCTGAGCGCGGTGGGGATCCGGAGCGGTCTGGTAAGCGGCACCCGCTGGATGCGCTGATGTGGCGCACCGTCCGGGACGGCGAGCCGTCCTGGGACTCCGACCTGGGTCCGGGTCGTCCCGGCTGGCATGTGGAGTGCTGCGCGATCGGGTTGAACCGGCTGGGAACCGGCTTCGACGTGCAAGGCGGCGGCTCTGATCTGATCTTTCCACATCATGAGTTCTCCGCGGCCCACGCCGAGGCGCTCACCGGGCAGTACCCGATGGCCCGGCATTACGTGCACACCGGCATGATCGGCCTGGGCGGCGAGAAGATGTCCAAGTCGAAGGGCAACCTGGTCTTCGTCTCCCGGCTGCGGGCTGATCAAGTGGACCCGATGGCGCTACGGCTGGCGTTGTTGTCTGAGCACTACCGCACCGACCGGTCCTGGCACGCCGGGACGCTCGAGGCCGCAGCGACCCGGCTGGACCGCTGGCGGGAGGCCGTCGCACGCCCCGCCGGCCCACCGGCGCAGGAAGCGGTGCGCCTCATGCGCGCTCGCCTGGCCGATGATCTGGACACCGCTGGTGCCCTCGCGGCGGTCGACGCGTGGGCCACCGAGACGCTGACCGGTCGCGGCCGCGACCGGCATGCTCCTGAGCTGATGCGGGCCGCAGTGGATGCCCTGCTGGGCATCGCATTGTGATGCTGGATGCTCCGCAGCTAGCTGGTGGCCAGCGAACGTCCCTCGCCGACGTGGTCTCCTCACTGCTGGCCGGTCTGGGTGTGGCCGGGTTCACCGATCGGTTGGGGTTGAACCCAGCACGAGGCGTCTGCCTGCTGCTCGTAGACGGCCTCGGGTGGCACGCGTTGCGGAAGCATCCCACCGACGCCCCATTCCTCACGTCATTGACCGAGGGCAGCGAGCCGATCACGTGCGGATTTCCCTCGACGACAGCGGCCAGTGTCTCCACCATCGGCACTGGCGTGCCGGCAGGCCAGCACGGAATCGTCGGCTTCACCTTCGCCATCCCCGACGGCGTCCTGCTCAATGCGTTGAGCTGGCACACGGATGGTGCCGGGAAGCGGGTCGACCTCCGGGAGAGGTTCGTGCCCGAGGACATCCAGCCGCGACGCACGGCGTTGGAGCACGCCGCGGCAGCGGGAGTGCAGGTCACCTTGGCGGTTCCGGACGTGCATCGTGGTACGGGTTTGACCCGCGCGGTACTGCGCGGCGGCGACATCCACGGCGTTCACGCGCTGGGAGATCTGGCGAGCAATGCGCTGGCCGCGTTATCCGGACGCGAGCGAACGTTCTGCTACGCCTACCACGGCGACCTCGACCTGCTGGGGCACGTCTACGGCGTCGAGTCACTGCCATGGCGGCTGCAACTCGGCCACGTCGACCGGCTGGCGGCCACGATCGCGGAGGGCCTCCCGCCGGGTACCCAGCTCGTGGTGATCGCGGACCACGGCATGGTGACCGTACCCGAAGAAGCCAGACTGGACTTCGATACCGAACCGGCGCTGCAGGGCGGGGTGCGCTTGCTCGGCGGAGATCCGCGCGCTCGGTATGTCTACACCGACCCAGGTGCCACCGACGATGTGCTCGCGGCCTGGAGTGAGCTGATCGGGGATCGAGCGTGGATCTGCACCCGCGACGAGGCCATCGAGGCAGGATGGTTCGGTCCGGTGGTCGAGCCTCGGATCCGCGACCGTATCGGCGACGTCATCGTCGCCGCCCGCGGGGATTTCGCTGTCGTGCGGTCCCAGGTCACACCCAAGCTGAGCCGCCTGATCGGCCACCACGGTTCGTTGACCGCCGACGAGCAACTCGTGCCGCTCCTGGTGCACCGCCAGGATTGAGTCCCGACGCCTACCTGCTCCGCTAACGGCCGTCGCGAGGTCCGCGAGGTCCCGAAGTACCGCCGGGGCGGCGGCGGCGAAGGTAGCGCTCGAAGTCCGCGGCAATGGCATCCCCGCTGGCCTCGTGCAAGGTGAGGTCGGTGTCGCCGCGCTCCTCCAGCGCACGCACGTAACTGGCGACCTCATCGTCCTCGTCGGCCATCTCGCTGACCGTCGCCTCCCATTCTTCGGACTCCTCCGGCAGCCCACCGAGCGGCACCTCAAGGTCGAGCACCTCCTCGACCCGGTGCAGCAGGGCAAGGGTGGCTTTGGGGGAGGGCGGGGCGGAGACGTAGTGCGGCACCGCGGCCCAGAATGAGATGGCCGGCACCCCGGCTTGCACGCAGGCGTCCTGGAAGACTCCCACGATTCCGGTAGGGCCCTCGTACTTGGACCGCTCCAATTGGAACCGGGCGGCTGAGGCTGCGTCGTAGGAGGTACCGGTGACTGGCACCGGCCGGGTGTGTGGGGTATCGGCGAGTAGCGCACCCAGGGTCACCACGCTGGTGATCCCGAGATCCATGACGTAACCCAGCAGCTCATCGCAGAACGACCGCCAGCGCATGTTCGGCTCGATACCGTGCACCAGCACCACGTCGTAGTCGGCTCCAGGCGGTCGGCACACCGACAGGCGTGTGGTGGGCCAGTCAATGCGCCGGGTGATCCCGTCGACCAGCTTGGTCGTGGGCCTGGTGACCTGGAAGTCGTAGTAGTCCTCGGGGTCGAGCTCGGCCAGTGGTGTCGCATCCCAGCTCAGCTGCAGGTGCTCGATCGCCGTGCTCGCGGCGTCCCCGGCGTCATTCCAGCCCTCAAAGGCGGCCACCAGCACCGGGGAGGCGAGCTGGGGCAGCGATGGTCGGCGGTCGCCCGAGTCGCTGCCGGAGCGGTCCGGATAGGTCACCGCGTTAGCCTACGGCTCCAGGGCACAGCTGGCCCTGCCGCGATACTCCGCGATCCCCGGAGTGCCCGAAATTGCTCCTCTACTCTGAATCTCATGGCCCTGTCATCGCTGCTCGACGTCCTAGCGCAACGTGTCCTGGTCGCCGATGGGGCGATGGGCACGATGTTGCAGTCCGTGCCGTTGAGTTTAGATGATTTCGCCGGCCTAGAGGGTTGCAACGAGATCCTCAACGTCACCCGTCCCGATGTCGTCCGCGCTGTGCACCGCGACTACCTGGAAGCGGGTGCCGACGCGGTGGAGTCCAACACCTTCGGCGCCAACCTGGCCAACCTTGCCGAGTACGGCATTGGCGACCGGATCCGGGAACTAGCCGAGGCTGGTGCCGCGCTGGCCCGCGAGGTGGCCGACGAGTTCATCGAAGCAGACCGGCAGCGGTTTGTGCTCGGATCCGTCGGTCCGGGTACCAAGCTGCCCACCTTGGGCCACATTTCCTTCACCGAGCTGCGCGACGCCTACGTCGAGCAGATCCGTGGCCTGCTCGCCGGCGGAGCCGACGCTGTCCTCGTGGAGACCAGCCAGGACCTGCTGCAGTGCAAGGCAGCGGTGATCGCCGCCCGCCGCGCGATGGTCGCCGAGGGCCGGCACGTGCCGATCATCACTCAGGTCACCGTGGAGACCACCGGCACGATGTTGCTCGGCACCGAGATCGCCGCTGCGCTCACCGCGCTGGAACCGCTGGGAATCGACCTGATCGGGCTGAACTGCGCTACCGGCCCAGCCGAGATGAGTGAGCACCTGCGGCAGCTGGCCAAATATTCCCGGATCCCGCTGTCGGTGATGCCCAACGCCGGGCTGCCGGAACTGCGCAGCGGTGGAGCGGTGTACCCGCTGACCCCCGAGGAGCTGGCCACGGCGCTGGCCGGCTTTGCGACCGAGTTCGGCGTCCGGCTGGTCGGTGGTTGTTGCGGCACGACCCGGGAGCACATCGCGGCGGTCGCACAAGCGGTGGCCGAACTCACCCCTCGCCGCCGGCGGCCGCGCCCCGAGCCAGGGGTGTCCTCGCTATATGCCGCCGTGCCATTCCGTCAGGACGCCAGCGTGTTGATGGTCGGTGAGCGGACCAACGCCAACGGGTCGAAGGCGTTCCGCGAAGCCATGCTCGACGCCAGCGTCGAGGATTGTGTCCAGATCGCTCGCGCGCAGACCCGGGACGGCGCGCACCTGATCGACCTGTGCGTGGACTACGTCGGCCGCGACGGCGCCGCGGACATGGCCGAGCTGGCCGGACGGCTGGCCACCGCGTCGACACTGCCGATCATGCTGGACTCCACCGAGCCCGCGGTGCTGCGCGCCGGACTGGAACGTCTCGGCGGGCGCTGCACCGTCAACTCGGTGAACTTCGAAGACGGCGACGGGCCCGGCTCGCGCTATCAGCGCGTCATGCAACTGGTCCGCGAGCATGGCGCCGCCGTGGTGGCGTTGTGCATCGACGAGCAGGGGCAGGCCCGCACGGCTGCCTGGAAGGTGCAGGTGGCGGCCCGGCTGATTGATGACCTGACGGCTACCTGGGGCATGCGTACCTGCGACATCATCGTCGACTGCCTCACTTTCCCGATCTCCACCGGTCAGGAGGAGACACGTCGTGATGCGCTGGAGACCATTGAGGCGATCCGCGAGGTCAACCGGCGCTATCCAGAGGTGCACACCATCCTCGGGGTTTCCAATGTGTCCTTCGGGCTCAACCCAGCCGCTCGCCAGGTGCTCAACTCGGTCTTCCTGCACGAGTGCGTGCAGGCCGGGTTGGACACCGCGATCGTGCACCCCTCGAAGATCATCCCGATGGCCCGGATACCGGACGAGCAGCGTGCCGTGGCACTCGATCTGGTCTACGACCGGCGGCGCGAAGGCTACGACCCGCTGCAGGAACTGATGAGTTTGTTCGACGGCGTCACGACGTCGTCGACGAGACAGTCCCGGGCGGCTGAGCTGGCCGCGCTGCCGCTGTTCGAACGGTTGGAGCGGCGGATCGTCGACGGGGACCGCAACGGGCTGGCCGAGGACCTGGACGCGGCTCTCGAGCAGCGACCCGCATTACAGATCATCAACGACACCCTGCTGTCCGGCATGCGGACCGTGGGGGAGCTGTTCGGCTCGGGGCAGATGCAGCTGCCGTTCGTGCTGCAGTCGGCCGAGGTGATGAAGGCATCCGTCGCGCATCTCGAGCCCCACATGGAGCGATCCGAAAACGACGCAGGCAAAGGCCGGCTGGTGCTGGCCACCGTGAAGGGTGACGTCCATGACATCGGTAAGAACCTGGTAGACATCATCCTGTCCAACAACGGCTACGAGGTGATCAACCTCGGTATCAAGCAGCCCATCAGCACGATCCTGCAGGCCGCCGCGGAGCATCACGCGGACGCCATCGGGATGTCGGGACTACTCGTCAAGTCCACAGTGATCATGAAGGAGAACCTGCAGGAAATGAACTCCCGGGGTCTGTCCGACACCCCGGTGCTACTCGGTGGGGCGGCGCTGACCCGCGCCTACGTCGAGCACGACCTCGCCGAGCTCTACGCCGGAGAGGTCAGGTACGCCCGGGACGCCTTCGAGGGCCTGCGCCTGATGGACTCGATCATGACGAGGAAGCGGGGCGGAACCGTCCTCGTCGACCCGAGGGAGGACGCCAAGGCAGCCGAGCGCAAAGCCCGCCGGGAACGGTCGCTGCGTATCGCGCAGGCGCGCCGGGCCAAGGAGGCCGGCGCGGAGGCACCCGTACCGGCCCGCTCCGAGGTGGCCACCGACGTGCCGATCCCCACGCCACCGTTCTGGGGCTCCCGGGTGGTCAAAGGAATCCCGGTAGCCGAGTTCGCCGCGATGCTCGATGAGCGCGCCACCTTTCTGGGTCAATGGGGGCTACGAGGATCCCGGGGCTCGGACGGCCCCTCCTACGAAGAGCTGGTGGAGACCGAGGGCCGGCCCCGGCTGCGCTACTGGTTGGACCGGCTCACCACGGAGGGAGTGCTCGCGCACGCCGCGGTCGTCTACGGGTACTTCCCGGCGGTTGCCGACGGCGACGCGCTGATCGTGCTCGCCGAACCCCGGGCAGACGCAGCCGAGCGGTTCCGCTTCATTTTCCCTCGCCAGCGCCGCGATCGCCGGCTGTGCCTGGCTGACTTCTACCGGCCGCGGCACGCGGCGCTCGTTGCCGGCGAGACCGATGTGCTGCCCCTGCACCTGGTGACGATGGGTCAGGCGATCGCCGACTACGCGGCCGAGCTGTTTGCCAAGGACGCGTACCGCGACTACCTCGAGGTGCACGGCCTGGGTGTGCAGCTGACCGAAGCTCTGGCTGAATACTGGCACCGGCGGATCCGGGAGGAGCTGAGGTTCGCCTCAGGCGCCGCAGTGGCCGAGGACGACCCCACCGAGGTGGAGGAGTTCTTCAAACTGGGGTACCGCGGCGCCCGGTATTCGCTCGGCTACGGGGCCTGCCCGGAACTTGAGGATCGCGGGAAGATCGTCGCACTGCTGCGGCCGGATCGGATCGGGGTGACGCTGTCCGAGGAGTTCCAGCTGCATCCCGAGCAGTCCACCGACGCTATCGTCGCGCACCACCCGGAAGCGAAGTACTTCAATGCCTGAGCGGGGCCGCCGCCTATGAAGACGTTCGACGAGCTGTTTATCGAGCTCAGCGACCGAGCCAAGAGCCGCCCAGCCGGTTCTGGCACCGTTGCGGCGCTGGACGACGGGGTGCACGCACAGGGCAAGAAAGTGCTCGAGGAGGCCGGCGAGGTGTGGATCGCGGCTGAGCACGAGTCCGACGAACGATTGGCCGAGGAGATCTCCCAGCTGCTCTACCGGGTGCAGGTGCTCATGCTCGGCCGAGGCATCAGCACGACCGACGTCTACCGCTACCTGTGAGGTGCCGATGAACGGCTTATCGACGAATGGGGGGCCAAAGATGCTGCGGGTCGCGTTACCCAGCAAGGGCACCCTGGCGGCACCCGCCTCGGAGATGCTGACCGAAGCCGGCTACCGGCAGCGGCACGACCCCAAGGATTTGACGGTCCTCGACACCGTCAACGAGGTGGAGTTCTTCTTCCTCCGACCTCGTGACATCTCCGTCTACGTGGGTTCAGGCGAGCTGGACCTGGGGATCACCGGCCGGGACCTGGTGCTGGACTCCGAGGCGCCGGTGACCGAGCGGCTCGCGCTCGGATTCGGCGGATCCTCCTTCCGCTACGCCGCGCCAATGGGCCGGGATTGGAAGGTCGATGATCTGGAGGGACTGCGGGTCGCCACTGCCTATCCCCGGCTAGTCCATGCAGACCTGGCCCGACACGGTATTCGGGTCACCCTGATCCAGCTCGACGGTGCGGTGGAGATCTCCGTGCAGCTGGGTGTGGCGGATGCGATCGCCGACGTGGTCGGTTCTGGTCGCACCCTGCGCCAGCACGGTCTGGCGACCTTCGGGGACACGATCTGCACCTCAGAAGCAGTGCTCGTGGAGCGATCCGACGCAGAGCCATCCCCCGAACGGGCGCAACTCGTCGCGCGCCTGCAGGGGGTGGTGTTCGCTCAGCAGTACGTGATGCTCGACTACGACTGCCCGCGCACACTGCTTGATGAAGCGGTCGCCATCACGCCCGGACTGGAGTCGCCGACATTGGCCCCGCTGGCCGACCCCGACTGGGTCGCGGTGCGTGCGATGGTGCCCCGCCGGGACGCTAACCGGATCATGGATGAGCTCTCCGCCTGCGGTGCCAAGGCCATCCTGGCCAGCGACATCCGCTCCTGCCGCTTATAGCGGCCGGGATTACTCGGCCCGGTCCCGCGCGTTCTCCGCGCCGGCTCCGGAGGCATCCGGCCAGCCTGGATAGGGGGGTGGGCTGCCGCCGAACGCGGGGCAACTGGGCTTGTGATCGCACCAATCGCACATCCGGCTGGGACTCGGACGGAAATCACCGGTGCGGGCGGCCCGCTGGATCGCTGACCAGATCGCGACCAGGGTGCGCTCGAAGCGGATCAGTTCCGCCTCATCCGGGGTGTAGCTCAGCACCTGCCGATCAGCCAGGTACAACAGCCGTAACTGGCGCGGCACAACTCCACGGATCCGCAGCAGAGCCAGCGCGTAGAACTTCATCTGAAACAGCGCCTTGGCCTCGAAGACCTCCCGCGGCGCGGCCCCAGACTTGTAGTCCACCACTCGGATCTCTCCGGAGGGAGCGACGTCGAGCCGGTCGATGTAACCCCGAAGAAGCAGTGGCTCGCGCTCCCCGGTGTCGCTGCCCGCGAGCTCTGCCTCCACCAGCAGCTCGCAGGCTTCGGGCTTGACCAAACGAGGGTCCTCCAGGGCGAAATAGGCATCGACAAGATCGCGTGCGGAGTCGAGCCACTCGGCCTGCTCCG
>DASYMC010000018.1:0-5071 GCA_036009255.1 Pseudonocardiaceae bacterium
CGAAAAGCTACCTGCTCGGCAGCCTTCTGCGGTCCGCCAGCGGAGGACGACGGCTGTCCGCCCTGGTCGCCACCTGGCTGGCTCGCGGGGTACATCCCCACCAGCTTCTCACGTCCGCGGCGACGATCCGTGACGTGACTCCTGACGACGTCGTACGCGCCGCCCGGGACACGCTCGCGCCATCGGTGATGTCGCTGGCGGTGTGCGGCGCATGTCTCGACGAATCACCACAACTCTGACCGGGGATCACGGAGGCACCGATGGCTAGTTCGTTGTTCAACAGCGTGGCAGGCAGCTACGCGACCACGAGACCGTCCTACCCGCCGGCCCTGTACGACGCGATTGCCGCCGCGGTCGGCAAGCCGTACAAAGACCTCACAGTCCTCGACGTCGGGGCGGGCACCGGGATTGCCACCGAGGCGATGGTCGCGCGCGGAGCGACCGTCATCGCGGTCGATCCGGCACGGGAGATGCTGGCCCAACTGCACGACGCGGTCCCCGGCGTGGAGATCATCTGCGGGGACGGAAACGCCCTGCCGGTCGAGGACGCTTTCGCCGACCTGGTTACCTACGCGCAGGCGCTGCACTGGACCGTGCCCGAACAGTCCGTGCCGGAGGCCATGCGCGCGCTGAGGCCGAACGGAGTACTCGCGGCGTGGTGGAATGTGCCCGACTTCGGCGTTGAGTGGGTGGCCGCGCAGGCGCAGCGGCTGCGCAGAGCCGCGCCGAAGTATCACGGTTTCGTCGGTACTGACATCGGCGGGCGCCTGGCCGAACCACCCTTCAACCTCAACACTGAGCACCACACCTTTCTCTGGGGCCGCGAGGTCACTATCGGCCAGCACGTGACCATGTTGGGCACCCAGTCCTACCTGGCCGCCCTCGGGCCCGGCCCACGCGCGGCATTCCTCCAGGTCGAATCGGAATATCTCACCCAGCTGTTTCCCCACCATGTAGTCAACGAGCGCTACGTGACCAGGCTGACCATCGCTCGCCGGTGACCCGGTGATCTCCACGGCATTGAGCTGGTACTCGATCTGGCCATCCCGGCCGCGGCCCTGAAGTATAATTCTTGTCCAATTCAAGCCACGATCCGCACCACACCGACGGCCCATTGCGCTGCTGGCTGTGATTACTGCACGTGTGCGTGTGACTTCGATTCGGGATAATCGTCACGCAGGTAACAGGCCAATCGGATCGATCGATAGTGGTAAAGACAGCCCTAGCTGCTCGGCACCGACCGGGTGGCCACCCTGAACCCGGAGATAGTGCTGAACCTCAAGCGCACCGATGAGCCCCGCTTGGCACCGTCCAAGGGGCTCACCGACCGGCCCGATCGATCCAAGGGGGATCGTGAAAAACACAGTCGCAGTACTGGTTCTCGCCACGGCTGGAGTGCTGGCTCTTAGCCCGGTTGCGACCGCAGCAACAAGCGCTCCTACTACACAGCAATGTGCTGACGCTAAGACGGCAGTTGCGAATTTGGAAGCTGCCTACAAGAAGAAGCCAAATCCACTGCTGGCTCAGATGATTGCAGTATATACTCAGCAGGTCAAGAGTTCATGCGGGAAATGAACACGATGGATAAAGAAGGCAGTTATCACTATCCGGTTGGCAATCGGTTAGTATATCTGGGCTGGCGTAACCCCATTCTCCTGGCGTGGGATGGACGCTTCGCGGGTCAACGCCGGAGTACGTCTCCGCCGCGTTCTCGTCCGAACATGAAGCCATCCGCGGTTGCGTCCCCATCCGCACGCTCCAGGCTGTCGGGACGGCCACGGCCATACCTGGGAGTACTGTTCCACGGTCACCCGGTCGAGGTGCCTACCCGTGCGTTTACCGGGCCTGGGCGAGACAATGAACCGACAACGTGACCTAGAGCCGAATCCGCACAAGGCCTCCCATGCCACCGTCCTCCCACACACCCGACAGCTATGGCGCGCACGAGCGAGCCGGCGACCTCTATGCAGTCCTGGGGGTCTCACCGGACGCGGACATCGGCGAGCTGACCAGCGCCTACCGGCGGCGGCTGCGCCAGCTCCACCCCGACACGCGCCGACAACACCGCACCGACCAAGAGCTCGGCCAGCTGACCTCGTCCAGCCTGGCTGAGGTGCTCCAGGCCTATGCCGTGCTTCGGGACCCCGCCCAGCGCGCCGGCTACGACCATGCCCGAACCGTCCAGGGGCGCACCGAATCGCCCGGTCGCTGGGCCCCGAGCTCGGACGCGATCCCGATCCCCGTCCACCACCGGCGAACAAGCGCCACCGATGCCCTCCAGCCATGGATCCGGGTCGGGCCGGTACGCCGCCATCTCCTCTCTAGGCGGGGGCACCTGGGCGATTGCCCTACCACCTCGCGTCCCGAGTAGCAGCTGTGCAGAAATGTGGCTGCACCACCAGCGTCACCATCGCAGCGAAAACTGCCGTTGCTCTGGTTCGTTCGCAGCGGGTTGCAGCAGCCGTAGCGCACCTGGACGGATGGTGAACTCCAGTGGGGTGGTGAGTTCGGCGGCCTCACCGTCGATCCCGACGGGGATGGAGGCGGTGTCGGTCGTCATTCTCTGTTGCGTGGTGGGCCAGGCGGCGATCAATGCGCGACCGCTGATCAGCCGGCCGGTTCCCCGCATGAGCCGTGCCGGTAGCGGGCGACCCGCGCCCGGCAGACCCAGGAGGTAGACCCATAATCTGCCTTCGTCAAGACGAGGGCGCAGCGCCGAACGGGGCGCGACGCCGGGGGAGTAGGCATTGTTGGACACGAGAATCGCCAATACTTGCTCAGGAGTCGCGACCCGGTGAGGTACTGAGGTGCGCAGTGACGCGCGTCGCCTACCCCACAGCAGGGCACGCTGGGCGTACCGCATCGCGACACGGAGCCTGCGCTGGCGATACTGCGGATCGCGCACCATGGCGGCGTAGAAGCCGACTGAGACGTTGTCGAGGAACACCCCGCCGTTGACCGTGCGGACGTCTCCTGCGACGGCGCTGACCGTTCCATCTCCCCCAGCCGCGACCAGTACCTGGGCACCCTGCTCCACCGCCTCCCACGCTAGGGCACCAGCCCGGTCACCCGCATGGAGCTCACGGACATCGAGTTGCCGGGCCTCAGCGGCCCGACGGACACCAGACTGGTGCGTACCTGAACCCGCCGCCGGATTGAGGATCACAGTGACAGATGTATATGCCATCGACGAGGTTTACCAATCACTTGGCGGATCAGTTATTGCAACACATCGCCCCAAGGATAATATGCGGCCGTCGTGGACCGGTTCGGCCAGCGCCGGACGGGTGCACAAAAAGGGCCCGGCGAAATGGCCGAGCCCCGGAGGGAATGAACCTGCCTTGATTCGGATGTACGCCAATACGTCGCGGCGATCACCTCCAACTTGACCGTTCTCTAAGTTTGTCTGCAAAGCTACACATCGCGGGTCATAATGCGTCTAGCGCCCCAGCGGTGCCAGCACTTCAGGTGTTTGTCGGCGTCGCAGATGCTGGAGCCGTCGATGCGGGAGGCCGGTGATTCTCAGCCAGTCCTCGTCCTCGTCGCTACGGAGGTAGGGTTGTCCAGGCGGCGGCCACGACGCTTAGTGTCAGGAATTGTTCGGCGCCGGCGGTGAGATCTCCCTCGGGCAGCAGTGCGGCCCAGAACGTGCGGTGGTCATCGGCGGTGAGTACGGCGGTGACCCGGCCGTGGACGGGGCTGCGGTGGTAGGCAGCGGTCACTTGGACGTAGCGGTTGCCGGAGTCCTCGGCGCGCCAGGCGCAGATGGTCGGCTCAGGTAGGGCATGCGCCCAGGCCAGCAGGTCCGAAGGACTGGCGACGGTGGCGGTGACGTCCCCGATAATGTCCAGTTCGCTGCTGAGGCGAAGCAGCGTGGACAGTTCGTGTCCATCAAGAGGAGGCGACATGGTGGGCCTTTCCTGCGACGAAACGATGGCGCCGCGGCTCAGTCCGGTCATCACCGCCATGTGAGCTCTGCTGTCGTTTGTGGTGGCATGGCCGGAGGGGGGATGCCGCGCACGGTGCGTGACATCCCCGCCGACAACCTGAACCGCTGCGCTGCTGGGGCCGAGGGTCAGGAGCTGCTAATCTTTCTCGGCGCGTTGCCCCCGGTGATCTCGATCTTGCGGGGTTTGGCCTTCTCTGCGATGGGAATGCGCAGGGTCAGCACCCCAGCGTCGTAGTTGGCCTCGATACGGTCGGCATCGAGGGTGTCACCCAAAAACAGCTGCCTGGAGAACACTCCCCGTGGCCGCTCGGCGACCTGCAACTCGACATCCTCCCCGTAGGCCGGGGTGCGTTCGGCTTTGACGGTGAGCACGTTGCGTTCGACGTCGAGGTCGATCGAGGACGGGTCCACTCCGGGCAGGTCAAAGTGCACGATGAACTGCTCCCCTTGGCGGTAGGCGTCCATGGGCATCACCGCCGGACGCGTGCTGGTGCCATTGGTACCAAACAGCTGCTGAGCCATGCGGTCCAGTTCTCGGAACGGGTCGGTACGCATCAGCATCGTGGTTCTCTCCTTCCAGGCGTCTACACGACGCGACAGGTACGCACCGCTATCGCGGTACTAGAAGGTTACCGCCGACACTCGTAGTCGTAAAGCTCCTTCTGGTCATAGATGGTTCTTGATAGTAAGCAACTCCAGGTGCGGTGGCGACGACGAGTACGCGCCGATGTCAGACGCGGCAGCGCAGCATCCAGGGTTACCTTGAGTAGCGCTGCTTCCGGGCGTACATCTGATTGCCCAGTGATAGTGACGCTCCGTCGCGGCGCGGGGATCTGCCTGTTATCAACCGGGGACGGAACGCTGTATCGCCGGCCCGCTCGCGAGACGTCCACCGCTGACGGCGCGGCATGTTGACACCAGCTTGCACCGTGCGGTCGCGGCTCCGAGCGTCCCATGAAGCCTACCGGAAGTAGGGGGTAGACACCATGCGCTGCGCGCTCTAAGGTTAGCGGGTGTAAGCAGTAAGAGGTTGTTCCTTCGCAAGGAGGTGATAGCCGCGGACTGTGACACCGGGGACACCGGTGCGTTGCTCTCCCGCACCGCGATCACCAGGCCCGGGCT
>DASYMC010000019.1:0-4232 GCA_036009255.1 Pseudonocardiaceae bacterium
TGTGACAGATGCGAAGCCCCCTCCACGAGCGAAGCGCACGCGCTTCACGGTGACCTCAGGCGGGTGCGTAGATAACATCCCGGACCCCGGTCGCTCCAAGCCGCTGCCACCAGCCCGCTTCCGCCATACGAAGGGAATGCGGCACCATCGCGCGGGCGACAAGCAGCGACCAAGGCAGCCTTGGTCGGCGACTGCCTCCCATCCCCAGCGCTGTGGAAAGCAGTCCTCGATCAGCCCGTCTATTGGTGGCACTACTAGTGGTGACGCTGTCTTCGCCTCGGGTGTTGCGGCATGGATGCTGGGTGTGTGGCAGAGGTCTCTAGCGTCAGGAAGTCTGCGGCCTCGATCAGCGTCCTGGCACTGTGGTGCTTGTGCTCGGTGCAGCGCGCTGAAACGAGGGTTTCGCCAGTTCCCCAAGATACGGAACCTTGACAGGCTTGCGTGCACTCACCGAGGAACTGTTTACCCGCGGCGACCGCGTAGCGGCACCAAAGTATTGGTCATGGCGGAGCGGAGAGACCCAGCGTGATGGATGAGCCACAAATACGAATTTCGGCATCACGGCCTTTCATGCCGACGCTCTGGCGGTACCGTCGTCGACAGAGACCCGTGTCTTTGAGGAGCGGCAATGGGGAATAATGTTGATGCGCGGCTGGAGCTGATAGGACGAATCGAGGCTCGACGAGCGAGCATCGATGCTTTTGTGCGACGCGTCCAGCCGCGTAATGTCCGACTGACCAACACCAGTATAATTAATGAACTTCTGACCTGCCAGGGTAGGCGTGTCGCTCCCCCGATTTGATCTTTCGCGCGTTTTGGAGATCGGTCACATTAGTCGGTTGGGGTGTGGTGGCGACGGTAACGTGAGGGCAATGGCTGGTATGGCGGCCGTCGGGGGCGACGAGGTTGGTGACGTCGCAGAATCCCGCGACGTGCATGTCGTGATTGAGCGTCTGATCGGCGAGATCCGGGCCATGACCGCCGCGATCCGCGAGAACCGGCTGGACCACCGCGCGGATGTCGGGGCCGTCGGGGGGATCTGGTCTGAGCTGCTGGTTGGCATAAACGACGCCATGGCAGCCTTCGCCGGGCGGCGCTGGCAACCGGAACGGGACCCGGAGGACTTCTTCACTCTCTCGCCGGATTTACTGTTCATCTTGAGCTCCGACGGCTATTTCACGCGGGTGAATCCGGCCGTCGAGACGACGCTGGGGTATACGGCCGAGGAGCTGCTCGCCACGCCGTGGGTTGAAGTCATTCACCCGGATGATCGGGTCCGCTACCGTGAGGCAGTCGAGCTCCTGGCCCGCGGCCAGCCGGTCTGCCATCTAGAGATCCGCAGCGTGGGCCGCGACGGGTCCACGCGCTGGCTGGAGTGGAACTGCCGTGCGGTCCTGCACGAGGGTCTCATCTACGCCGCCGCTCGGGACGTGACCGACAGCTACTGCGCCGCCGAGGAACAGGCCGCGTTGCGACGGGTGGCGACGCTGGTGGCACGGGGCGCGTCGCCGGCCAAGGTCTTCGACGCTGTCGCCTTTGAGATGCGGCACCTGTTGAATGCCGACTCCGCACGCATCTGGCGTTACGAGCCCGATAGCACGGTGACCCTAGTCGCCATTAGCGGCCCTGACGGCGGGGCTGCGGTGGGAACCCGGCTAACAGCTGAAGGCCAAAACCTCGCCGCAATGGTGCGCAGCACCGGCCATCTAGTGCAGACGAGCTTCGATGACGCTGCCGGCTCGGTCGCCGCCTGGCTCCGCAAGGACGGCATTCGCTCTGGCGTGGGAACACCGATCCTCGTCGAGGGCCATCTATGGGGCGTGATAGCCGCCGTCTGGAAGCGGCAG
The DNA here is from genome assembly GCA_036009255.1 of Pseudonocardiaceae bacterium. Taxonomy (GTDB): domain Bacteria; phylum Actinomycetota; class Actinomycetes; order Mycobacteriales; family Pseudonocardiaceae. The sequence continues at coordinate 1,848 of DASYMC010000019.1, forward strand.
CGGCAACTGTCGTCTGACACCCAAGCCCGCATCGCGCAGTTCACCGAGCTGGTCGCCACCGCGATCGCGAACGCCGAAAACCGCGCCGAGCTCACCGCCTCTCGCGCCCGTGTCGTCGCCGCCAGCGACGAGACTCGCCGACGGATCGAGCGGGATCTGCACGATGGCGCCCAGCAGCGGCTCGTCTCGGTGGCGCTCAGCCTGCAATCAGTGGACTGGGCGATCCCGCCGGAGTTGGACGGGCTGCACGGCCAGCTCGCCAATATCGTGTCCGAACTGCAGGGAGTACTCGATGACCTGCGCGAGTTGTCCCGGGGCATCCACCCAGCGATCCTGTCCGAAGACGGCCTCGGCCCGGCGCTGAAAACACTCGCGCGCCGCGCACCCCTTCCCGTCGAACTCAACATACATACCCCGGCGGCGCGCCCCCCGGAGCGCATCGAAGTGGCCGCGTACTACGTCGTCGCGGAGCTACTCACCAACGCGGCCAAGTACGCGCAGGCTTCGGAGGTCCACGTCGACCTACAGGCACTCGGCGATGTTGTCCGCGTCCACATCCGAGACGACGGGATTGGGGGCGCCGATCCGGCGCGGGGATCCGGGCTGATCGGACTACGCGATCGAGTCGAGGCCCTGGGCGGCTCCATGATGCTGGCCAGCCCTTCCGGCGAAGGAACATCGGTGCTCGTCGATTTCCCGATCACCACCGAGTAGGCCGCTCGTGAGCTCGGGCTGGTGCCAGGCTCACTGGTGGTGCTGTCGTGACGCCTTCGATGAGCTGGCTCCGGCGATCTGACCAACCCGAGGAGCACTGATCTCACCTGCCTCGGCTTCGCCAAGTGCAACAAGGCCCGCGGGCCTCCTCCACGAATATCAGCAGGTCGCATGGGGTGAGCCGAGTTTGGGGCACCCACAGGTCCTGGCAGGGTGCGCCGGATCGCGGTGCTACCGGGGCGACGAAGTGCCGGTGCTTGGTCACTGCCGCCGGGTTTCTCCTCGCCGCGAGTTCACCCCATCGGGGTTGAGCATGACGTACTTACCGGGCGTTGCTCGTGCTCCTTTCTGCGGTTGCTGGTTTGGATCGGCGGATGTGGGAGGACGTCGAGATGCCGGGAGTGTCGAGGGTGATCCGAGTCGTGGTAGTGGATGACCAGCCGCTTATACGGGCCGGCATAGCATTGTTGGTCAGCGCCGAGGAAGACATCGCCATCGTCGCCGAAGCCGCCGATGGTCAGGGCGCTCTTATCCAGGCCCGCGACCAGCGCCCGGATGTGCTACTCATGGACGTGCGGATGCCGGGCACCGACGGCGTCAAGGCGACCCGCGCCGTGATCGAGGGGGGTCTCACCGCGCAGAGCGGTCAGCCCGTCAGGGTCATTATCCTCACTACCTACCACATCGATGAGGCTGTCTACGCCGCACTGCGCGCCGGTGCCTCAGGCTTCCTTCTCAAAGATGCCGCCCCCACCGAGATCGTCGCCGCGATCCGCGCGGTGGCCGCTGGCGAGGCCTGGCTGGATCCCACCGTCACCCGCCAGCTCATCGACGAATTCGCTGCCCGACCTGCGCAGCACACACCCACACCGGCCCAGATGGCCCAGCTGACCCCTCGCGAGCGGGAAGTCCTCATCCTTTTGGCCCAAGGTCTGTCCAACACCGAAGTCGCCGGGCAATTGTTCATCAGCGAAGCTACCGTGAAAACACACCTTGCCCACGTGATGGCGAAACTCAGTGTCCGAGAGAAAACGCAAGCGGTGATTGCCGCCTATCAAACCTGGCTCGTCCAGCCCCGGCCCGGTGATTAGTTGGTGCACGCGCGACGCCAGCAACGGTGGGCAGCACCGCGGCCTATGCCACAAGTGTCCGCATTCATCGTTGCCCGCGTGTGGATTCCGCTGCAGGGTGCGGTCCGTGGTCAATAAGGTGATCCCTCGTGACGGACAACGTCCACCCGTCACCCTATCAGCTCCGTGTAATCCTTCGTCGGCGTAATCGCAACCTACGGTCGGCTCCCGGGAGTGCTCGCTAAGCGGCTGTCCCTTCGAGGGGCGTTCGCCACCACTCTGTTCCCAGGCTGTTCACACCTCACCGGTGCCGGCGTGCACTCCGAGTTGAGCGCCGGTGCTGTAACGCGCTAGCTGCGTGGCGGCGCTGGGCTCCAGCTTTGTAGTTACGATCACAAGCATCCGCAGGGACAGCGTTCCGAGTGGCGCTGTTCGCGGAAGTCGTAGCGGTCGTGTCACCAGCCCTTGCGGTCATCACCGAGGCTGCACTTGCTACGGTGTGCGTGTTCGATTCGCTCTCTTGAAAATCACTTAACGATTCTGCCGAGTCCACTAGGGTGGCCCGTATTTGTTCTCGGGTGCGCAGGTAATGCTCGATCTG
>DASYMC010000020.1:0-13857 GCA_036009255.1 Pseudonocardiaceae bacterium
ACAACGCTGGGCACCGCGGCCATCAGGTCGACCAGGTTGATCAGCGCTTGGCGCAGTTTCCGGGGGCGTACTCGGAGATGTAGAGCGCCACCCCGGTGGCCAGCGGCACGGCGAAAAACACCGCCACCGCGGCGATGAGCATGGTGCCGGTGATCACCGTCGCGATCCCGAAGTTGTGCGACGTGGGTTCCCAGGCCTGGGTGGTGATGAACTTCCAGATGCCTGCGTCGGCCAGCGCCTGTGAGCCCCGGTAGAACAGGAACAGCCCGATAGTGGTCATGATGACCAGCACTGTCACGCCGGCGCCCTGAAGCGTGAGCTTGAATGCCCGGTCGGCACCAACGGCGGCAGACCGTACCTTCCTGACCGTTTCCGGCGGCCCCTCGGGCCCGGGCACTGGCGCCATCACGATGGTGGTCATCGGTACATCACCTGCACGGGAGCCGAGTCGGTAGTCTCTGCGACCAGCTGCAGGAACGCGTTGCAGGTGAGCCGAGCCCGGACCTGCCGCGGGTAGCTGCGAGCCGCGGTGGCCACGACCTCATCGGCCAGGCGGACCCGCCACACCCACTGCCCGTGCCCGTTTCGCGACGTCTCTCCCACCGCGTCCGGCAGGCCCTCCTGCAGAACGCGGATCTCCTCCAGGCAAGACTCGACGTCGGGAGAGGTGTGCGCCGACCTCGCCAGGCTGCGGTTGTTGGCCGACATGAATCGCCAAGTGAATCCCCGTGTCCGGGGAAGGGGGATGTCCGCCCACGATCCAGCGCCATCGTCGGACTCGCGTGGCACGGGCATCCGCGCCGAGCGCGCCACCGAGACCACTTGGAATCGAGCGGCAGCCATCTAGCCTCCCTCGCACCACTGGGATCGGACGGCGTGACGCTCCCTCCTCCAGGTGAACGGAGCAGGTCAACGAGTCGACGAGGGGATTGCTACCAACCCCACAAGGGACAGCTACCTATCGTTACAAGAAGACCTTGTCATCACTCGGACAGACGAATATGAACCATTCTTAGGAAATTATTATATACGGACCGTTATAAAAGACGTTCGAATGGTCACCGGACGTGAGTTATCGACCGAGTGATGATGAGAAGAACGTCTAGGAGGCCCGGCGAGCGGTTAATGGATCAGCGGCGTTCGATAATGTTCGACTTCTTTTCACCAAGATTGCTCTTGACGCCAGGCCAGACGCTATCGGAGTCGGCTGACTCCCTGCACAGCATTGACCTCGGATAGCTCCCCGGTGACCCGGTAGCAAACTCCCCGCGCAATGGCGACCGCGTGGTCACCGAAACGTTCGTAATAGCGGCCGACCAAGGCGGCGTCTACGGCCTGTTCCACGCTGTGTGTCCAGCCCGCGGCAAAGAGGATGGCGAACAGGTGCCTTAGCAGCGCGTCTACCTCGTCATCGGCGACGGCCAGCCGGCAGCCGGATAGCGGGTCCTGATGCTCGATCGCCGTCGCGGCGTCCGTCGCGAGCTGGCTGGCGAGCAGGCTCATCCTGGCTAGCACGGGCCGCACCTTGCCCGAGGTCATGGGGTTCGCGCGCTTGATCCGGGCAATGACCGCGACGTGCCGGGCAAGGTCTCCCATCCGCTGCACATGACCCAACGCGTGCAAAGCTGCGATCACCACCCGCAGGTCGCCGGCGACCGGGGCCTGCAATGCCAGCAAGGTGACGCAACGGCGCTCCATCCCCTCGTACATCGCCTTGACCTGATCCCGGTCAGTGATGACCAGCCTGGCGAGCGCAAGGTCGTTCTGGTGCAATGCGATGGACGCGTTGGTCATCATCTGACCGGCCAGCCGGACCATCCTGGCCAACTCGCCCATGAGCTCATCCAGCCCGGCATGAAACGTGGCCCGCATGGCACTCACCTTCTCCGTCGCCCCCATAGTCACACCTGCCACACCCGTACCGCAACTAGTTCTCCGTATCTGCGGATCGCTCGGGCAACGGCGCTGGGCACACGCGGAGTTCTAGCCGGGATTACCTCCTCATCGGAGGTTTCAAGTGAGGGGGCGTCAGTCAGCGTGGATGGTCGTGCCCACGTGCTGTCCGTGCAAGGCTTTGGTGATGTTCCCAGGCGTGAGCCCGTTGACGATCTGGATCTCCTTTTGATGCTTGGCGTGTGCCATGAGCTCAAGCACCAGCGGGTCGATAGGGAGGGTGTCGATCTTGCGGGCCAGCAACTCGGCGGCTCCTATCCGCGAGATGGATTCGGCCGTGGCCCCGTTGGCCGCCTCGCGGTCGGCGGTGAAGACGCCGTCGACGTCCTTGACGTAAATAATCCTGGCGGCGCCGTAGGCGTCGGCAAGCAGGAATGCACCAGTGTCCGTGCGGTGCGGCGGGATCTTGCCCACCTCAGGAGGGAACTCGTAGATTCCATAAGGCGGGAACCCGTTGGACACTACGGCTCGGCTGGCAGTCAGGTGCACGGCGAGCTGGTGTGCGATCGCCGCGTGGGGCAGATAGGACACGCCCTGCTCGGCGAGCAACGCCGCCACGAGATGCCCGTTCTGCTCGGCCTCGGCGGAGATCAGCGCGGCCAGCACACCCGTCGGGAGACCGAGATCGAGCCCGACACCGAGGACGTGGCGGCCTCGGATTCCCGGGCCGGTAAGGATCAGCAACCGATGCTCCCGCAACGCGGTACGCAGTTCCTCGACCACCGGAATCACCGCGTCACGGCCTCTGTCCATGATCGAGCGGCCGCCGATCACGACCACGTTCAGCCACGGCAGCAGCGGGATCACCGGCCGATCCAGCGCGCGGACCAGTTCGCGGTCGAGCAAGGTCTGGCGCATCAACGCCGAGGGCACGTCTTTGGCAAACGACGATTCCGGGTGCGAGACGATGTCAGTCATGGCGTTCTCCTCGGTGGCGGCGGCGCTCACGCAGCCGAAATGATCGTGCCGACGTGCTCGCCTGCGAGTGCGCGCCTGATGAGCCCAGGCCGTAGCCCGTTGATTACCTGGACTGACTTGACGTGCCTGGCGCGACGCATGAGTTCCAGGACCGGTCGCTCGATAATGAGATCCGGCAGATCGGCGGCGATCAACTCTTCCACAGTGATCTGCGGGATCAGCTTGGCGTCCCGGTCGGTCTTCGGATTGGCCGTGTAGAGCCCATCCTCGTCCTTCACGAAAATCATGTTGGCGCAACCATAAACTTCCGCGACGAGATAACACCCGGCATCCGTGCGATACGGCGGTATCACCCCTTCGCTTGGAACGTGCTGCCACATGTCATACGGCGGCATTCCCGAGAAGATCGCGGCGCCGCATTCAGAGAGATACAGCGGAATGGCCCCAAACGCCGAGCCGCCGACTACCGGCACCCCATGACGGGCCATCAAATATCCCAGCATCTGAGCATTCTGGTCCGCGACCGAAGCGCCGACGTCGGTCAATACACCCGTCGGCAGGCCCAGCTCGGCAGCCAATGCGTAGATGTGTCGAGCCCGAGTTCCCGCTCCTGTACCGATCAGAATTTGATGGCTCCGCTTGACCGCCACCAATTCCTCAACTACGGGGTAGACAGCGGCTCGACCCCGATCGATCAGGCTCTGGCCACCGATTTTAATCACGCTTACATCCGGCAGAATCGCGTAATCAGGCGCCGCTCCGCTCGCCTGCATCAGGTCCGGATCACTCAATGACCGGGTCATCAACAACGATTCCAACGAGGCCCTACTCGCGACATCCGTCATGTGATCATCCCCACGCCCGCGCTGTCGAATACCGATACCTGATCACCGACCATAGACCTCGGGAACGTTCGCCGCGAGGCCCAATGGGCATCAGTTACCCCGAAAGTGAGGGATCTAACGTGCGCATTCACCGCACGGGCGATGACCGGAACGGGAGATGGTCCGCCACAGCGGCCCCATAAGCCAGAGGGGTGGTCTTAGCCACGTTCGGGTACATCCCGAATTGGTCGGCGAGCGCCACAACGACCCTTCGGAGCACAACGCTTCGTCGCACCACAGCCTCTCCGGTACATCACCACTCAGCCCGGGGCACCGGTCCCATAGGAGATCGTCCGTTGGGGAACGCCGCAGGTGCCAGCTGCAGCGCTGCGGACCGTCCCCCGTCGTGACTACCCGAACTGCCCTTGCAAGGGTCAGCCTCCGCCCACTGGGCCGAGTACCAGCAGCTCGCCTCCTGAGCCTGAGCAGTCCCCGTGTGGCTCTTACCCGAGTCATTTGAAGACTTACAATCGGGAAGCCGATGACTACCGAGGACCTCAGCAAACTGCTGCCCGCGAAGGATCGCGTTGAGGGCGGCGGCAAGGGCTCGCACGGGAGGTGGATGGCCCCTAGTGCACTCAGCGCTGCTCGAGGCGTGACGGCGCCGCCAGCATTGGTGTGGTATGTCAGTTATGGGTCGAATATGTGCATCGACCGATTGAGCTACTACCTCTCAGGCACCGCACCACTGGGCGCCCGACGCGCTTATCCAGGTTGTCGCGATCGCCGAGCACCTCTGCGAGCCACCGGATACGAGCTTGCCGGAGGCGTCTACTTCGCCACCGAGTCCGCAGTCTGGGGCGGTGGCCGCGCTTTCTACGACCCTGAATTGCCGGGCTCAGCGGCGGCGCGAGCCTATTTAATCACATCCGGGCAATTCGCCGATATCGTCACACAGGAGATGTACCGAACCCCGGGCGAGGACTTCGATCTCGCAATGGTCCTGGCGAAGCGCCGGGTCGAACTCGGTCCTGGCCGTTACGAGACCCTACTACATGTCGATGAGCTCGACGGATACCCGTTGCTGACGTTCACCGCTCCCTGGCAGGCAGCAGACGTGTCGTGGACACCACCATCGGCCCCCTATCTGCGGGTAATTATGGCGGGCTTGCGGGAGACCTATGGATGGGATAACCACCGAATCGCCCGTTATCTCGCCCGCTTACCGGGAGCGCGGGGCTACTGGACTCCGGCTGATATCGCCGCGCTGTAAGCCCACCAATCACGGCGAACGCGTTGACGGACATCCGGACCGAGACCCTGCAGCCGCCGAGTTCGACACCAGCGCTGCGGCCAGTCAGCCAGGCAGCGCTGGTGTCGAACTCGGCGCACTGGATGCGATTAATTCAATCGGACTGCGCTTAGGAGTCGAAGACGCTTTTGCCGGCGTCCTTAACCTTCTCGCCAGCCTGCTTGATCTGTCCCGTACCCTGCTCCAGCTTACCTTCAGCTTCCAACTCCGGGTCGTTGGTGATCTTGCCGGCTGCTTCCTTGACTTTACCTTTCACCACCTGGGCCTTGTCCGAGATCTTGTCCTGAAGACTCATCGTTAACCACCCTTCCATTTGCGCCAGTCCGGGCGCGTCACGTATGTGTGGATACCCGCAGGAATCTCACTGAAACCTCCCTGCTGACGAGCAGCGTGGGTAGGCGGCGTCAGGCGCGCCGGAGCCTGTGCGCGAGGCGACCTGGCGGGCTCAGGAAGAGCAACGCAAGTGGTCGGCAACCGGCAACCCTTGGCGTTGGCATCGGAACGTTCCGTGAGAAGTGTGCTGGCCGCCGCGACGAGGACCACCACACGGGCATACGGCAGCCGTTCACCAGGGGGCCCCTCTTCGGGGCCCACTGTATTGATGACACACGAACGTGTGGAGTTGTTCACCCATAGCGATAGGCCGGGGCGACCGGCCGATGAAGAAAGGACAGAGATTCCGATCACTACAGGCAGCGCCCAGAGTTCACTCAGTCGCAAGAACAGCGCTGCCGTCTCGCAGCCGAAGCGGCGTATCCAGGGGGAAGAGGTGGGACTAACGCACTCGGAGACCTACAGTGCACAGATTGGTACCCCGCCATCGTCGCAAGGCGGGCTCTGGCCCTCCGGCCAATGCGCTAATTGCCTGGATCGGCACCGACACCTATTTGCGCGATGCGGCCGCTACAGCAAGTTATCGACGCTGGACGGCGTTGCCGATGCCTTCCAACACCCGCTCGGCCGGAGCAGCTGTAGTCACCTGCTTCGCGCTGGCGTGCACCGCTGTCCTTGGCATTACCGCGATTATCAGCCACGGGCGCACCACCGCTCAGCACAAGATCGCTACGCCATCCCTGTACGGTCGGGGCGGTGCACTGACCCCCAGCCCGGAGCCATCCCTGGCTCTCCCGGCGGAGGGATCAGGAGTTTCGCCAACCCCGGCCGACATAGCACCCATGCTCGCGGAGCGGGGCGGCCCCCCATCGATTACGGTCCCCCCTGCAGCGAAAAACGTTGATCAGATGACTAGTGATCGCCTCAGCAGTCCACAGGGGAACGTCAGCCTCCACGCGACCCCCGCTCCGGTGCCTCCCATCTCCGCGCGCCACATCGATAAACCGAGCAACTCCGGTAAGCCGGTGGACCAGGTTGAGACGGTTGCCGTCGGCAAACCCAGCAGTTCCAATAAACCCGGTAACACCGACACGCATACTCTGCTCGCCGACAGCAAGCCCGGTGGCCCTGACGCGCCGACCAACTCCGGCACACCGCAGTCTGAGAAGTCGGCCAACCCCGCTGTTGCGGGTAATCAGGATGCTTCTTATGATGCCGCTCGCCAGCGCGACCCCGCTACCTTGACCGTTCCCGGTACTCACCGCAGTCGAAATGAGACCAGCGGATCGACACCTACGGGTCGGATCGATGGCGACGGTCAGGGCGGATCGGGCGATCCCGACACCGGCGCTCCGGGTCAGCTAGATCACCGGGAGTTGTCGACACCTGCTGGCTCGCGCCGGCCACGTTGGTGAGGAAGGCTGTCGATATCAGCGTCGGAAACGGTGTTGTCCCCGGGCCAACTCCCCTCGCCGTGGGCTACTCCCCGACTCAGCCGACCGGCCTGCGCCGCGGTCACGCGCGATCGGGGCCTGCCGCCCCACAGTTGTTCCCCAAGTCGCTCCGGAAGCGCAGCGGCAACTGGACCAACCACGTTGTCCGGCAGTTGCTCACCAAGAACGGTCAAGGTAGCCCGGATGGCGTGTTCAACATCATCCCGCGCGTCCAAGCCAGCACGAGCTTGAACCTCGGTGATGAACTCCTCGTCACGCATCTGATTCTCCTGCTCCGCTATTAGGGCGAGCACCGGTCGGCGCGAAATTTCGCTGGCCGACCGGTGCTCAGGAACCCACGGACGGCAGCTGCGAGCCCGCGGAAGGGGTCTATCGAACCGGCTAGGTGGGGACCGTGACCACGTCGGCGGGCGTGGTGGAAGCCGTCATAACCTCAAAGTACCCGGTACCCGCGTGACCAAACGACAAGCCGTGGCATGGTCTAGCCAATGATCACTGGACCCAACGGGCTCCAGCACGCGCGTCATCAATCCCGGCCGGCCATGCGTTCCTGCAACAACGCCAGCGTTTGACGGAGTACTCGGGAGACGTGCATCTGCGAGATGCCGACCTGCTCGGCGATCTGCGTCTGTGTCAGTTGACGGAAGAATCGCAGTTCGATGATCTTCTGCTCCCGGGGCGCCAGCTCTGCCAGCAGCGGGCGCAGCGTGGCCCGATCGTCAATAAGAGCAAGCTCGTTATCCAGACCCCCGATGAACTCACCCAGAGTCGCCTTGCCGTCACCGGAACCAAGCATCTCATCCAGCGACGAGCTCCGGTACGCCTCTCCGGCCTGCAGGCCCTCAATGACCTCGGAGATCGGCAATCCCAGGCGATCAGCGATCTCGCTAGGCCGGGGAGCTCGTCCGAGCTGCTGGGACAGTTCAGCCAGCGTGCCGCGGATCGCGATATGAAGGTCTTTCAGCCGCCGAGGCACCCGCGTCGACCAGCCGTGATCCCGGAAGTATCGACGTACCTCGCCGGTGATCGTCGGTACCGCGAAGGAGAAGAAATCAGAGCCACGGATCGGTTCGAACCGGTCGATGGCATTGATCAGCCCCACGGTGGCGACCTGAACCAGGTCGTCAATGGGCTCGCCGCGGCCGGCGAACCGGCGCGCGATGTGTTCGGCCACCGGCAGGTAACCGCTGATCAGCTGCTCGCGCAAGGCCTGCCGTTCCGGGTCGTCCCGAGCCAGCTCGGCATACCGGCGCTGCAGCGGAACAAGATGCGCATACTCGTTGTGCTCGGTCCCGACCGACGACGCGGACGGCGTCACAACTGTGGCGCCGTCGCGGCGTCTTTGGCCACCGTGATGCAGACTCGGGCACGCTCGCCGACCGCACCGGGTAGTGACTCAGCATGAACATCATCGGCGAGGCATTCCAGCACGCGCCAGCCGAATGTGCGGGTAGACAGTGGTTCGGCCGGATTCTCGACTTCGATGTCGGCGGCCACCTCGATCCGCTCCGGCGATACGGTGAACCTGCACCGCAACATCGCATCAGCGGCTGCGATCCGGACCAGCATGGCGCACAGATCATCGACAGCCATCCGCAGATCATCGATCGAGTCGAGATCGAAATCCGCGCGCGCGGCAAGGTCGGCGGCCACCGTCCGAATGGTGGGGATCACGACGGTGCTGGCCGCGGCCCGCAGCTCAAGGGACAACGCCACACCCGCATGGAATGTGCCCTGCGACGGAGCGCCACCGTTGGAGCTCGAGTAATCCTTATCCACGTACGTCACCTTGATCGTCCCGCATCCGTGATGGCGCCGTGTGCCGCGACGTTCAGGGCTCCAGCCGCCATCGTCGTCTCCTTATACCTCTTAGTTACGCTATGTTGCGATGAACCCGTTCATGCCGGGGGTGTTCCCGAGCTCCGTCTGCGTCAAACCCCGTTGTTCAGAGCTCCGAAGCGAATTCACAGCGAATTCTGTAAGGCGTCTGGCACCGTCTCGGCGAAGGTGAAGTGCTCGCGCAGCTCGGTCGCCTCCAGTGCTCGGTTGGCGATTCTGGAATGACACACCAACCGCAGGGCGCGCCGTTCGCGAGCCGCCAGCTCATTCGCCTCGAACAGCGCGGACAGACCGGCCGATCCCAGGAACTCGACACCGTCGAGGTCCACCACGACGATCCGCGCGACGGACAGTTGCGTGCTCAGGAAGCTGGCCAGCTTCGGCGCGGTGAGCGTGTCGACCTCACCTCGTACCGTCACCACGCGTGCATCGGGACCATGCTCGGCAACCTGCAACCCGATGATGTCGGCGGGGTAATCACTGTCCACCCTTGTCACCATATAGGGAAGGCCCATCAGGTCTCACTGTGGGCGGACCGAGCACCCGACCCGGGCGCTCGGCTAGGCACCTCGGTCAATGACGCGGACGGCAAGCACGGCGAGGTCGTCACCGTCCTCGCGGCCAAGCCAGCCGGAGATGGTGTCCTCAACACAGGTGGCCACCGCCTGCGCCGACATCCCGGTGCAGGCGCGCAGACACTCGGCCAACCGGGCTGGACCGAATTGCTCCTGGCCCTCGCCACTGGGGCGACCGGCCTCGGTCACCCCATCGCTGTAGAGCAGGAGGGTCTCCCCCTCTTCCAGAGCGATCGAGGTCCGACCGAACCGGGCTTCAGGCAGGATTCCCACTACGGTGCCGGGCACCGCGACCTCCTCGACCTGCCCGCTGCGCCGTAACACCATCGGAGGAGGGTGCCCACCGGTGGCGAGGATCAGCTGGTACCTCTGGCCCGCGGGCCGCAGCGCACCGAGCACCATCGTGGTGAAGACCGTTCGCCCCGCCGCCAGCAACGCCCGATTGAGGAGGTAGAGCAGCTGGGTCGGATCCTGCTCGGTCACCATCAGCGCAGCCAGCGAATGTTGCACCCGGCCACTTTCCGCGAGAGCCTCGGCGCCCTTCCCGCACACGTCGCCGAGCCCGAATAGGGCGCTGCCATCACCTGTGGGGCGAATCAGGTAGAAATCCCCGCCCACCGCCAGTTCGCCGGCCGCCTGGTACGCCACGCCCAGCTCCAAGCCAGGAAGCTCCGGCAAGGTGCCGGGCCTTGCCGGCATGAGTGGGGCCTGCAGCAGGTCCAGCGCGCTGGCTTGCTCGCGTCGCCTGCGGCTGGCTCCGATCGTCGGCCCCGCCAGTGCAGCCAGCTGGGCGAGCAAGCTGACCGCCACGGGCCGCACCACGACCAGCAATCCTTCGGTCCGGTCCGGTCCCCGCAGGGGCACCGCCATGACCGGTAACCGCTCGGCGAGGTCGGACCCGAACATCGCGGACAACGCGGGAAGCTCGTCGACCGGCACGGTGACGATTGCGGTTGCGGTGTTTACGGTTGTTCCGCCCAGCATGCCGGCAAGTACCGGGGCCGTGCGCGAGGCCGGCGCCCGAGCCATACCTTGAGCGGGTTGCGCCACCCCATCAACGCAGCGCCACCAGGACATCCGGGCCCGCGGCGCGGGCAGCAGCACCGCGGCCTGCTCTCCGACCGTCGGAACAGCCAGCCGAGCCAGGGCGCCGGCCGCAGCCTCGTGGCCCGCCCCGATCGTCAGCTCACGACTGGCTGCCAGCATGAAGTCGTCCTGGTCAGCCGGTGTGGTGGAGTTATCATTGGCGGTACGGTTGCCGCTGGTGGCGGTGACCAGCCAGGCGTTCCAACCACCCCCAAGCCGCCGCAGCCGTCCGCAGACCCGGTGACCGCCGGCATCAGCGACGAACCACTCGCCAGGGCGTTCGAACTCATCGCCGATGTTCAGGTCAGGGAACAGCAGCCGGGCGGCCGCATTGAGCAGCTGGATACAGCCGGAGGAATCCTGCACGATGACCGCCTGGTCGATGTGGTCGAGCAGGGCCGGCAGTCCGGGCACGAGCAGCTCAGCAGCGGGGTCCAGGTCAGATGCCACAGCATCTCCTCCCCGATCCGAGCGCGTCGCAGCGAGGGTAGTCGTAAGACTAGTGTGCTCGAAGTTCGAGACACCCTTGGTCGAACCTGAGTTCGAGAGCTGGCACGCAAGCCAGCTCGAAAACCAAGGCCAATCGTGGCACGCTGCGGGCATTGAGACGGTGATGTTCGCCGGATGTCGGGATGTTCTGGGAGGATCATCGTGAGCGCTCACCCCGTATCGGTCGCAGAATCGCTTCCAGAGCGAGCAAACCCGCTTGAGACCGCCGCGCTGGAACGGATCCTGTTGGCTGTGGAGGAGTTGCGCGACGGCAACTTCCGGCGCCGCCTCGTGGTCACCGACACCAGCCTCACCGGCCGCATCGCGACAGTGATCAACGAGATCGCGCAGCGCAACCAGTCCCTGGTCGGCGAACTGGTCCGGGTGCGGGAGGCGGTCGGCCAGGACGGCCGGACGCGGGAGCGGCTCGCCGAGGAAAGCGGCGGCGGGTGGTCGCTGGCCGCGTCGGCAATCAACGGGTTGATCGACGATCTGACCAGGCCCACCACCGAGTTGGCCAGGGTCTTGGCCGCGGTGTCCGAAGGTGACCTGTCCTCGCGGGTGTCCGACCAGCTGCTGCGCGGCGATTTCGCCCGGTTGGGGCACACGGTCAACGGCCTGCTCGACCAGTTGTCGCTGTTCGCCGCCGAGGTGACCCGGGTGGCCCGTGAGGTCGGCACCGAGGGTCGGCTGGGTGGTCAGGCCCACGTCCCCGGCGTCGCAGGCACTTGGCGGGACCTGACTGATTCGGTCAACGTGATGGCCGGCAACCTCACCGCCCAGGTGCGCGACATCGCCCAGGTGGCCACCGCGGTAGCCCGGGGCGACCTCAGCCGCAAGATCACCGTTGAGGTCTCCGGTGAGCTGCTGGAGCTGAAGAACACCCTCAACACCATGGTCGATCAGCTCTCCGCGTTCGCCGCCGAGGTCACCCGGGTGGCCCGCGAGGTCGGCAGTGAGGGGGCGCTGGGTGGCCAGGCGCAGGTTCCCGGGGTGGCCGGGACCTGGCGCGACCTGACCGAATCGGTCAACGTGATGGCCGGCAACCTCACCGCTCAGGTCCGCAACATCGCCCAGGTGGCCACCGCGGTGGCACAGGGCGACCTCAGCCGCAAGATCACTGTGGACGCCCGCGGCGAGATCCTGCAGCTCAAGGACACTCTCAACACCATGGTCGACCAGCTCTCCGCCTTCGCCGACGAGGTCACCCGGGTGGCGCACGAGGTAGGCAGCGAGGGCAAGCTCGGCAACCAGGCCCAGGTGCGCGGGGTGGCCGGCACCTGGAAATCGCTCACCGACAACGTCAACGGCATGGCGGACAACCTGACCAGCCAGGTACGCAGCATCGCCACCGTGACCACCGCCGTGGCCAGCGGTGACCTGTCAAAGAAGATCGACGTGGACGCTCGCGGTGAGATCCTGGAGCTCAAGACCACGATCAACACCATGGTCGACCGGCTCTCCGCGTTCGCCTCCGAGGTCACCCGGGTGGCCCGCGAGGTCGGCACCGAGGGCAAGCTCGGTGGGCAGGCCGAGGTGATCGGGGTGTCCGGCACGTGGCAGCGGCTGACCGAGAACGTCAACGTCCTCGCGGGCAACCTGACCAGCCAAGTACGGTCCATCGCGACGGTGATCACCGCAGTGACCGCTGGTGACCTGACCCCGCAGATCACCGTCGAGGCGTCCGGCGAGCTCGCTGAGCTCTCCGACAACATCAATCAGATGATCGCCACCCTGCGGGAGACCACCCGGACCAACGAGGAGCAGGACTGGCTCAAGACCAACCTCGCCCGGTTGTCCAGTCTCATGCAGGGCCTGCGCGACCTGCCCACCGTGGCCTCATTGGTGCTCAGCGAGCTCGCTCCCCTGGTCTCAGCCCAGCAAGGGGCCTTCTTCCTGGTCCGCGACGCCAGCGACAATCCGACTGTCGGGCCAGTGGTGGAGTTCACCGCTGGTTACGGAGTTCAGGATCCCGCGGCCATCCGTCGCTTCGCCCTCGGCGAGTCACTGGTTGGGCAGGCGGCGCTGGACAAGCGGACGATCCTGGTCACCGAGGCGCCGCCGGACTACGCCGCGATCAGCTCCGGCCTCGGCCGCGCCGCACCGACCAACCTGCTCGTACTGCCGTTGCTGTTCGAAGATCAGGCGCTGGGGGTGATCGAGCTGGCCTCGGTCAACGAGTTCACCCCGGTACACTGTGATCTCCTTGAACGCCTTCGCGAGACGATCGGCTTGAACGTCAATACCATCCTGGCCAACTCCCGCACCGAGGCGCTGCTGGCCGAGTCCCAGCGGCTGACGCGAGAACTGACCTCGGGTTCGCAACGGCTGCAAGCCCAGCAGTACGAGCTGCAGAAGTCCAATACCGAGCTCGCCGAAAAGGCCGCCTTGCTGGCGACGCAGAACCGGGCCATTGAAATCAAGAACGCCGAGATCGAACTGGCCCGACAGGAGATCGAGGAGCGAGCCGCACAGCTGGCCGCCGCATCGCGCTACAAGTCCGACTTCATGGCCAACATGTCGCACGAGCTGCGCACCCCGCTCAACAGCGCGCTGGTGCTGGCCAAGCTGCTGGCGGACAACCTGGATGGCAACCTGATGGACAAGCAGGTCGAGTTCGCCAGGACCATCCACTCCGCCGGCAGCGATCTGCTGCAGTTGATTAACGACATCCTCGATCTGGCCAAGGTCGAAGCCGGGCGGATGGACCCGTCGCTGTCCGATGTCGCCATCACCGCGGTGGTGAAATACGTCAAGACGCTCTGCGAGCCACTGGCTGCCGAGAAGGCGCTGCACTTCTCCGTCGAACTCGATCCGACGCTGCCCGAGATGCTGCGCACCGACGAACAGCGCCTCCAGCAGGTGCTGCGAAATCTGATGTCCAATGCGGTGAAGTTCACCGACGAGGGCGGGGTGACACTTCGGATCAGGCCGGCGTCTGCTGATGAGGTGGAGAGCGATGCGTTGCGCGCCGCTCCGGCCCGGTTGGCGTTCGAAGTGGAGGACACCGGCATCGGGATCTCCGCCGACAAGCTATCGGTGATCTTCGAGGCGTTCCAGCAGGCCGACGGCAC
>DASYMC010000021.1:0-19261 GCA_036009255.1 Pseudonocardiaceae bacterium
TGGCTGACGGTGGCCGCGCGGGTGCGAGGCGCGGCACCTGAGGTGTTTCACCGCCTGGCGCGGCGATTTGGCTGAGTGCCAGCAGTTCGATCAAATATACGGAGTTGATCAGATGCGGTCAGGCCGCAGCAGCAGCCCCGAACCGCAGCCGGATGCCCTCGCCGCGTAGTTCCCGGCGGAACCACAGCAGCGACACCGCCGCAGCGATTCCCACCAGGGTGAACGACCCGGCTGTGGTGATCATGAGGAAGTTGCCGATCGTGGCACGAGCCAGTACCCAGAGAGTGGCGGCGCCATTGGTCAAAAACACCAGCGCCCAGAGCAATGACACCCGCCGGAAAAACCGCTGCACCTTCGGGTTACTGGTGAGCGTGGCGGGAAAGGCGCAGAAGTCGTCGGCCAGCCGCGCGATCAGCGGCCGGCGCAGCCCCACGGTGGCCAGCAGCACGAACCCGATCACAAAGTTCTGCAACGTGGGCTGCAGGAAGTACAGGAAGGCGCTCCCGGTGGTGTACCCGATGACAGTACGGATCACGAGCAGC
The DNA here is from genome assembly GCA_036009255.1 of Pseudonocardiaceae bacterium. Lineage (GTDB taxonomy): Bacteria > Actinomycetota > Actinomycetes > Mycobacteriales > Pseudonocardiaceae. The sequence continues at coordinate 543 of DASYMC010000021.1, forward strand.
CCGGTGGTCAGCCACAGCACAGCAGGGATCGGTGCGCGGGTCAGCAATCGGCACAGCAGCGCGCCGAGCGCCCAGCTCAAAGCTGCGAGCAACCCGCCGGTCAGGTTGGTGAGGCTCAGCATCAACCAGAACAGACCCAGCGGGGCCAGCACGACCTCGAACAGGTGCCGGGCCGCCTGGCGCAGTTGACCCGACAGCGCCCCCAGATGAATGACCTGTGCTCGTGGATTCATTGCGGTGGAGGTTAGCCGCGTGCCCCGGTGCCCGCGAACCCAGTGCCCCCCGAACCCAGCGCCCCCCGAACCCAGCGCCCCCGGACCGGTGCCGGTGTGCCGGCTGTGGTTCATCCTCAGTGCCGGTACGCGTGCGGCTCCCGCACATCTGGGCACCGCACACCAATCGGTCGGATCGGGGAATGCTGTGGGTGCTGGCGGTGGTCGCCGCGCAGCAGTCGATGAAGGCGCGCACCTGCGCGCAGCAGGTGGAAGCGCTGGACCGGCTGGCTCAATTGGGGGCGCGGCGGAACGCACTCATCCCGTCACGCTCCGCGGAATGAATTGGACATGAGGTAAGCGCTCAGCGCCGGATTGGTCAATCCCGGGCCATGTCGTAGAAGCGGCTGTAGTGCAACTGATGAGCCACCGTCACGGTCACCGTCGGCCCATTGCGGTGCTTGGCCAGAATCAAGTCCGCCTCGCCGGCCCGTGGATCATCCCGTTCCCACGCATCCGGCCGGTGTATCAACATCACCATGTCCGCATCCTGCTCTAAAGATCCACTTTCCCGAAGGTCGGCCAGCATTGGCTTTTTGTCGGTGCGCTGCTCCGGACCACGGTTGAGCTGGGAAATCGTGACCACTGGCACCTCGAGTTCCTTGGCCAGCAGCTTGAGATGCCGGGAGAACTCGCTGACCTCCTGCTGGCGGGACTCGACCTTCTTACCCGAGGTCATCAGCTGCATGTAGTCCACGACAATCAAGCGCAGGTCGTTGCGCTGCTTGAGCCGCCGCGCCTTGGCACGAATCTCCATCATCGTCATGTTCGGCGAGTCGTCGATGAACAACGGCGCCTCACTGATCTCGCCCATCCGCCGGGCCAGCCGAGTCCAGTCGTCATCGGTCATCCGACCGGAGCGCATGTCACCCAGCCGGATCTTGGCCTCGGCCGACAGCAGCCGCATCACGATCTCGGTGCGGCTCATCTCCAGCGAGAAGATCACACTGGCCATGCCATGAGTGACCGAGCAGGACCGGGCAAGATCCAAACCTAGCGTGGATTTACCAATACCGGGACGGGCCGCGATGATCACCATTTGGCCGGGATGCAGGCCGTTGGTCACCGCGTCGAGATCGGCGAAGCCAGTGGGGACGCCGGCCGAGGCGCCACCCCGGGACGCGATCGCGTCGATCTCGTCCATGGTCGGCTGGAGCAGTTCTTCCAGCGCGATGTAGTCCTCGCTCATCCGCCGCTCGGTGACCTCATAGACAGCTGCCTGAGCGCGGTCCACCACCTCGTCCACGTCAGCACCGTCGGCACCGTGGTAGCCGAGTTGCACGATCCGGGTGCCCGCCTCCACCAAGCGGCGCAACACCGCCTTGCTCGCGACGATCTCGGCGTAGTATCCCGCGTTGGCAGCGGTCGGCACGACCGAGATCAACGTGTGCAGGTACGGCGCTCCACCGACGCGAAGCAGCTCACCGCGACGTTCCAGCTCGGCGGAGACGGTGACCGCATCGGCCGGCTCACCGCGCCCGTACAGGTCCAGAATGCAGTCGAAGACGGCCTGATGGGCAGGCCGGTAGAAATCTCCCGAGCGCAACACATCAACGACGTTGGCGATGGCGTCCTTGGACAGCAGCATCCCGCCGAGTACCGACTGCTCGGCGGTGATGTCCTGCGGGGGCTGCCGATCGAAGGCCTGCCCAGTGTTCTCGACCCGCACGCCGCGGTCGTCAACCAGCGCCACCCTTGGGTACCCCTTTCCCCCGGCTCGCTCGACATCGTCGAACGCTTGTTCTACCCGATGGCACCGACAGAATCGGTCTCCGACCAGCCCCGCACCCGCTCCTCCAGGCGCGCCGGGCGAGGTTAGGGCGGCCGGGAGACGCCGAGCAATCCCGATCAAGGACTGCCTGGGGACAGCCTGGGGATGCCATCCGGACGGAGCTTCCACACCCGCTGGTGCGGCCATGGATAGCTGGGGACAACCTGGGGAAATCTCGTCACGGTTACGCCGTCTAAGCAGGTCAGAGGGCTGACTGCGGATGTGGACAGATATTCTTCGCCGCGACCCGGCGTGTCCCTACCCAGACGCACTGCCCCGGCGTGTTCGCGGAGCGGACACATCGACGCGGCAGTGACCGCCGCCCTCGCCCGATTGGCCCGGAAACGGCAACCACTGTTGTCGGCTACCGTCCGCGGGCGCAGGCTCGGCGGTGGAGGTGATCGCGATGGAGTACGACGTGGTGGTGGTCGGGTGCGGTGCGGCCGGACCCACACCGGATCACCCTGTCCACAGACGAGCGTGAGCGGTTGACCGTCCGTGGGATCCGGATCGTTGACGCCGAGGTGGCCCGGCTCGTGGTGGACGATGACCGGCTCTCCGGCGTGGAACTCACCGATGGCCGGTTGGTGCCGCGGACAGCGGTGTTCGTCGGCCCCCGATTGGTGCCGCGGGACGAGCTCCTGACCGCTCTGGGCTGCGACATCGGCGGGAACGGCTGGCACTTCCCTCTCGGCCGACCTGGAGGACGAGAAGATCCGCCGGAAGCTGGCTCGGCAAGTGAAGCTGCTCGACGTCGAAGGGCTGCTCTACGATTACAACGCCAGCTCACCGCGGCGCTCGCCCGTGGCTGGAGGACCAACTCTCCGTACCCGAGATGATCGCACTACCCGCGGTCGTCTGATTGTCGGCTCAGCCGGCGGTGGTGACCTCGAACGGGACGGTCACGGAGACTTCCGGGTGCAGCCGTACAGTCATTTGGTAGGTGCCGGTGGACTTGATCGGGCCGCCGACATCGACGGCACGCCTGTCCAGCAACGGACCCCCTGCGGAGCGGACCGCGTCCACAACGTCGGCTGCGGTGACCGAACCGAACAGCTTGCCGCCTGACCTGGCCGCCCTCCCTGTCACGGAGACGGTTCCCATACGCGAGAGCGAACCGGCGACCTCCCTAGCGTGGTCGAGATCGCGGATCTGCCGAGCCTGCTGCGCCCGACGGATCGTGGCCACCTGCTTCTCCGCGCCCTTGGTGGCCAGGATGGCAAGGCGCTGGGGCAGCAGGTAATTGCGGGCATAGCCGTCCTTGACCTGCACGAGATCGCCGGGCCCGCCAAGCTGGGGGACATCAGCAGTAAGAATGATCTTCATCGGGTTCGCCTCCTCGATGTCAGCGTGCGGTCGAGGTGTAGGGCAGCAGCGCGACCTCACGGGCGTTCTTCACCGCGATTGCGACGTCTCGCTGATGCTGGCTGCAATTACCGGTGACCCGGCGGGCCCGGATCTTGCCGCGGTCGGAGATGTATTTTCGCAGCAGGCCGGTGTCCTTGTAGTCGATACGGGCACCTTTGTCCTTGCAGAAGATACAAATCTTCTTCTTCGGCTTGCGTACTGGCGGCTTGGCCATGACTGAAATACTCCTGATTGGGTCGCGCCTGAAGGTAAGTGAGCTACAGGTGATCTACTACAGAGCTACGGACGAAGATCGGACTCAGAATGGCGGCTCGTCGTCGTAACCGCCGGCTCCATTTCCAGATCCGGCTGGTGCACCCGCCTGCGGTGCTGCGCTCCATGGATCATCAGCAGCCCCGCCCGAGGAGCCATAGCCGCCGCCGCCCGACGCACCACCCTGACGAGTGGCCTTGTTGACCTTGGCGGTTGCGTAACGCAATGAAGGACCGACCTCGTCGACCTCCATCTCCATCACGGTACGCTTCTCACCCTCCCGGGTCTCAAACGAGCGCTGACGCAACCGTCCGCTGACGATCACTCGCATGCCACGGGTGAGCGACTCAGCGGTATTCTCCGCAGCTTGCCGCCAGATGTTGCAGCGCAGGAACAGCGCCTCGCCGTCCTTCCACTCGCCGCTTTGCCGGTCGAAGGTGCGCGGTGTCGAGGCCACCGTGAAATTCGCCACTGCCGCCCCGGAAGGGGTGAACCGCAATTCCGGGTCAGCGGTCAGGTTTCCGACCACCGTGATGACTGTTTCGCCTGCCACGTCAGCCCTTTCTCGCGTCCCGGCGCAGCACCTTGGTCCGCAGCACCGATTCGCTGAGGGAGAGCTGCCGATCGAGCTCAGCCACTGCGGCTGGGGTGCAAGACATGTCAAGTACCGCGTAGATGCCCTCGGTGTGCTTGTTGATCTCGTACGACAGTCGGCGCTTACCCCAGACGTCGACCTTGTCGACGCTGCCGCCTTGTGTCTTGATCACGCCAAGGAACTGATCCAGCGAGGGAGCAACGGTGCGCTCGTCAAGTTGCGGATCGAGGATGACCATCATCTCGTACCGACGCATGAAGAACATTCACCTCCTGTGGACTGGTCGGCCACGGACTCTCCGTGGCAGGAGGAGCCAGCTGAGCTGGCGAACCAACTACCGCCGGCTGAGCCGGCGATCCAACTACTGCCGCACGACGAAACGCCGACGCGGCAACTCGCAACAGAATAGCAAGAGGCCGCCCCACGACGATCGCGGGGCGGCCTCTTGGAGACTCACCGCGGAGTCAGACTCCCGGTTCAGCGTCGGACGGTGTTCAGCGGCGCCCGAGAACCCAGCTGCGCAGCATTGCAGCAGTCACACCGGCCAGCATCAGCACCGCCACCAGGATCGGCAGTGCGACCCGCTCAACACCGCTGGCGGGAAGAGCTGACGCGCGGCCCGCAGCGGCGACATCATTGGCTGCGGCACTTTGCTTGCCCAGACCCGAACCACCATTGCTCACCGACGGCGAACCGAACAGATCCGCTGTCAACACGCCGGCCGACAGCTTGCCAAGGGCTCCGGGGCTACCGATCGACAGCAGCTCCGCGTAGTTGAAGCGGGGCAGGCCACTGTTGTAGGTGCCGAGCATGAACTGGAAATCACTCGGCATATTGGGGCCGAAGAACGGACCCGAAGCTGGTGAAGCCAACGCCGGCACAGGCTTTGCACCGGGCTGTGGCTGATCGGCGGGCGCCGCCGGGGGCGCCGCATTCGGTGCCGGCGAGGCAGGCTGACCCAAGGCCGGAAGCGGGCCGACCGTGCCCTGCAACGGAGCCATCGCGGGTGCAATCACTGCCTGGACAGGACCCGTCACCGGAGATAGCGGCTCGGCGCTGATCTTGCACACCGGAGCAACCGGACCCATGGCATCCCGCAATGCGGGGGTGGCGTCGAAGGTGCTCGTCCCACTGGTGGGAACCGCACCGACATCAAACACTGACAAACCTGCTACCCGGACACCCACGCGCTGTCCAGGTTCACCACGGACCGTATCGCCGCAGCCGCCTACCAGCATTGGTGCGGGTGCAGCAGCCGACGTGGGTGCAGTGATGAAACCGGTGGAGGGTGCGGCGAGGGCAGATAAGCCCCCTCCGAATGTGCTGGCAGCACACAGTAACGTGGCTGTTCCGGCAACCGTGGTCACCCTCGCCCGTATCCCCATAAGGTGCCTCCGTGTCGCTCTGTACCTGGTTGTGTCGTTAGAGTAACGACCTTAGAGGGTCTCTGTGACGATAACCAGCACTTTCAGCAGATCGTGGTTACTCTGTGCACTCACTGTGTACTGTCCGGGTACACCGATCAGCCTGAAACGACTCCTCAAGGGTACAAAGATGCGCATAGGTGCCCACATCAGCGACAACGATCTAGTGACCGCGATTACACAGCGCAATGGTGAAGCGATGCAGTTTTTCCTCTCCGACCCACAGGATTGGAAGGCTCCGCGGCCGAATCCACAGTCTGCTCAGCTGCTTGAGGCAGCCCTGGAAGTCTACGTGCACTCACCGTACGTCATCAATGTGGCGTCGCTGAACAACCGCATCCGCATTCCGTCCCGCAAGCTGGTGGCTCAGCACGCCGCCGCGGCCGCCACTGTCGGCGCGCGCGGGTTGGTGGTGCATGGCGGGCATGTCGCCAAGGGTGAAGCTGCCGAACGGGGGTTCGAGAACTGGCGCAAGATGTTCACCCAGCAGTCAGCTGAGGGTGGGTTCGCCACCCGGATCCTGGTGGAGAACACCGCGGGCGGAGACAACGCGATGGCGCGGCGGTTCGATTCATTGGCCCGGTTGTGGGACGCGATCGGCGACTACGACGTCGGCTTCTGCTTGGACACCTGCCACGCCTTCGCCGCGGGAGAAGACTTGGTCGATGCCGTCGACCGGGTCAGGGCCATTACCGGCCGGATCGACCTGGTGCACTGCAACAACTCACGCGACGAGTTCGGCTCGGCTCGAGACCGGCACGCCCCCCTGCGCGAGGGCACCATCGATCCCGAACAGCTGGTGGCCGTCTGCGCCGCAGCGGGCGCCACCGTCATCCTGGAAACTGATCCCGCTACCCAAGCCGACGACATCGCCTGGCTGCGAAGTCAGCTCGCGGTCCGATCAACCGGGTCCCTTAATCCCGATAGGGAGACATATCGGGATTAAGGGACCCGAGCTAGCCCCGATATGTCTCCATATCGGGCGGGGCGCAGGACGGGGTCGTGTTGGGGACGGTAGATGTCTCGGAGCACCAGGGCCATCAGTAACAGCACTGCGGTGTCCCGGATCACGACGGCGCCCAGGAACGGCTCGATGGGCAGACCCTTGTGGTCGGTGCCGAGGTAATAGGCCATCCGGGGGATCCAGAGCAGCGCATCAACGGTCATCCAGGCCAGCACCGGCTTCCACCGCGGGATCGCCAGCACCGCCAGCGGGACCAGCCACAACGAGTACTGCGGGCTCCACACCTTGTTGACGAGCAGGAATGCGCTCACCACAAGGAAACACAGCTGACCCAGCCGGGGCGGCCGGGGTGCGGTCAGGGCAACCCAGCCGATCGCTCCGCAGGCCAGCATGAACAGCGCCGCGCTGACCAGATTGAGAGTGACCGGGATCTGACCCGCACGCAACACCCCGTCGAAACCAGACCAGCCGGTGAAGGTGGACACCGCCGTGTAGAGCGTGTCCGGATCGGCGGGGCGCCGGTTGTTGAGCCGGAAGAACTCCGCCCACCCGGACGGGAACAGCACCGCAATCGGCAAGTTGACGGCCGTCCAGGCGACTGCGGCCGCGGCGATCGCGTGCAGCCCTGGCCGTAGCCGGCCGGCTCGCACGCACAGCAACAGGATCGGGCCCAGCAGTAATAGCGGGTAGAACTTGGTGGCTGCGCCCAGCCCGAGCAGAACTCCGGCGAGCACCGGACGGCGCCGCGCCCACGCGAGCAGGCCGGTGGTCGCCAGCGCGGTCGCCAGCGTGTCGAAATTGGTGAATGCATGCACTACGACCAGCGGCGATAAGGCGGCCAGCGCAGCATCCCAGGGTCGGCGCGGGGACAGCGCAAACAGCGCCCATACCGTCACCAGCCAGGCAACGGTCAAGCCCAACGCACTGACGTTGAAGTGGACGATGGCAGGAGCGGACGTGGGCAGCCAGCCGGATCTCGCCAGCGCCACCCATGTCTGCGCCAGCTTGGCGGCGACCCACTGGTACATCCCGGTGAGCACGGGATACTCCATGTACCGCACCTGCTCATCGGGTTGCCCCTGGTGCTCAACCCACGAGGTGGCGTACGGGAATCCGGCCAGGCCGGGACGGTCCAGCCGCTCCACGGCGTAGAGCGGGATGGTGTCCGAATAGCACATCGCCAGGTACTGGCGGCCGTCTCGCCAGTCCACCTGGAGGGCACCGGCGCTGTCCCGATAGGACTGCAAACAGGGCGCCTTGACCAGCCAACCCAACGCGAGTGTGATCGTCGCGAACAGCAGCACCACCCGCAGGGGGGTCCAGAACCAGTGCCGCCCAAGCACTGCGTGCCGGCCCAGCGGGCCTCCCACGATCCTGCTGGCCCGCGCGACCAGCGGATCAGTCCAACTGGGCGGAACCCGTTGCCGAGGCGTCAACGACGCTCGATCGAGGTGAGCGCCAGCGATCGAACCACCACTGGCGCGGCCGGGGTCAGAAATGCCGCGGACGGTCCTGGCCCCCATCAGCCGGTGCCGGATTGTCATTGTTGTTGTTGCCGGGGTTGTTGTCGGGGTTGTCGGGTGGCGGGCTATCGCAGAACGGGAAGCACGAGTTGCGCCGCGGTTTGCTCGGCTTCGTGTTCGGGTCGATCGGCATGGGAACGAGATCATCGAAGTTCGGTCCGGGGGTGGCCGAGGGCGAGCCGTCCCGTGGCTGCCTGGTCCGCGTCGGTGCTGGGGCAGGCTCCTCGACGGGAGGCGGGGCTGGACCGATCACGGTGAAGGGGGGGAAGGTCTCCAGGGGTGTGCCCATCAAATAGGAGTTCATGAATCGCTCCCAGATCAAGCCCGGCACGCCCCGACCGAAAATGTCACTGCCATTGGCGTTCTTGATCGCGGTGTTGGCCGGGTCGCCCACCCAGACCGCGGCAGAGATCGATGGTGTGTAACCGACCGTCCAGGCGGCGGAGTTATTGCCGGTTTCGCCGCGCTGGTGGGTCCCGGTCTTGGCAGCAACCTGGCGGCCGCCGGCCAATGGGATCTGCGAGCTCCGTGCCACGTCGGTCAAGGTGGCGGTGACGTTACGCGCCAGTTGGGTGTTTCGATCGGCGTCCACCTGGTCGAAGGCCGGTTGAGACTTGTCGACGTGCTGGTAGTCGACAATGCCATGCGAGTTGGCGTACTGGCGGACGAAATAGGGTTCATGCCGCCGCCCGTCGGCGGCGAAGGTCGCGTAGGCACTGGCCATGTCGATCGTGTGCACCGGATACTGGCCCAGCGTGATACCTAGCCCAGGCGCCGCGCTGTCCGGCTCGGACATGGCGCGCTTACCGTTGATCTGTTCCGGGATCCCGGCCTGGATCGCGGCGTCGCGGATCGCTTGGGGTCCGACATCCTGGGCCAGCCGCACGAAGGCGGTGTTCACCGACTGCGTCATCGCGTCATGCAAAGTCAGCTGAGGGAAGTTGCGGCTCTCCGAGTTGTTGTAGGAGCGACCGTCGATGACCAGTGGAGAGTTGCCGTTGTAGATCGAGTTCATCCCGATGTCGTGCTCGAGTGCGGCCAGCATGGTGAACGGCTTGAAGGCCGATCCCGGGTTCCACACCGGGCCGCCGGCCAGGTCGAAGCCATTCCCGTCCGATCCGCCGTAATAAGCGATCACCGCACCGCTGCGCGGATCGATCGCGACCAACGACGAGTGCAGGTTCTTCGGCTGCCCGCGCAGCTCGGTCAGCACGGCGTCGCGGGCCAGCTGCTGCGCCCGGGGATCGATGGTGGTGGTGATCCGGCCACCGTTGACAGCCAGCTGGGCACGGTTGGTGCCCTGCTTGTCCAGCTCATCCATCACCCGGTCGACGATGTGCGCGCGGTCATCTGTCGCTGCGCCTGGAGTCTGACCCGGTGGGACGGTATCCGGGTACAGCCCGACGCCGCGATCGGCCGGGGAAAGCCAGCCCTGCTCGACCATGCCGGCCAGCACGAAGTTCCATCGGTCTTGCGCCTGCGCCAGGTTCTTGCCAGGGTCCAGCCGAGACGGAGACCGGATCGTGGCCGCCAGTACTGCCGCCTCGGAGACAGTCAGGTTCTGCACGTTCTTTTTGAAGTACGCCTGGCTCGCTGCCTGGATCCCATAGGCGCCGCGGCCGAAATAGATAGTGTTGAGGTAGTCCTCGAGGATCCGGTCCTTCGACTCCTGCTTGGTCAACTTGGCCGCGACGATCACCTCGCGGAATTTCCGGAAGATGCTGTACTCGTCGTGGCCGGTGGCCACCTTGATGTATTGCTGGGTGATCGTGGAGCCACCTCCGCCACCACCGGTGAACTGGTCCCAGGTCGCCCGGGCGATGCCGGTGATGTCGAATCCTGGGTTCGACCGGAAGCTGCGGTCCTCCGCTGCCAGTACCGCGTTCTGCACGTGGACCGGCACCTGCGCCAGACTGACCGGGATCCGGTTTCCCTCCTCCGGCACGTAGCGGCCGACTTCGGTGGTCCCGTCGCTGGCCATGATCGTGGTGACCTGCTTGCGCTGCGCCGCCAGCGCCGCCGGAGACGGCACGTCGAGAAACAGCCAACCCACGAAGAACGCCAGCACGGGCAGTAGGACGCACAGCAGGGCACCTATCAGCGCGAGGTTGCGCGCCCGGCGCCACCGAGGGGGCCACCCCGATCCGTCTCCTCCACCGGCGGCTGCGCCGGGGGACCAGTCGTAGCCATCGCCACTCCGGCCGCGATTTCCTAACGACCGGCCTGCGCCTCCCGGACCGATCGACGACGCCGGGTGGGTGAGCAGCTCAGGCTCGGACTCCCTTTCACGCGGAAGGACAGACGCCCGGTTGTACGAGCCATACCCACCTGACTGGCGCTGGTCCGATCGAGCTTGGGCGAACCGCTCAGGCGGGTAGCGCTCCGCCGGCGGCCGTCTGATTGCCGGCTCCGTCGGCGGTGGGCGCCGACCGCCGTGATGTCGCTGGTCGCTCACGCGTTGTCCTCCCAGACCGGTACTCGGCTCGTGAGGGGTTCGAGCAGGGACACACTTAACCAGAGACACGCCCCAGCCGGACGTCGGGTTACTCCGCCGCGGTCCTCCGGCGGGACCGCCTACTGCCTACACCGCTGGTTCCCAAGACGTACGACTGCACTAGATGGTTCCAGCTGCACGTCCGGCATACCTCGACGACAAAAACGCTGAACTCCTCGTACAAAGTCGCCATCCGATGAAGCTCGTCGGCGGACCGGGCGGACCCCGCCGCATGCTTGAGCTCGTCACCGTACACCCACGAGACCAGCCTCAGGGATTCCTTGCGGCACATGGGGCAGGTGATCGAACTGGGCTCACCATGGAACTTCGCCGCGCGCAGAAGGTATGGGGTTGCGTCGCAGACCTCGGTAAGGCCGACCCGGCCGGCATAGACCTCCGCGAGCAGCGCACGCCGCTGCAACGCGTAGTCCACGACCTGTCGTTGGGTCCGCATGCCAACAGACTACGCAACCGATGAGTGATCAACGCTCGGGCGTTCGGGCGGCACTCCTGCCAGGAAATGCTCGATGATGTATCGCCACGATATAGTGCTGCTATACATCGGAGCGCCTGGTCGGAGGTGCCGCATGCTGGAGCTAGCGGTGCTGGGGGTACTTCATGACGCCCCGATGCACGGCTACGAGCTGCGCAAACGTCTCACTGGGCTGCTCGGGGCGTTCCGCGCCTGCTCCTTTGGATCGCTGTACCCCACGCTACGCCGGTTGCAGCGCTCGGGTTTCATCGTCGAAGACGATGAGCCGGTGCAGGATCTCCGCGCCAGCCGGGGCACCGGGTGGTCGTACCGCGGCCGGCGGGTGTACCGGCTCACCGCCGACGGCAAGGAGCGCTTTGCCACCTTGCTCGCCGATGCTGGGCCACAGACCTGGGAAGACAACGGTTTCGGCGTGCACCTGGCGTTCTTCTCACGTACGCCGGCCGAAGTCCGGATGCGGATCCTGGAAGGCAGACGGCGCCGGGTCGAGGAACGTCGGGAGGGACTTCGCGCCGCCCTGGCGCGCACGGGAGACCAGATCGACCGCTACACCCTGGAGCTGCACCGGATGGGTCTGGAAACCAGTGAGCGTGAAGTGCGCTGGCTCAACGAACTGATCGCTCATGAGCGAGCGAATCCAGCATCGTCACACGACGACACCGAAAGGGCGGACCATGACTGAAGGCCGCGACGCCGGTCCCGGAATCCGGGTCGCCATTGTGGGCGTCGGCAACTGCGCTGCCTCGCTGGTACAGGGCGTGCAGTATTACCGCGACGCCGACCCCACAACCCGAGTACCCGGCCTGATGCACGTGCGCTTCGGCACATATCACGTCGGGGACCTGCGGTTCGTCGCGGCGTTCGACGTTGATGCCAAAAAGGTCGGGCGTGACCTGTCTGAGGCCATCGTGGCCAGCGAGAACAACACCGTCTCGATCTGTGATGTGCCGCCGCTGGGTGTCACGGTGGCGCGGGGGCACACGATGGACGGCTTGGGCGAGTACTACCGCGACATGATCACCGAGTCCGACGAGAAGCCGGTTGACGTGGTCAGCGTGCTGCGCGAGTCGGGCGCTGATGTGCTGGTGTCGTATCTACCGGTGGGCTCCGAAGATGCCGACCGCTTCTATGCGCAGTGCGCGTTGGACGCTGGAGTGGCGTTCGTCAATGCGCTTCCGGTGTTCATCGCCTCTGATCCGGTGTGGGCGGACAAGTTCACCGCGGCCGGGGTACCGATCATCGGTGATGACATCAAATCCCAAGTTGGGGCCACGATCACGCACCGGGTGCTGGCCAAGCTTTTCGAGGACCGCGGGGTGGAACTGGTCCGCACGTACCAGCTCAACTTCGGCGGGAACATGGATTTCATGAACATGCTGGAGCGCAAGCGGCTGGAATCGAAGAAGATCTCCAAGACCCAGTCGGTGACCTCCCAGGTGCCTCATGAGATGGAAAAGGCGGCGGTGCACATCGGACCGTCGGACCATGTGCCGTGGCTGGATGACCGCAAATGGGCCTATGTCCGGTTGGAAGGCCGGGCGTTCGGTGACGTGCCGCTGAACATGGAATACAAGCTCGAGGTCTGGGATTCGCCCAACTCCGCCGGCGTCATCATCGATGCGATCCGCGCCGCGAAGATCGCCAAGGATCGGGGTATCGGTGGCCCGATCGTTTCCGCGTCCGCCTACTTCATGAAATCACCGCCCGAGCAGTACGCCGACAGCGACGCCTACGAAGCCGTCGAATCCTTCATCCGCGGCGAGCTAGACCGCTAGCGCGCCTAACTCCCGATATGGAGACATATCGGGGCATCCGAGGGCACTTCTGCCCCGATATGTCTCCATATCGGGGCACTGACCACTCGAAAGCGCGCCTACCCGCGCCCGAGGCGACACCCCGGCGGCAGCCACCAGACGGCGCACGCACGCGGCGTCCCAGCGTCCACCGCGGTTGAGGGCGGCCCCAGCCCGCAGCATCTCGTCCACGCGCAGCTGCCGGTAGAGCCGCTTGTCCTGGGTTAGGAAGCTCAGCCCGCCCGGGGCGCCGCGGATCCTCGGCCGCTGGCCGAGCACGGTCAGCGACCCCTCGGACGCGGCGAGCAGCCCGGTGGCCAGCCGCAGCAGGGTGGTCTTGCCGGCGCCGTTCGGGCCGACGAGGCCAGCCACGCTTCCGGCCGGCACCTCCCAGGTGCACTCGCGCAGCACCCACCGCCGCCCGAAGCGTCGTCCCAGCTGCTCGGCCCGCAGCACGGGTCCGTCGGTCATGATGCCCCCCTCGACGAGGTGGATCGGGTGGCGTTCCCGGACGGGTAGTGCGCCTCTCGGGCGGCGGCGACGATCGCGTCGACGTCCTCTACCTCGAGGCCCTCCTCCCGGCTGCGCTGCATCCACGCGGCCAGCTCGGCGCGCAGTTCGGCGTGGGCGGTGGGGTCCGCGCGGGCCAGCGAGCGGCGCACGAACGTGCCCGCTCCCGGCCGCGGCTCCACCAGGCCCTCGCGCTCGAGCTCGCGGTAGGCCTTGAGCACCGTGTTCGGGTTGATCGCGGTGCGCTCGACGACCTCCTTGGCCGTCGGGAGCCGGTCGCCGGGCTGCAGCGTTCCCAGGCGCAGCGCCTGCGTGGTCTGTTTGACGATCTGCAGGTAGGTGGCGACCCCGGAGCGGCGGTCGATGCGGTACTCGATCGGGCACCCCCTCGACGCCGGTGATATGACGCTACCGTATTCCACTAACTAAGTAGTGCAGTAGTGATGAGTCCAGCCGACAGTGTCAAGAACGTCTCCACGTCGCGCCGCTCCAACGCGAGTCCGGGCTCGGTAGGTCTGCAACCGCGTGCGGGAGCACTCTCGACGCGCCCGGCCGTGACAACCCCGCCGTGACAACCCCCGCCGTGACAACCCGACCGTAACAACAGAGTCCCTTGGGGCCGACAACACCGTCTCACTTCCGGCGGTGTGGAGCTGGGTGCCCGGCCGGGCGGCTGGGGGTGGGTCCACCCGGCCGGGCGATTTTGGGTGGGTTTAGTTCTGAAAGACGTCCTTGACCTTCTCGCCGGCCTGTTTGACGTTGCCCTTGACCTGATCAGCTTCGCCCTCGGCCTCGAGCTGCTCATCGTCGGTAGCCTCGCCGGCCATCGACTTGATCTTGCCGGTCAGCTCCTCGGCCATGTTCGAGATCTTGTTTCCGATACCCACCAGGTGCTCCCTTTATGGATGTAGTTGATGTAGTACGGCTAGATTTCTTGGTCGTAGCTTGCCGATCGCGAAAGATGCTCTGGACTCCAGCGACGATCACCTGTTTCTGCGGATGATCAGTCCTAACAGCATGAGCACACTCAGTACGGCCGCTGCGACGGGCACCGGTCTTCGCCGGACCGTTCCCGTCACGTGGTTAATTCGATGGCCCTTGATACGCCCGACCCCCGAGGGAACGAGCTTTGCGAGTGCCTGGTTGGTGACACCCCTCGCTTCCTGCATCACCCCGCCGGCCTTGTCCTGTAACGCCTCTGTGCCCGTCTGCAGGTGCTGCCTGACGGTCTTTACTTTGGATTGCGCGGTTTCCTTGGCGTCGTACACCTTGGCCTTAACCCGTGTGGGCAAGACCACCTTGTGTGCCAGCGCTCCCACAGCTCCCACTCCCCTCTATAGCTACGAGCGACGTCCCGTGGGACGCCCGTTCGGTCCTTGACGGCCTGGTCTCCGGAGATCCAGCCTGCGGTAGCAGTGAGTTACCCCGTCTCACTCTTGGTAAACACGGTTCGCCAGATGAGCCCAAAATTTTTGGGCCAACCGGGAGTAGCCTCAGACCTCGTCCATGACGAGGGAGGCGAGTATGCCGACGCCTGATGAACAGCTGCCGGCCACCGGCGGGGCCGACCAGCGCAGTGTGCACGATCCGGAGGCGGCTGAGGCCTACGCAGAGTCGGTGAGCATCGACCCTTCCCCCGACGAGATCGACGAGTACCTCAAGATGGCTGGTGGAGAACCGCTGCACGAGCAGACCACCACGACCAACAACCCGGGCGCTTAAACCGAAACGCGATGTGGGGTCAGCTCAGCAGCGCGACACACCGGGCACCACGGCACGACACACCGGGCGCTGGGGCGCGACACGCGGAGGTTAGGGGACCACGTTGATCAGGCGGCCGGGGACCACGATGACCTTGCGGGGTTCCTCGCCGGTGACCAGGTTCGCGATGCGTGCTTGGGCCAGGGCGGCGATGCGCACCTCGTCGGGACTGGCCGAGCTGGGCACCGTCACCCGGGTCCGTACCTTGCCGTTGATTTGAATCGGGTATTCGACGGTGTCTTCGACGAGGTAGCGCTCCTGCGCCTGGGGTATCGGACCGTGCGCCAACGACTCGCCGTGCCCCAGTCGGGACCACAGTTCTTCGGCGATGTGCGGGGCTACCGGCGCCAACAGCAACACCAGCGGTTCGGCCACTTCCCGCGGCGTCCCGGGGCTGGAGCCGTAGCGCTTGGTGAGGTAGTTGTTCAGCTCGATCAGCTTGGCGATCGCGGTGTTCAACCGTAACGCCGCGTAGTCCTCGCGGACGCCCTCGATGGTCCGGTGTAGCGCCCTGATCGTGTCCAGGTTGGACGGAGTCTCCGGATCGAGCGGGGTGTCCACCACTCGCAGCTCGCCGGTGTTCTCATCGACCAGGTTGCGCCACAGGCGCTGCAGGAACCGGTGCGCTCCGACGACATCCTTGGTGGCCCACGGCCGCGAGACGTCCAGCGGGCCCATGGACATCTCGTATACCCGCAACGTGTCGGCACCGTAGGTGTCGCTCATCTCGTCGGGAGAGATGGCGTTGCGCAGGCTCTTGCCCATCTTCCCGTACTCGCGCCGGACCGGCTGGCCGCGCCAGGTGTAGCTGCCGTCGGGTTCCTCGATCACCTCCTCGGCGGGCACGTATACACCGCGCGCGTCGGTATAGGCGTAGGCCTGGATGTAACCCTGGTTGTACAGCCGACGGTACGGCTCCTCCGACGACACATGACCCAGGTCGTAGAGCACCTTGTGCCAGAACCGGGAGTAGAGCAGGTGCAGCACCGCGTGCTCCACACCACCGACGTAGAGATCCACCCCGCCCGGGTCGTCGGGGCCGTGCAGCTGTGGCCGCGGACCCATCCAGTAGCGCTCGTTGACCGGATCGCACATCGCCTCGGAGTTGTGCGGATCGATGTAGCGCAGCTGGTACCAGCATGATCCCGCCCATTGCGGCATCACGTTGGTGTCCCGACGGTAGATTTTGCGGCCCTCACCCAGATCCAACTCCACGTTCACCCAGTCGGTGGCCTTGGCCAGCGGCGGGGACGGCTCAGAGTCGGCGTCCTCCGGGTCGAAGGTGGTCGGCGAGTAGTCGGCCACGTCGGGCAGCTCGACGGGCAGCATCGATTCGGGCAGCGGGTGCGGCCGGCCCTGCTCGTCGTAGACGATCGGGAACGGCTCACCCCAGTACCGCTGCCGGGCGAAGAGCCAGTCGCGCAGTTTGTACTGCACGGTGCCCTCGCCCGCGCCGTGCTCCTCCAGCCACGCGGTGATCGCCTTCTTGGCCTGTTCGACGTCCAGCCCGTCCAGGAACGAGGAGTTGATCGCCGGGCCTTCGCCGATGTAGGCCTGCCCGTCGAAACCCTCCGGGAGGGCTACGGTGCGCACGATTGGCAGTCCGAAGGCTTCAGCGAAGTCCCAGTCTCGCTGGTCCTGACCGGGCACCGCCATGATCGCACCGGTGCCGTAGCCCATCAGCACGTAGTCGGCGATGAACACCGGGATCGGTGCACCGGTCGCGGGGTTGGTGGCGTAGGCACCGGTGAAGACCCCGGTCTTGTCCCGGCTTTCCTGGCGTTCCAGTTCAGAGCGCTGCGCGGCGGCGCGGCGGTAGGCCGCGATCGCCTCCGCAGGGCTGGCGGCTCCGCCGGTCCAGCGGTCATCCACCCCAGCCGGCCACTGCGTCGCCGCGATCACCGTGACCAGCGGATGCTCAGGAGCCAGCACCAGGTAGGTCGCGCCGAAGATGGTGTCCGGACGGGTGGTGAACACCTCGATGGTGGCTTTCCCCTCGATGGGGAACCGGATCCGGGCGCCGTGGGAGCGGCCGATCCAGTTGCGCTGCATGGTCTTGACCTGCTCGGGCCAATCCAGCCGGTCCAGGTCGTCCAGCAACCGGTCGGCGTAGGCGGTGATCCGCATCATCCATTGGCGCAGGTTGCGCCGGAACACCGGGAAGTTCCCACGGTCACTGCGGCCCTCGGCGGTGACCTCCTCGTTTGCCACCACGGTGCCCAGCCCCGGGCACCAGTTCACCGGTGCCTGCGACAGATAAACCAGCCGCTGCGAGTCGATGATCTCCCGCTGCTCGTCAGCGGTCAGCTCATCCCAGGGCCGGCCGTTCGGGGTTGGCCGGGCGCCCTGCGCGTACTCGGCCTCCAGCTCGACGATCGGGCGGGCCCGGCGCGCAGCGGTGTCGTACCACGCGTGGTAGATCTGCAAGAAGATCCACTGGGTCCAGCGGTAGTACTCGACGTCGGTGGTGGCGATCCGGCGGCGCTCGTCGTGGCCCAGCCCCAGTCGGCGGATCTGCACCAGGAAGCTCTCGATGTTCCGCTCGGTGGTGCTGCGCGGGTGGGTGCCGGTCTCAGCGGCGTAGAGCTCGGCTGGCAGGCCGAAGGCGTCGAAACCCATGGTGTGCAGCACGTTTCGGCGGAGCATCCGCTGATAACGGGCGAAGACGTCGGTGCCGATGTAGCCCAGCGGGTGCCCGACGTGCAGTCCGCTCCCGGACGGGTAGGGGAACATGTCCTGCACGAACAGCTTGTCCTCGGGCACCGTCACACCGTCAGCGGGTCGTAGCGACCCGATCGGATTGGGCGCCTGGAAGGTGCCGCACTCGGTCCATCGACGCTGCCAGCGGCGCTCGATTTCGCCCGCCAGCGTCGCGTTGTAGCGGTACGGCGGGACGTCCCCGTCATCGGTACTGCTCATGATCGTCCTTCCGGGCCCGGCCGTGGTCATGTGACATCCCCAGGAAAAGCGAAGCCCCCCAAGGCGCTGAGGCCGTGAGGGGTCGCTGCGCTGACTAATCCGCCGGTCAGCGCAGCCTGGGAAGGAGCAGGCGGGCAGTGCTCACGGCGTCCACCATAGCGGATCGATCAACCGAGTTTGCGGCGCCGGTACGCTGATCGCTGTGCGGGTGCCCATGCTGCTCGGAGTGCTGCTACTGGTCGCGGGTGCGGGGCTGCTCACGGTCGGTGTGCTCGGCTGGCGCAGGCGGTTGCCGCGCAACCGGTTCGCCGGTGTCCGCACTCCGGCGACGCTGCGCTCGGACGCGGCCTTCATCATCGCCAACCGGGTGGCGGCCCCGCCGGTGCTCGCGGCGGGCGGGGTCTGCGCCGCAGGTGGTGCCCTGGCCCTGGGAGCAGGTGGTCCCGCACTCGCCGTGATCGTGGCGGTGGCTGGTGCCGGTGCGGTCGGGTTGGTGCTCGCCGGTGGGCTGCTCGGCCATCGGGTGGCCGCCGCCATGCCATCGCCGGCCGGTGGTTGTGCCACCTGCTCGTGCAGCGGC
>DASYMC010000022.1:0-38545 GCA_036009255.1 Pseudonocardiaceae bacterium
AGCAGTCCCTCGGTCCAGTCCAGCTCGCCACCGGACAGCTCGTTGATCCGCCTGAGGATGGCGTAGCCGTAGCTGTCCCCCTCGGCCAGGATGCCGAGCACCATCGGTGTCGCCGAGGCGGCCACCAGATCCTTGGCGACCTTCACCAGACCACACCCCGTTCCACACCCTAGCAGTACGATGCATAGTACTGATAGGTATTGTCTAGCGCAACGGTCCGGTCAAGCGTCCGTGCTGCGCGGTATCCGCGATCCCGCCACGGCACGGACGCACTCTTCTGCCGCGACTTGGGTGGTTGATGTGTCGACGGCCAGGCTGCCACCTGCTGACCGTGGTCGGTATGACTACCACTTCAGAGGCATTGACCTCTCCTGCTGACGATCACGATGTCGTCCTGTGACTGGCGACCTCGGCTTACCTGGGTCGCTATACCGGCACCTCGCGGATCCACACCATGTCCGACCTGCGCCTATTCTTCGCGTGGTGCGCCGACCAACACCTCGCGCCTTTGGCCCTCCAGCGCGCACAGATCAAGAGGTATGTGCGGTGCATGCAGGAAATCCTAGAGATCATCAGCCATTTCGTGTGGCTCTACTACTGCTTCCCGCTCAGCTTCCGCGAGGTGCAGGAGATGATGCTGCAGCGCGGGGTCGTGGTCTCCCACGAGACGATCCGCCAGTGGTGCGCGAAGTTCGGCCAGACCTACGCCAACGAGTTGCGTCGGCGCCGGGCTCGCCCGGGGGACAAGTGGCACCTCGACGAGATGTTCATCAAGATCAACGGCAAGACCCACTATCTGTGGCAGGCGGTAGACCAGCACGGCGCCGTGCTCAATTCACGCAACGAGTCTTTGACACCACCGTCGAGGACCTCACCCGCCGGTAAGACCCGAGCGGGGGAACCCCACAAGCCGGCCATTCGCCCCACCGATGGTGGGCCAGCCTGCACCGAGCCGACCGTAAACGGATTGGGGAAAGTGACAGCTAGTCAAGCGCGCGGCGCAGAAAGCCCCTGATCCCGAGTAGCGCAGACAGTGTGCTGGTCGCGCTTGCGAGCAGCACACACAGCCAGAACGGCAGGTGGGGCACGTGTGGCACCAACGAGCCCCGGATTCCCTCGCTGACGTAGGTGAGCGGGTTGAGCGCGGACACCACCTGGAACCAGCGCAGGTCGCCCAATGTCAACCACGGGTATTGCACCGCTCCGGTGAACAGGACCGGTGTAAGGATCGCCGAGAACAGGATGTTGATCCGTCGCGGTTGCACTGCGGTACCGATGACCAGGCCCACCGTGGCGCCGAGGATCGCACCGAGCACGAGCATCAGCAGTCCTGGCAGGAACCCGGAGGCCGGCCAGGACACCTTGATCATGAGGAGACCGATCGGCACCATGAGCAGGCTCGCAATGAGCCCACGAAGCGCCGCGAACACGATTTTCTCCACGGCGACGAGGCGGATGGGCATCGGCGCGAGCAGCCGATCGTCGATCTCACGAGACCAGGAGAACTCGAAAACCAGCGGGAGCGCGACTGCCTGCAGGGCGGCGAACATGGCATTCAGCGCTAGCAGCCCGGGCAGCAGCACCGAGCCGTAGCCTGGCGAGACGAAGCCGCCGCGACCCAGCACGACGACGAAGACCAGCAGGAACAAGAACGGTTGGATAAGCACCTGCGCCAGGAACGCGGGCAGCTCCTTGCCGGTGACGAATACGTCCCGGCCGAGCACGGCGAGAAATGCTCGGCTGGGGCTGGTGTCCGGCGCAGGCGGGTGCAGCGCCCGTTGGTGGATGGATGCAGTCATCGCAGCTTCCTGCCGGTCAGCGAGATGAATACGTCTTCGAGGCGCGGTTCGCTCAGCGAAAGGTCGCTGAGCTCGATGTTTCTCGCGCTGAGCAGCGAGATGACCGGTCCGGGCATAGTGGCCGGGTCGGCGTCGACATAAAGCCGCAGTCGCACGCCATACCCGGTGGCTGCGGTGGTCGTGGTGGTCGCGGGCGTGAGCTTCTCGACTCGCTCCACACCCGTCAGCCCGGACAGCGCCTCGATCAGCTCGTCGAGGGGGCCGCGGGCGGACACGATCGAAATCTCCACAGTGCCGCGCCCAGGCAATGTCCGGATCAGCCCGGCCGGGGTGTCGAGCGTGAGAAGCGTGCCGTGGTCGATGATACCAACCCGGTCCGACAACATCTCGGCTTCGTCCATGTCGTGTGTGGTGAGCACGATCGTCACGCCCTCTTCCTTGAGCGCTCGCACCTGGTCGTGTACGAACAGTCGGGCCTGCGGGTCGAGGCCGGTCGAGGGCTCGTCGAGAAACAGCATCTCGGGGCAGTGCATGAGCGCACGGGCGAGCATCAGTCGCTGGCTCTGCCCGCCGGAGAGGGTGTCGATGAGGGCATCCGGCTTGTCGGCCAGCCCCATCCGCTCCAGCAGCTCATCGGCCCGGCGAGTGCGCTCGGCGCGTCCAACGCCGTGGTAGGCGGCGTGGAAGATGAGGTTGTTGCGTACCGACAGCGAGCGGTCCAAGTTCACCCGCTGAGGCACGACGGCGAGCCGGGAACGCACCTTCGCGGCGTTGGTCAGGACGTCCAGACCGGCGACGTAGGCGCATCCCTGCGTGGGCAACACCCGAGTGGTGAGCACCCCGATGACGGTGGTCTTTCCGGCGCCGTTCGGCCCCAGCAGCCCGAACACCTCACCGCGCCGGACCGTGAATGACAGCCCGTCCACAGCGTTGCACGGGCTCCGCGGATAGCGCTTCACCAGTTCTCGCACTTCGGCGACCGTTTCGATCACGATGTTCGCCTGCCCCTTCCCCTGGGGACCCCCTCTTTGACCGTGCATCTGAGCGTACATCAGATTTGTCGGTACGCTCAGGTACACAAACAGAAATGCTCACAATCCCTGGTTGAGGCCGGCACGGTCGGCCCTACCGATCATCGTTCTCGCGAATGATCTCGGCGAGGAGGCGGTACATCGCGCTGCGTTGACTCGGCGCCAAGCCGGCTACTCGCAGCGCGACATCACGCACCTGCGCATCGCGCATGGCCTTGCGCAGTTCGAGTTCGGCTTCGACCTCCTCGGTGGCCTTCGGGTCGTCGAGGAAGTAGGCGACCCGGACCTGAAAGAACTGGGCCAGGCCCTCAAGCACGCGAACGGTGGGATTCGTCTTGAGGCCTCGACGCAGCTCAGACAGGTGTGACGCGGAGATTTCACCGCCAGCCGCAGTGATCGCGGCCACGACCTCGCGGCCGGTGTACTCACGGTCGTCATCAGGTGGCCGAACAATGGTGAACAGGTAGTTGAGCTTGTCTGCCAGGGAGCGACGCCCGGCCTCTGTGCCGGTGGATTCAGGCATGGATGACGTCCTATCGGGTCAGGTCTCAACGGGAACGGTGCGTTCATCCGGTCGACCCGGGCGTGATCGGTGAGATCGACATGCGTTTGACTCTGATTCGCTCTTGTGTATCTTATCAGGTAGGTGTGTACGCTGAAACGTACACTAGAGCGGAGCGTGGTGGGTGAACACCCGGATCTTCCTGTGTTGTGACGACCGGCTGCGCGGCGCGGGACTGGGGGCATTGCTCGACGGGCAGCCGGACTTCCATGTCGTGGGCTGGTCCTTAGGCGCCGAGGCGGTGACCGAGGTCAAGCTGGTCGGTGCGGACGTTGTCGTGGTGTCCGGTGCGGACCTGGACGTCGCCGCCTATCGGGAATTGGCCCGCGCAGCACGGGTGGTGACCCTCATCGACGTTGGCGTGGGCTACCACCCTGAGGAGGTCCTGGCACTACGGGCGCGGGCGGTGCTCAACCCGGGCGCTACCCCGGAAGAGCTCATGTACGCGATCCGGGTCGTCATGGCCAGCGACACGACGGTCTTGCTCCCGCTGTCGGTGCGACAGCACTTCGAGGCTGTTTCGCGCACCGCCTCGGTCTGGCAGCGGGGTGCCGCGGCCGCCCAACTGACCTCCCGCGAGGCCAATGTCCTTGCGCTGCTGGCGCAAGGACTGTCCAACGCGGAAGTGGCCGAGATGTTGTTCGTCTCGGTCGCCACCGTGCGGTCTCACGTCCATCACATTTTGCAGAAGCTCGCAGTGCGCAACCGCGCCCAGGCGGTGGCCCTTGCCTACGAGACCGGGCTGATTGCGCTCGCGGGATGAGCATGGTTCGGTCACCCGCGGCGGGGACGTCTTCGCCGCGGGTGACCGAACCAGGTCAGCGCTGGCCCTCGTTCTGGCGGCCCCCTTCGGTCCGGCGGCGCTCTGCGCGTTCCTCCCGCTGTTTACGGCCGAACCAGCCCCCCTTGCCCTTCGAGCCGATCACATTGGCGAGCGGTGGTTTGCGATCGTCGTCCTTCTTGCCGAACAGACCCATCATGGGCTCCTCTCCTAATCGGTAACTTCTGGTGTCTGTACAGTCCTGGTCTTCCGAGCTGCTCGGGTGAGGTCCGTCCGCCGTCGGGGCCCGGGAGGCATCGGTGGGCACGGTTGCCCGGAGTCGATAGGTACCGCCGGGCCGCAGCTCACCCACCAGCTCACCACCGACGGCGGTGAGCCGTTCGCGAAGGCCTTGCAGCCCGCGCCCGGGCCGGCCCGATGACAGGGCCGGGCGGGCGGACGCCCCGTCATTGACAATATCGAGCAGGACGCGACCCTCAGCGGTCCGGAAACTGATCGCGCAGCGGGTAGCGTCGCTGTGCCGGAGCAGGTTGGTCACCGCCTCGCGCACCACCCACCCCAGCACGTCCTGTACCCGCTCGGTTAGGTCCGCAGGTACCTCGTCAGCCGTGCACCGTAGCCCGGCGGCCTCCAGCACACTGACCGCGCCGCCGAGCTCGCCCTCCAGCGATGGGCGCCGGTAGCCATCGACCAGCCCCCGGACATCGCCCACCGAGTGCCGGGCTATCTCGACCACCTCGGCCATCTGCGCGGTGGCCGCCACCGGATCTCGCGCGGTGATCCGCGCTGCGACATCACCCTTCAGCGCGATCACCGACAAGCTGTGGCCCAGCAGGTCGTGCAGGTCACGGGCGAATCGCAACCGTTCCTCCAAGACGGCCATCCTGGCCAGGTCGGTGCGATTGCGTTCCAGCTCACCGGTCAGCACCACGACCCGTCCCACCGCGAAGACCACCGCCATGACGATCAGGGCCCGGCCGAGCAGATCAACGACCTGGAGTAACGAGGGATCGTGCCGCATAACGGCCATGACCAGGCTGAACGCGGTTAGCAGCACCACAGCCACCGCGCGCCACCGGCTGAGCAGGAACGCGGCGGCGCCAGCGAAGACAGCGGGTAGCGCGCTCAAGGCCGGCCCGAAGCGAAGGTACATCGCCACCGCGATGATCCCAGCCACCACGAGGAGCCACGGGTTGGCCTCGTCGCCGGTGGCTTGGGTACCCCGCCAAAGCACCCGCACGAGAATGGCGCAGAAAACGGCCAGGCCACCCAGGGTGAGCGCGAGTGAGAAGAGGTCGAGCCGGCCCACACCCGAGGACAGCAGTGGCTCCACGGCATAGGCCACGCTCAGGACGATCAGCAGTACGCTGATCGAGCGGGTGGTGGCCGCGACCCGATGGTTGATCATGACCGACTCCCGATCAGGTGGCGCGCCGGGGATCCCAGCGGAACAGCTTGCGGGCGAGAGCGAAGCCGATGGCGGTCCATGCCAGCATGATGCAGACGGCGCCCAGGCCGGCCCGGAACGCGCCGGGGAAGTCCAGGTGGCGGCCGGGACTCACCACTCCCAGCAGCGCATCGTGGCTGGCGTAGTCCTGGCCGAGGTAGGCGGTGCGCAGGAGGCTTACCACCGGTGACATCGGCAGGTAGGCGGCTATCTCGCCGAGCGGACCCGGCAGCTCGGACAGCGGCGTGTAGATCCCGGAGCCGAGCATGAACAGCACCATCACCGGTGTGACGAGCCACATCGATGTCTCCGCACTGGGCAGCATCCCGGAGAATCCGATGGCCAGCATCGTGAACATGGCCGAACCGAGCAGCAGCCCCAGAACGAGCAGGGGGATGTTGTCCGGGGCCGAATGCAGAACGATCATGCCGAATCCGACCAGCACCACGGCGACGGCGAGGCTCGGCAGCGCAGCGGCAGCGCCTTCCCCCACGAAGATCGAAGTGTCCGGTAGGGGCGAGGTCCGCAGCCGCTTGTAGATCAGTGCGTCGCGGCGTG
Organism: Pseudonocardiaceae bacterium; assembly: GCA_036009255.1. GTDB lineage: Bacteria > Actinomycetota > Actinomycetes > Mycobacteriales > Pseudonocardiaceae. The sequence continues at coordinate 6,179 of DASYMC010000022.1, forward strand.
CGGTCACCGCGTTCACCAGGTTGTAGACCGTGAAGAACAGTGCGAAGGCGAGGAACCCGGTGAAGGCGTAGAGCCCAGCCGGCGCACCGTCGATCTGGCCTGCCCGCGCGAACGCTAATGGCATGAACATGCCCAGCCCGAGTGGAACAAGCGTCCCCGACAGGGCAACTCCGATCCGCTTCCAGTACACCCGTTGCGAGAGCCGGAACTGTGCCATGGTGTAACCGATCCAGTTCATCGGGCCACCTTCCCGATCGCGGCGACCTCCAGGAAAGCGTCTTCGAGCGAACCGGTGTGCACCTGGATGTCGCTCAGCTCGATATGGCGCGCGTCGGCCCAGCGCAGCAGCGTCAATAGCGTCCGCTGGGGGTCTGGCGTGGTGATGCGGACCTGCTCTCGATCGGGAACGATCTCGGCGTCCTCAAGGACCGGCAGCTCGGCCAGATCAAGCAGCCCCGGTCGCCGGAACGCGACCGTCGCGGCGCTGCGTGCGGTGATCTCCGCGAGTGAGCCCTGCCGGACGATCCGGCCACGGTCCATGATCGCTATCCGATCGGCGAGAAACTCAGCCTCGTCCATGTAGTGGGTCGTGAGCACGACGGTCATCCCGCCGAGGGTCAGCTCCCGCAACAGGCCCCAGGTATTGCGCCGCGCCTCGGGGTCCAGCCCGGTCGTCGGCTCGTCGAGGAACAGCACGTCGGGGTTGCCGAGCAGGCTGAGGGCGAGGTCGAGCCGGCGCTTCTCACCACCGGAGAGCCGGGCGACGGGGGTGCCGGAACTGCGCTCCAGCCCGACGATCTCCAGAGCCTCGGCCCGGGGTCGCGCGCCGGGGGTGAAGCGGCGCCAAGCGTCGAGGGTCTCGGTGACCGAGAGGTTGTCGAAGAAACCAGCCTCCTGCAGCATGACCCCGACCCGGGAGGCGATCCGCGCCCGCTCGGTGAACGGGTCCACGCCGAGCACCCGGACCGAGCCGCTGGTGGGTGCTTGGAAACCGGTGAGCACGTCCATGGTCGTGGTCTTGCCTGCGCCGTTGGTCCCGAGGAGGGCGAACACCTCACCACTGGCCACCTCGAAGGAGATACCGGCGACGGCGGCGACGGTGTCGCCGTAGTCTTTGCGCAGGTCATGGACCTCGATCACGAAGTCTTCGATCATGATTTCATCCTAAGAAGGTGCCTGGGGTCGGTACCAGGACGCTGAGCACCGGTTGGACGAGCCTTCTGCATGCCGGAGGGATGACATTTGTCAACGTCTCCCAGTTGGCCGGCGCTGAGCGTGAGCCACAGCGCTCGGGCGAGCGCCGCCTCGGTGGCCGGCCGAACACCGAGCCGGTTGTGGGTCAGATGGATGTGGTGGAATAGCAGCAGGTAATCGGTCCTCGGCACCTGGCGCCGTGCAACGCCGTGCATCGCTGCTCGGTACTGCGTGCCGTAACGGCGCAGGGTCCCCCCGGTGCCGGGTGCAGCGAGCACCTGACGAGCCCGGGCTAGCACCGCCACCGCCCGGTCGTATGCCACGGCGTTCGCGGTCACGTGCCCGGTCGGCCCACCGGCCCAGTACCAGGCGTACTGATGCAAAAACCCCGTTCTCTGCTCCTCCGGCAGGGTGCGGAGCAGATCCAGCAGATGTCCCGCGGCGTAGGCGACCCGGGGGGTACTGCCGTCGTCAGCGAGCAGCCCGAGCACCATCGAGCTACTCGCCTGGAACAGGTCCTCGGCCAGGTGCATCCCGCGTCCGGCACCGAACTTCTGCGTCTCCGGGGAGTAGAGGTGGGTGCTGAAGGAGCTGCAGAGCGATCTGGAGGCAGCCTCTCGTCGCGCTGCGACGAGCGCCCCGTCGAGGAGGTGTTCGACGTGTTCGAGTGCCGGGAGCCCGGCGTGCAAACGCAGTCGGACGTGCACGCCGGTGGCATCGGCGAAGCGCAGGAAGAACCACCTCAACTCCGGCAGGTCGGTGCCCAACCGCTCCAGGACCGGTCGCAGGATCCTGACAAGCAGGGCATCCACGCGGGCACCTGCGCCGGGGTGAAGCCGGCCGGGGTATATCCGGTAATACAGCCAGTCCGCCACCGGAATGCGGCCGGCTGGGGTCTGTTCTGGGGACTGGTCAGGCATGCCGCACCATCGCAAGGAACTCGCTCGCGATCGGATGCCCGTCGGTATCACGAACCCAGCACTGCGCACGGCAAGGCAGGGCCTCGCTGACGTCGACGGTGGATGTCCCAGGCGGGATCCGGCCCAGTGCGGTGCGGATCGCGAGCGGATGCTCGGCGCCAATCCACTGTGGTCTGTCCCGGCGGACCCGCCCGCCCGCCCGGCCGATATGGCTGACGAACGCCTCCTCGGGCAGCCCATGCCGCGCCCACCAGCGCTCGACGTCGGCCAGGAACCCTAGCTCCGAGCTTCCCGGTCGCGGCATCGCCGCGACCGGGAAGCTCCACCGCGCGCGGGCCCAGACCAGCCGCCCCCGCTGCACCCGCCTGCTGATCTCCACATGGTCCCCGGCGCCCTCGCCTCCCGCGTCGTCGGCGAGCCTGCGGTCGCGGTCGACCCGGCCGAGGGTGACCCACGGGTTGGACAGCAGGCACAGCAGCTCGGCCACCCCGGTCAGTAGGTGCTGCGGCATGGTGCCCAGGTGGGCGAACGCGACCGGCGTTGCGTCGCGATCGGATACCTGCAGGGTGTCGGAGGCAGACCGGTGGGCCACTGTCATACCGGAGAGCGTGGTCGGGGCATCCAGGGTCGTCAGGTCACCGGGAAGCCGAAGCAGCGGCAGCGTGCGTAGTACCGGCCGCTGCAGGTCGACCCAGTCCGCACCGGGACATACCTGGTACACCCGGCAGCCCGGGTGTAGCTGGTGGGCCCACTCGGCGATGGGCGCGCTGATCTGCTCGTGCACCGCTGGGACCCTCGTCCAGCGGCCGAGCAGGCCGAGCCCCGCGGTGTGCACGCTGTTGACGACGGTCTGGTGCGCGCCTGCGGCGACCTGCTCCGGCGAGGCTGCGGCGAGTTGGAAGAAGATGGTGTGCGATGCGGGTCCGAGGGTGAGGTCCCCGTGCAGCCGAGCCGGGTCGCGTGCGGTGCCGACGTCCGGCGACGGCGGTAGTGCCGTGCGGGCGCTCGTCGTCGTCCCAGCCAGGAACGCGTAGAGGAACTCGAGTAGGTCGACCCCGGCCGCACCAAATCCATGCCGGCGGACGAAGCCGCGGACGAGTACGTCGTAGCTGGGGTGCCGCCAGGTGAGCGGGACCAACCACCGTGCCGCCTCGATGAGGTCCTCTTGCACGGTTGCGGGCAGGGTCCGCGGGCCGGTCGGTTGACCGGCGTCGACCTCGTGGAACAGCGGTAGCGCCTGAAGCCAGACCGGCTCGGGCTGATCAAGTGTGCTGAACGCGTCGCTGGCGGCGGCTCGCGCGGCGGTGACCGCGGCAACACGCGTTGACGCCGCGGCGTCACCGGCGATGACCTCCTCCTGGGCGGCCAGCCGTCCGAGCGCGTCGGGGACGCCGGCCGGTAGGGCAGGGACTCGGGTTCGTGCCCAGCGCGCGAGTGCGGCGAAGTCTCGGACCGTGCCGCTCGGGTACGGCAGCACCGGTTGCAGTACACCAGCCGAGAGCAGCCTGCGGATGACCGCTAATCCGGCTTCGGCCAGCACCCCAGTGCCGGTGAGGAGCTCAGCGAGCTGGACCGGTTCGGTGGGCAGGGCCGCCAGTGCCCAGGCGCAGCCCTCGCAGCCGGTGAGCTCGTCTACCCGCGCTGCGGTGTGCGGCAGAACCACCCGGGACGGCAGGACAGCGTAGGGACGGCCGTCCACTCGGCGCAGCCCCTCCACCCCCGCCAGCTCCAGCGTCCCTGCGGCTGCGGCATGCCGCATGCAGGCCAGCAGGAGCGTCACCGCCAGTGGCCGCGCGGAGCAGATCTCCCGGGTGGACAGCGCTGACCCGGGCAGGGTTGACCGAGGAAGGGCAGAACCGGAGTGTGCTCCGAATGCGGTGACGCCAACTGTCGTCAAGGTGCTGAACGGGCTAGTCTTCAGGGCGGTCCTGGTCAGGTAGGCCGTCGCGGTCCGGACCACCCGCGAGTCCGGTCCGCCGCGTAGCGGCTCGGCCAGGAGTCGTTCGGTGAACGCGGGGCTGGCCATGGCGAGTCCGCGAGCGACCCGTGCGCCGGTGAGGTGGCGGTGCATCGCCTTGAGCGAATGCTCGGTCTCGGTTTCGAAGTATCCGGCGGCTGCGGAGCGCCGCTCCCCGACGAGCTGGATCAGCTTCGCCCACCGGGCGAGGTCCTCGGCCACCGCAACGAGTAAGGCCGGGGATACTGCGCGCACCCCGGCACCCGATTGCCGCGACCAACGTCCATTGTGAATGTCGCGGCGCAGTGCCACCGCGGCGCGCCGGGTCGGCTGATCGGGGATCGTGGGTACGGCACGGTACAGGCCCTCGGACAGGGTGCCGGCCAGCGCGGCGGCGGCCTGCTCATGCTCGCCGGCCTCCCGAAGGGCACGCATGGTGTCCGGAGCTGCCAAGTCGTCGATCGCGGTGACAGGCAGTCCACTCGCCCGCACCACGACAACACCGGCCACTCGCGGCATCGCGGTGGTCGATCTCGGGACGGTGCCGACATCGGGGATCCCGGCCATCACCGCCCGGCCCCCCGGATGGCACGTAGGGTGGCCTGCGCGACCTCGCCCCACTGCGAGTCGTTCACCGGCTGCCAGCCCTCCGGGAGTGCCACCGGCGCGGCGTCGAAGGCAGGCATCGGCCTGCTGCCGAGGATGAACTCACCGACGCTGGACTCGCGCAGGTAATCCAGCCCGAACGTGCGTGCGGCGAGGTCGGCGTTCCCGCTGCCCAGACCGCAAGGCGCCAGCCCCATCGCGGTAGCGACCAGATACATGGTCTGGTACAGCACTCCGGCATGCTTCAAGCTGACCGAATAGGCGATAGCCCGGTATTTCCACGACAGCCGCTGAAACCGCGACGTCATGGTGATCAGCACATCCGGGTCTGCCTGCATCCCGGTTGCCACCGACGCCGTGTGCAGCATCGCCGCCCGATCCGCCGGCTCGGCACCGAGCAGTACTAGGCGGTGTCCCACCGGGTCGTAGTAGTACGCCCCGGCCGCTAGATCTGCGCAGCGCTGCACAGTGAGGTACAGCTCCAGCTCGTATGCGGCACCTCCACACGGGTATGGTCTGGTCGTCGCCTCGTACGGGGTCAGCTCCGAGGGCCCGAAGCTGGCCCGGACCCGCGCTGTTCGGTAGAGGAACTCGCCGAGCTGTTCCACAGTGAGCGGCTCCGGCGCGTACTGCCGGACCGACGCCCGGCCCTCTATCACGGTCGTCAGCTGCGGATCCCGGGCGAGCACATCCTCAAGCGATGGCCGGTACAGCGCGATCCGCGGCCCGTCCGGCGGAGGCTTCACGGCGGGCTGCGGCGGGATCTGCCCCCGATACGGGAAGATCCCGCCGAATGGCTGGTCGAAGCGCCCGCTGCGGGCCCGGGAGTGCACGAGCAGGTCGTGGTAGTCCCACTGCCGCAGGACGGGATCACTGTCGGAGACAAACGCTACCGACTCTGTGCCGGGCTGGCCGACCTCGATGAATCCGGCGCCGAGCAGGTGCTCCAGCAGGGTGGTGACCGCGGTGGCAGGGAGCCGGCCGGCGAGCTCCGCGGTGAGCTCGGCGCTGGTTCGTGCCGCACCCAACATGGCGACCAGCGCCGCGGCTGCGGGGTCTACCAGCCGCACCCGGTGCCGGACGAGCGGGCACTCCAGGACGAGGGTGCCCTCGTGTGATCGAAGCAGGGCGAACGACGAGAGCCGCAGCGTGGCGCTCACCGGCACGGTGCTGGGTTCGTAATGCGCGCCGCGGGCGGTCACGTCGACTGTCACCAGCGTCCGGCCATCCAGATGGATGTACTTGGTGAACAGCGGCCCGACTCGAGCCACGATGTGCCGTAGCTGGGCCGCCTGCGCCGGCGACAACTTCGCTGCGCACTCGGCCAATGCCGCGGGTGCCTCGGTGAGCTCGCGCAGCGTCGTGATCACCGCCGGTGCGACGCCGCGCACGGCCACCGCGCCGACCGGACTGAGTAGCCGCAGTGCCCCATCACGGGGGTGCAGCACGGTGTCGGATCGGAACCGGAGCAAGGTCGTCATGGCCGTCCTCACAGGAACATCGCGATCGGGTTGAGGTCGGCCTCAGCCCTCGGTGCGTCGAGCCAGCCCATCCGGACCGGGACGTCGTAGAGGCGACCGGGTGCGAACCGGGTCCAGAAGTGCCGCATCCCCGGCACGATGACCCTGGCCACGGGAAGCCCGATATCGGGCCGGGTCTGGTCGAGGACCAGCATTTCCAGGCCGGCCTGTTCGACGGCGTGTTGGGCAACCCGGACGTCCTCGGCGAGGTCGGCGGTGCTGCGGTCGGTGTAGTCCGTTGCCGTGCGGGGCCGACCAGGTGCCGGGCGCAGGTGGGGCTGGTTGGCTACGGTCGCTGTGCGCCACCATCGAACCTGGTCGGGGTCGGGGAACGCGTAACCGTCCGGACCGGTGCTGTGCTCCGATCCGGCTGCCACATGCAGCACGGCCGGCAGGAACTGGTTCATCTCGGTCATCGCCCGGGCGATGGCGACCTGGACGTCGAAGTGCGCGCCGAAGGCGATGAGCAGGTCCTCGATGGGTTTGTCGACCCTGCGGGACACCGTCACCACTGTCGGGATACCCAGATCAGTGGTGAGGTCCAGCGCCCAGGTCTCGCGGCCGGCCTCTCGGTAGCGCTGCTGCCAGGACGTGAAGTACAGGTGCTCGAAGCTCGCCAGGTCTATCGCCGGGCGACGGAGCATGTTGTACCACCAGATCGCGACCCCGTCGCGTTCCACGAGCTCCATGAAGCCCTGCACGATCGCGTCCTCGATGCTGGTCCCGGCGGCGCATCCGTTGGAGTCGGCGCCGGCATAGCGGTTGCCGGGTCGGACCGGGTAGCCGAAGAAGAGGCTCGCCGTCGGCAGGTACCGGGTGCGCTGCTGGGTCAGCGACCAGACGGGGGTCCAGTCGATCTCCTCGGTCGGGCCGAACGGGTCGCACACGCGCTGAAAGTGTGAGCCCCGCGCGTTCCACTCGTTCCGGGCGGCGAATTGGGCGTCGCTGAACTGGTGCAGCTCATTCGGTGCGATCGACCGATCGGGTCCGAGCTCAGCGTACGAGGCGACGATGTGCGCCTCGTCGCCCCGGTAGAGCCCGCTGTAGCGTTCGATGGCCTCGCCGATCGCCGACGCCCGGGCCTGGACGTCACTCATCCCCTTTCCAGCCGCCGCGCTGCGCAGCCCTGCGCGCAGGTCGGACACGTGCCCCATCGGCACCGCGAAATTCTGCCCGGCGTTATACGTGTGCAGGCCCGGCAGGGCCATCGGCATCTTGATCAGCTGCTTGACCGGCCCGGTGATCGGGCTGATCAGCGGCTCGTACTCGGCGAGTAACGCCTCAGGTGCGCGTGCCCGGTGGCCGCCGTCGCCAATTCCGACCTTGGGTCGGCTCACCAACCGGACCGGCCGTTGCTGCAGCCGGCCCTGCAGCCCCGGATCCCCACACGCCGGGCATTGGGGCCGCCGGGTCAGCACGTGCCGCTGCTGCGCCAGAGTGACGGTGTCGAATGTGATCACCTCGGTCCGCCGGAACCCGCTACCGGCGTCCGGCCCGGTCATCGGCTCGCTGGTGAGCTGGCCGCCCGCCAGCCAGGTGAGCGCGTGCAGCACCGTGAGCTGTACGCCCAGCCGCCTGGTCGCGGCCAGGTCAGCGAGCGCGGTCACCCGGGGGGCGAGGATGCCAGTGCGCTGCGCAAGGTAGTTCTGCACTATCCGGTTGGCGTTCAGCCGCTCGGCGAGGCAGTACCAGCAGGCCGTCCGGCCGGGCTCGAAGATCGGTCCAACCCAGATCATCCCGCCGACCGGCTTGGCGAGCAGCCAGGGTTGCCCGGTCGACAGCGCATCGCGGTTGCGGTTAGCGAGTTCCGGGTTGAGGTAGTCGTCGACGAGAACGACCGCCAGGGCGGAGGCCTCGGAGCTTACGCTCAGCCCGGCCGCGGCCGCTGTCTCGGTGAACCCCTCATCGATCACTTCGCCGATGCGGATCAGATCGATCCAGCCTGCGGCCACCGCGCCCAACGCGGCGTCACCGTCCAGACCGTGCATCTCCCAGAAGCCGCCGGCGCGGGGATCCGCACCGGCATCGACCTCCACCACATGCCCGCTGGCGAGCAACCGGTCCAGCGTCGCGTTCACCCGGGCCGCGGGGAAGTCCTCGATGAGGGCGTCGACGACCTCGGCCCGGCTGTGCTTGCCGGTCAACAGCGGTGCCATCCGCTCGACCAGCCTGCCCTGCAGCCGGAACTGCGTGGTCCGTTCGGAGGTCAGGTAGACACCGTCACCGCCGAGGACATCAGAGCGTAGGAACCGCTTGAACCGAACAGTGGTTGGCATTGCTCCCCCTTCACGGGCTTTCTGAATCGAACAGCTCGGCGAGCGCACCGCCCGCGGCTAGGAGAGTGTCGAAGGGCCCGGTCTCCACGACCGCGCCCTCGTCGAGGACGACGACGCGATGGGCGGCACGTGCGAGCTGCGGGCAGTAGGTGACGACGATCCGGGTGATCGTCAACTGCTGGAGGTGTTCGCGCAGCCGGGTCCGGGCGGGTTCGTCCAGGACGCCGAAGGCGTCATCGAGCAGCAACAGGCGGGGGTGGCGGGCCAGCGTCCGGCCGAGCCGCATCAGGGCCAGCTGGCTTGCGGCGAAGCCGACCGCACCGCCGGAGACGATGGTCGACAGACCCATGGGTAGCCGCTGGATCTCCTGCGCCAGGCCCACCTCTCGGAGCGCGTCCCAGGCACGATCGTCGGCGTCGCACTCCGCGGTGCCAAGGATTACCGATCGGATGGTACCGCGGGGCGCATCAGCATCCTGTCCGACCAGACCGACCTGGGCACGCACCGCGTCGAGGGCCAGCTCTGGCAGCGGTGTCCCGTTGAGGCGTACCTCGCCCTCGGTAGGCGCCTCCAGCCCCGCGATCAACCGCAGCAGCGAGGATTTCCCCGATCCCGAGGCACCGACGACGGTGACGAATTCACCCGGTGCGATCTGCAGTGACACCCGATCCAGCGCTGGGCGGTGGGTACCGTCGTGGTGCAGAGACACCGACGCAACCGCCACCGCCCCGGTCAGCTCTCCGGGCTGGACCTGCGCTCGTGGTGGGTGGGCTGAGCCCCGCAATACATCTTGGGTGTGGCGCAGCGCGTCGGCGCCCACGACGAGCACCGACCGGGCCACCTGGTCGGCGCGCCCGAACACCACGCTGAGCAGAACCACGGCAGCGCTTGCGGCCAGCAGCCCGGCCGGAGCGGCATCCGCGAACCAGATGGCGGTCAGCACGCCGGCCAGCAGCAGCGGCCGGAGCGCGCTCGCCGCCGCGAGGCGTTCTGCGGCGCGCTCCGCGGGCCCGGACGGGGTGGGACGTGCCAGCAGCTCCAGCATCGCGCGTTCCCTGGCACCGAGATGGATCTCGTCGATCCCGGTGAGGACAGCGCGTAGCAACGCGCCGGAATCCGCCGGGTCCGGGCCGCTGTCTCGGGTGCCAGCCCAGGCCGCCACCCATAACGCTGCGACGATCACCGCAATCGCCGACACTTCGGCGATTGCGAGCTGGATACCCATGGTCGCTAGGACGACCCCCGTGGCAACGGCCATGGTGAGGGCGAGCATGCCCTCCAGCACCGCCGCCGCGGTGAGGGTCCGCAGCCGGGGCGCCAAGTTCGCGGCGCTCACGAGCGCGTCCGGCGTCCAGGTTCGCAAGCCGACGGGCTCTGGGTCGAGCACGCGCTTCCACAGAGCCGGATCCAACGCCGCTTGCAGATCGCTGTGCACGGTGCTCGCCGCTCGGTCCCGGGCGGCGAGCAGTGCTGCGATAGCGATCCCGGCTGCGGCGAGGGCTCCGAGCGCAGGCACCAGGTGCCGCGGAGGCGCCCACGCCACCACCACGGGCACCGCGGCGGCCGCTGCGGCCGCGAGCACACCGCCGGCCAGCATCACCGCGAGCTGTCCGTAACGCACCCGCGCGAGAGCAAGCACACCGGTCACCGGGGCACCGGCCGTGGGACGAGGCGACGACCCTTGAGCACGAGGACGAGGTCGTGCGGGCCGGCGAAGGAGGCGTCCCGAGTGGCGATCACCGTCGTCGCCCCCCGGCGGCGGAGTGCACCGTCGATGCGCGCAGCCAATGCTGGATCGACCCGGCCGGCCGGCTCATCCAGCACGAGCACCGACGGGTCCTGGACCAACGCCCTGGCCAGCGCCAACCGCCAGCGCTCACCACCCGCGAGGTTCTGCCCGTCGGGTGCTACCACCGCGCTCCGCAGTCCACCGCGGAGCGCGATCACGTCCTCCAGGCACGCATCACGCAGGGCACGTGCGACGGCATCGCCGGCGATCGAATCGTCAAACAGCGTGACGTTGTCGGCTACAGTGCCGGGGAACAGGCACGGGGTTTGCGGTACGTACCCGAGGGAACGCCGCAAGACTGCCCGCGGGATCTCCGCAACTGGCAGATCATCGAACAGTACCCGCCCGCGCAGCGGATCCAAGGCGCCGACCAGCACCCGCAGCAGCGTTGACGCGCCGGCGCCCGGCGCGCCGAGCAACACCACCCGGCGACCGGGCTCGATCCGCACGCTCATCCCGTCGAGCAGCGGGGAGCGGTTCGAGGTGTACCCGGCGGCGAGTCCCACCAGCTCGATCCCGCCGCGCAACCGGCGGGTGTGCGCCCGACCCGCTATGCCAAGGTAGCGAGGCTCCCGGGGTGCTGTGAGCAGGTCGTCGAGAACCGCGAAGCGGGCGATGAACTCGGGGAGCTCCCGCAGCAGGTCGATCGCGGAGCGGACGTGCACCAGGAAGGGACCGACGACGGCCAGCGCACCGACGGCCGACGGGGACCCGCTGGCGAAGGCCATCGCCGCGAGGAGCCCGCAGCCGCCGACCGAGACGACGAGCTCCACGGCGGTTGCGGCCGGGTGCCAGGGTCGCAGCCGGGCCGCCACCGAGTCCCGGGTCCGGCGATCCCGATCCAGCCGGGCGCAGAGATCGGCGAACAGGTCGGCGTCCGACGCTTCCGCGTGCATCGCCGCCCGCCGGGACAGTGCGGCGCGGGCCAGGCCGGAACAGTGCGCGAACTCGCCGGTGAGCATCAGCTGGGCGGGCGCGGCGCGGCGGTCTCCGGCGGCCCGCAGCGCGGCTGCTGCGGCGGCGCCGGCAGCGGCTAGGCCCAGCGCGGACGGCGAGAGCAGGGCGAGCGCCGTGCCGAGGGGCAGCAGCAGCGCCACGCTGGAGAGCAGTGGGACCACCCGGTGCGGGAGCACAACGGCGGCGGTCTTGACGAACTGGATCTGCGTCATGAGTGCCGCAAGCGGGCGCCGCTGCAGGAAGGAGCCGGGAACGGTCAGGATCGTCTCGAGCAGCTCGCGTGACCGGTGCGCGGACACGGTGGGTGGCACCGCGTTCAGCAGCCGGCGCTGCCCATGGGCCAGGGCCGACGCGAGGAGCGCGATACCGGCTGCCAACGCCGCCAACACCCCGATCCGGCCGGGCTGACCTGCCGCGACCGCCACCCCGGCACGGGCCAGCAACACGCCTTCCGACGCGCCCAGCAGACCGAGACCCAGACCCGCCAGCACGACCAGAGCCACGGTGCCGCGGGCGGGCGCCAGCCAGCGGATGCAGGTCGACACCCAGGGTCGCCGTCGGGGTGGAGCCGGGCCCGTGGCCTTCCCGGTGATCAGCAGGATCACCCCGCTGAACTCGGCGAGAAACTCAGCAAAGGAGCGCACGTCACGGCCGCGAGCGGGATCATTGATCGCCACTGTGTGGTCGTCGCCGACCCGTTCCAGGACTACGAAGTGGCTGCCCCGCAGTACGACAATCGCCGGCTTCTCGATCACGCGCAGCACGGTTTCCGGGTCGGCGGCGATGTTGATCCGGATTCCTCGCGCATCGAAGCCGTGCGCCGCTGCGACCCGGATGAGGTCCGCGGCGCTCGAGCCGTCCCGGGACGCGCCGCAGGCACTGCGCAGTGTAGCCACTGGCACGCTGACCCCGCGGTGGGCAAGCACGATACCCAGGCACACCGGCCCGCAGTCGGCCTCCTCGGCCTGGATGATCAGTGGCGTCGCCGACGAGGAGTGGGAGCGTGCCACCGCTCAGTTCCCCACTGCAGCCGGTATCACTGGGGCCGATACCGGGGGCACCAGGCGCACCCGCATCGTTGCGGGACTGTGGAAGGCCGCCTCGGCCCGGCGTTCGCCGACCTCCAGGACCTCGAATTCCGGCGCGTGCCGAACCAGGGCGGCGAGCACGAGTTCACCCTGGAGGACCGCGAGCCCCGCCCCGAGGCAGAAGTGCGGACCGTGTCCGAATGCCAGGTGGGCCGACCCGCTGCGACTGAAGTCGAAACGCAGCGGGTCGGGGAACGCCGCGGGGTCGAGGTTCGCAGCACCGTACATCAACAGCACGGTGCTACCCGCGGGGATGATCACTCCACCGAGATCGATGTCGGTCTCCACGATGCGGCCCATCATCGGCAGTGCCGGAAGCAGCCGGAGGCCCTCGGTGTAGGCGGCGGCGCAGTGTCGGGGGTCCTCGACGACCTGTCGCCAGACGTCGGGGTGCTGGGACAGCGCCAGGAGAACATTCGACAGCCCGCTGCCGACAGTGTCGATGCCCGTCATCAGCAGCATGAGCACCATGGACACCAGCTCGTCGCGGGAAAGGCGGCCGTCCTGGGCCGAGGACTGCGCAGCGAGCCGCGAGATGAGGTCGTCCCCCGGGCAGCGAGTGCGGGCGCGCACGAGGTCTTCGATGTAGGTCATCATGTCGGCGAGACCGAAACTCGGATCCGTCGTCGACGCGCCGGGTCGGCCGCCCATCCGGCCGCCGACCCGGCCGCTGACTTCGTCGACGACCTGACTGTTCACGGTCCGGACCCAGCGCAGCACCAGTGACCGGTCGGAGTCGGGAAGGCCCAGCATGGCGGTGGTTGTGTAGACCGGGAGCTGGATGCAAACCTCCTCGATGACCTCGCAGCCCCCGCGCTGCAGGGGGCCGGTGAGTAGTTCGTCCACGATCCCCTGCACGATCCCGCGCAGGCCGGCGACCGAACGCGCGCTGAACTGGCCAGCCACCAGCCGGCGCAACCGCTGGTGATCATCGGGCGGCTGGATCGGCATCAGCCCCTCCAGGAAGGTGCTGACAGCGGGATTGAGTGGCCGGGTGGCCTGCCACCGGTCCGGCATCCGCAGAACGCAATGAGGGTGCCGGGCGAGCCGGCTCACCAGATCGTGCCGGGAGGCGATCCAGACGCTGCCGGCGCGCAGGAGCGGTTTCTGGGTCACCAACCTGGCGAACAGCGTGGTGTCGCCCACCGGCTGTGAGTTCGGGTTGCCGACGAAGCGAAGCACATCTGCGGTCAGCGGGTCCATCTGTGGCCATCCGTTACGGGATCTCGGTTCAGTGGGGTGGTGCCGGTGCCGGTGCCGACCGAATGGCACCGGCACCGGCCGCTCACGGGGTGAGAAGGCTTAGAAGCAGTTCAGGCACGCGGCCGTGCCGATGGTGGCCGGCGTGCTGACGGTTCCGGCGGTGCTGGCGGTGTCGGCACCGGTCACCTCGTCCAACTCCTCGAAGGTGAGGTCGTCGAGTTCAGCGACGGCCGGCCTCTCGGGTGTCATGATGGTTCCTCTCGGTCAGCGGTTCGGTGGTGAGTGACTCTGGGTGGATCAGAAGCTGGCACAGCCGATGCAGGCGGCGGTGCTGACGGGAGTGGAGGCGGTGGAAGCCGTCCCCGCGCTGTCGGCGGCGGCCACCTCGTCGAGTTCCTCGATGGTGAGGTCCTCGGTGGTGATTTCGAGAGCGTTGCGGTCCATGTGGGCGGCCTTTCTTCGGTGATCTCCTCAGCGCCGATGACGTCGGTTAGTGCTGAGCGAGGGTTTCTTCCCCGCCCATTCGGCGCCTGTAAAGGACTCTCTCAAACACCTTTGGCCAGCGTCTTCGGCACTTGGGCCAGTTCTGGGCGTACGCAAAAGGACGAGATCGCCGACCGCGCGTCCACCTTTTGTTGAGCTCCTCCAGCGCCGGCGCGAAGATCGGAGCGCCTATCGTTGAGCAGGTGAATGACGGCAAGTTCGCAGCCAGTGCCCCGGCCATCCGGATCATCCTCGCCGAGGATCAGACCATGGTCCGTTCCGCGCTCATCTCGCTGATCAAGCTGGAGGATGACCTCGAAGTGGTCGGCGAGGCGGGTCAGGGCGACGAGGCGGTCACCTTGGTCACCAGGCTGCGCCCGGATGTCGCGGTGCTGGACATCGACATGCCGGGCGGGGACGGGATCACGGCATGCGCGCAGATCCACGACGCTGTGCCGGAGTGCGCGTGCCTCATGCTGACTGCTCTGGCCAAGCCCGGCATCCTCCAGCGCGCCCTGCGTTCGCACGCCCGCGGCTTCATCGTCAAGCATGCTCCGGCCGACGAGCTCATCGGCGCCATCCGGGCGGTCGCTGCGGGCCGGCGGATCGTGGACCCAACGTTGGCGGTCGCTGCGCTGGAACAGGAGCGGATCCCGGTGACCGACCGGGAGTTGGAGGTGGTCCGGCTGATCGCGCAGGGCGCTTCGGTCAAAGAGATCGCTTTAAGGCTCTACCTTTCCGATGGCACGGTGCGCAACTACACCTCGAACCTGATGGCCAAGTGCGGAGTCCGCAACCGGGTGGAGCTGGTCCGGATTGCGACCGATCACGGATGGGTCTGAACCGGTATGAACCTCGAAATGCGCTCGATTCCGCGCTCAGCAGTTGTGACGTGCGATGCCGGGCGAGTGCGTTCACCGGTTTATGTTGCGAGGATGGTCGCTCCTGTCTCGGCTTCCCATTCCTGCCAGTCATCGCACAAGTTCTGCCGATGTTTCACGCCAGGAGGATTGCCGGGTGGCCGACCGCACACAAACAGTTTCCTGGGGCCGCTAGCGGAGCCGTGTCCCCGGATGAGGTGCATAAGCTCGTGAAAGATGATGTGCTGCCGGTACGGATGTGCTATCCGCCGTGGATAGATGATGAGGTCCCTGGTCGGCATTGGTACGAGAGCGCCGAATGCCGCGGAGCACGGCAGGTCCCGGGCGATCAACCTGATCTCCCGGCCGCGGGCCCGTGCCAGCCGCTCGCAGAGCAGCTGCGCGTCCACGGGTGAGCTGATGTTGAAATCCCTCAACACACCGCGACACAGGCGACGCAGTTCGTGCTGGTTCACAGTGCCCTCCTACGGCGGTGGGTCAGCGGTGATACTCCGAACCGGGTGCGTGAAATTCTCATCGCTGGACGTGCGTCCACACTGTGCTTCACCGGCCGTGCTGCGAGCTGCTAGATCGACAGCGTTGCAACGGGTGCGCAACACGGACAGCACGGAACGCGTGGCCTACCTGAACCGCCTGTTCAGGAAGCCATACGAGTTTCCCGGTCCGGAAACCTTGGACCACGGGAGCAAGCAGCGATGCTGACAGCAACCACAACCAGACGTCGCCCGGTACAGTTACTCACCGCGCGGATGAACTGATTTTCCTGGACTAGGGCCTTCGAGGCCGGGGTAGCGGCGCCAGGAGGTACAAGCGTTGGGGGAGCAGGCGCGTGCTGACTTCGCTGATCGGTTCACGCGGTTATACGCCGAGGCTGGAAATCCTCCCTTGAAGCAGGTAGTCGCGTCGGTCGCTGCGGTGAACGCAGTGGACGAGCGGGGTCGGATCGTGCGGGTTTCTGGTCAGCGAATCAGTGACTGGCGAAACGGGCAGAATGTTCCGGCGCGTTTCAGTGCTTTGGCGGCTGTTCTCAGAATCCTGGTTGGCGAGGCCCGCAAGCGGCGGCCTGCAGCGGCTGTCGAGGGACTGTATGACCTCAATGCGTGGCAGTCGCTTTGGTGTGAGGCGCTCAGCAAACCTGCCGACCAAAGGTCAGCAGCACTCCACGTCGTCCAGGGAACCAGTGCACGGTCAACCCGTGTGGATGTCGCGGGCACATGTCCTTATCGCGGTCTGGCGATGTTTCGGCAGGAGGACGCGGGCTGGTTCTTCGGGCGAGAGGCCGCGACCGAGGCATTGCTTGATCGGTTGGCTGCGGCGCTGGACGGCGGCGGGTTAGTCATGCTGATCGGAGCGTCCGGAGCAGGTAAGTCTTCATTGCTGCGCGCCGGTCTAATCCCGAGCATTCGGAAAGGTGAGTTGCCGGCCGCCGGTTCAAAGAGCTGGCCGATCGTGTGCATCACCCCTGGTGAGGACCCACTTCGAGAGCTGGCCACGCAGATACAACCCTTGGCCGCAGCCCTCACCGAGGCCACCGATCTTGATCAGGGCGAGAAGTCGCCCGTTGAGTGGCTCGGGCCGGGTGGAGATCACGCGGGCACGTTCCAGGCACGGGTGCATGCCGCGATCAGTTCGTATGCCGAAGCGGAGGCAGGCCCTGGCGCCCGAGTCATCCTGGTCGTGGACCAGCTGGAAGAGCTATTCACGCTATGCCAGAACCACTGGGCTCGGCGGGTTTTCATCGAAGCTCTGCGGACGGCGGCGACGCCGTCCTCCCTTGCCACTTCGACAACTGCGCTGGTGGTGCTCGGCATACGTGCCGACTTCTACCGTCAGTGCCTCGACTACCCGGCCCTCGCGGAAGCGTTGCAGGACCGGCAGATGCTGTTGGGGCCGATGACGGTTCCGCAGCTGCGAGACGCGATCACCGGTCCGGCGAAAGCGGCCGGGTTGCGCGTCGACCCTGGACTGGTCGAACTGTTGCACCAAGACGCGGGCCTGCGCGCAGGTCGCTCTCACGCCGGGGAGAGTGGCACTTACGAGGCAGGCGTGTTGCCGCTGCTGTCGCACGCGCTGCGGGCGACCTGGCAGCACCGTCGAGCGGCCCGTTTGACCGTCGCAGGTTATCGCGCCGCCGGCGGTATCCACGGTGCGGTGGAAGCCACCGCCGAGCGGGCATGGGCCGGTCTGGACCCTGCTGGTCAAACCGCCGCGCTGGGGGTGCTCCTAGCGCTGACCCGCATCGCTGAGGACACCCAAGACACCCGCCGACGTAGCACCAAGCAGCGCCTGTTGGAGCAGGCCGCTAACCGCGCGGCCGCCGAGCGTGCACTCGAAGTGCTGACCAGGACGCGACTGGTGAGCATGGACGCAGAGTGTGTGCAGATCACGCACGAGGCTGTGCTGCGGGCCTGGCCGAGACTACGGCGGTGGATTGATCGAAACCGCGAAGGTCTCCTACTCGCCCAGGCATTGGAGGAAGACGCGCTCCGCTGGGACGACCAGGACCGCGACCCTCATCTGCTCTATCGAGGCGCCCGGCTCGAGACCATTCGGAAACGGCTGGCCGAACGTGAGGACATCTCCGAACTCGCCAAGCGGTTTCTTGCTGCTTCCATTCGAGCTCGGCGACGACGCACATGGGGACTGCGCGCCGGCGTCGCGCTGGTGATGGTCTCCGGCCTGGTTGCAGGCATCTTCGCGGTGGTCGCCAGCAACCAACGAGACGACGCCCGCTTTGCCGATGTGGTTGCCCAAGCGGACCGGCTCATCGCCACTGACCCGTCTCTGGCCGCCCAGCTCGACCTCATCGCCCACCGCATGCGTCCCGCCGACCGTGAAGTCATCGGCCGGCTGCTTTCGACCCAGAACGCCCCCCTGGCGCGAGCCCTGCCAGCGCCCAATGGAGCCATCTACGACACCTCGTTCAGCCCCGACGGACACACGCTGGCCACCGCCAGCTATGGACATACCGTCCAGCTCTGGAATCTCACCGACAAACCCACCCCGCTCGCCTCCCTCGACGCCGGCGCCAGCTGGGTCAGCGCCGCCCGATTCAGCCCCGATGGTCACACCCTGGCCGCATCCAACGGCGACGGCACTGTCCACCTTTGGAACGTCACTGACCCAGCCCACCCGCAGCCACTGCCCACACTCAACGGCCACAACGGCTCCATCTCCCTGCTCGCGTTCAGTCCCGGCGGCCACATCCTGGCCACGGCCAATGACGACCACACTGTGCGACTCTGGAACTTAACCGTCCCCACCCACCCGGCAGCCGAAGGCGAACCGCTCACCGGACACACCGGCATTGTCCGCACCGTCGCCTTCAGCCCCGACGGCCACCTGCTCGCCGCGGGAAGCGACGACAACACCGCCCACCTGTGGGACCTCACCAGCCCCGCCCGCCCAATCCGAATCCAAACGTCCCTGACCGGCCACGCCGAGCCGGTGCATTCGGTAGCGTTCAGTCCTGACGGCCGCCTCTTGGCCACGGGAAGCGACGACAAGAGCGCCCGCCTGTGGAACCTGACCGACCCCAATCACCCAACGCCTATCGGTCTGCCACTCACTGGCCATCAAGGCCCACTGTGGTCGGTAGCGTTCAGCCCTGACGGCCAAACGCTCGCCACCGCCAGCGAAGACGGAACAGCCAGACTCTGGAACGTCACCAACCCAGAGCGAGCAACGCCCATCGGAGAACGCCTCGCAACCCGGATCGGTGGCGTCCTGGCTGCGGCCTTCACTCCGGACGGCAGAACGTTGGTGACTGGTGGGGAGGACGGCACGACGCTGCTCTGGTCCCTGCCGGCCACGGTCCTGGTTGGTCATCGCTCTCTGGTCGAACAGGTCGCATTCAGCCCCGACCGGCGAGTCCTCGCGACCGGCGGCAAGGACAGAACGGTTCGACTCTGGGATGTGTCGAAGCTGACCCAGCCCACCCCATTGGGCTCCGCACTGTCTGGGCACATCGGGGCGATATACGGCGTCGCGTTCAGCTCGGACGGCCGTCTTCTCGCCAGCGGAAGCGCCGACCACACCGTGCGGCTGTGGAATGTCGCCGATCCCCATCACCCGACGCCGATCGGTCGGCCCATCGATCAGCACAACCAATATGCCGACCCAGTCGCCTTCAGCCCAGACGGCCGCACTCTTGCCACCACCGACACCGATAAGACCGTCCAGTTCCTCGACATCACCAATCCAGGGGATCCCGCGCCACTCGGCACGGCGCTTACTGACCACCAAGGCTACGTGAATTCGATTGTGTTCGGCGATCATGGTAGATTACTTGTCACCGCCAGCAGCGATGGCACAGTGCGCCTATGGGATATGACTAATCCCGCCCGCCCAACTTCGATCGGGGTCCCACTCGATCCACATGCCGGACAGGTCTATCAGGCCGTTCTCAGCCCCGACGGCCGAATTCTCGCCGCTACCGGGGAGGACAAACAGGTCTGGCTGTGGGACGTGACTGACCGCGCCCACCCGCTCCAGTTGGGCTCACTCACCGGCCACTCCGCGATCGTGGTTAGCGTCGCGTTCAGCCCCGACGGTCACACCCTGGCCTCAGGAAGCGTGGACCGGACAGCGCGACTCTGGGATCTGACCGATCCATACCACCCGGCGCCGGTCGGTGAACCCCTCGCCGGGCACACCAGCGAGGTAAAGGCCGTTGTGTTCGCCCCCGCCGGCAATTCCCTAGCCACCGCGAGCTGGGACGGTACCGCCATGATCTGGGACCTGAACCTCGACCACGCAATACAGCGGATCTGCACAACAACCCAAGGTTCCCTCACCCCGACTGACTGGCACCGCTACCTGCCCGAGCTGCCCTACTCTCCACCACCCTGCTGACGAGCCCATGAACCATTACGCGGCGAACAGGTGCGGCCAACGGTGATCGATCTTGCCAAAGGACGTTAGGGCGTAAAATCCCCACGGGGCGCCTGGCTGTTGGCTTGTGCTCCTGACCGGCCGAGTTGAATGAGGAGGTAGAAATCGCCGGGCGAGTATGTCTAGTCTCCCATCGCCTCGGGGGATACGACGGAGTCAGCATCGAAGCCGCTAAGTGGGACGGCGCATTCCAGCGGCTGGGCTGGCAGGTCACCAGGGCCGCCGGCTTCTTTGTGGACCGCCGCGACAGCGATGTCACGATCAAGGGCTTGTGGGCCGATCAGCCCGGCAGCGAGCCACCCCCAGTAGATCACGACACCATCAGGCGACTCGTGCGAACTCACCACCTGCTTGTCCTGGACAACGCCGGCACGTTGTGGAGCGCACCTAGGGCCTCGCTCGCCTGGGAAAGGCATGCGCTAGCGGTCGGGATCCCGACGATCGTGCGGCACCACGACCCTTCCTGGCAGGGCGCGCCGCTGCGTGCTGTCACAGAGCAGGGTATGCCGCTGCACGACCCTCGACACCTGCATGTCCTGATCAACCGCTGCACATATGAGGAGTTCGCTATGCGTTGGCCCGAACTCGCTTTCGCCGACGCGCTACGACTGGCCCACAACCGAGTCGACATCGAGACTCTGGCTAACGGTGGAGATCGCGAACAAACTCGCGCATCCCTTGGCGTCAGGCCCGACGAGATTCTGATCGTGCATCCCGCCCGCGTCGAGGCACCCCGAAAAAAAATCCCGCGCGCTGTGGAATTCGCCAATGCGATCGCCAGCAGAGTGACTCCTCGGCCGGTGCGCTACTGGCTCACAGACCCATCTCCTACGCCCCCGCCACTCAACCACGCCGTTTTGCAGGCACCAGGTCTGATTCGCGGATACGCGCCGAATCAAGCCGACATGTACGCGGCCTGCGACCTTGTCGTTCTTCCTTCGTCCTGGGAAGGCTGGGGCCTTCCAGTCACCGAAGCCGCCGCAGCCAAGAGACTCGTTGCCGCCGGCCCCTACCCAGTGCTCGAGGAGATACGGGCCCTGGGCTTGACGGTGTATGACCCCACGGACATCGACCTGGTAGCTAACCTATTGGAAAACAATAGTGCCGCCACCGACGTATTGTACGCGAATTACGCGGTCACGCGCGACCATTTCGATCTTCGATACCTCCCAGACGTGCTCACAGACTTCGCTGCGCACGCAAAGCAGCTCGCTAGCGTCTCGTAATGAATAGATCTTTATTGAGAGTTGTCATTGTTGTCGAGTAGCTTCTTGAAGTCCCGGTGGATCAGTCGGACCCTGGTGATAATGTCGTTCGCCGTCGCGGTCCAGGTGAAGGGTTTTGAGTCGTGGTTCCATTTTGTGATGTAGGTGTTGATGGTGTTGATGGGGTCTGTTGCGTTGACGGATGACGGGATCGGGCAGGGTGGGAGGATGCGTCGCCACCCTGGTCGAGTAGCTCCGCGGCGGTCTGGTTTCGCGGGGTTCCGGTTTCCGTCTGAGGTGATCATGGTGGCTGTGCGCTGGGCTGTGCGCTGGTACGTGCGCTACGGCCTGTCGTACAGAGATCTTGAGGAGTTACTGGCCGAGCGCGGCATCACGGTGGATCACGTCACCATCTATCGCTGGGTGCAGCGGTTCATCCCGCTGCTGGTTGATGCGGCCCGGCCCTGCCGGCATGCGCCCGGTGATCGGTGGTTCGTCGATGAAACCTATGTGAAAGTGGCCGGGGCTGCGTCTATCTGTACCGGGCGATCGACCAGTATGGCCAGGTCATCGACGTTCTCGTCGCACAGAATCGGGATCTGGCGGCCACTCGCCAGGTCTTCACCCGCGCCCTCGAGCGTGGCCCACGCCCAGCAGAGGTGAGCACCGATCGAGCTTCTACGTATCCGCGGGTGCTCGATGAGCTGCTGCCCTCTGCGTGCCATGTCATGGAGCACTACGCGAACAACCCCATCGAAGCCGATCACGGTCGGCTCAAGTCCAGACTGAGACCGATGCGTGGACTCAAACGGCTCCGCTCGGCCCAGGTGATTTGCGCCAGGCACGCGTTTCATCCAGGACATCCGCCGCGGCCATTACGAACTCGGGACCGAAGAAACAGTAAATCTCCGGGTCCTGGCTGCCTTCGACGAGCTGGCCCTGGCGATCTAACCAGCCGGAATTAACGATCTCGCCTGCCCGACTTCGCGCAACGCAACACCCCCCCGGCTTCACCTCCGGACCGCCGACGGCGGCACCGTCGGACGCAACCCGAACTCCTCGGCGGGGGTAGCTAACCGCCCTCCAGCAGGCGCTCGTTAGCCACCCTCGGTACCACACGAGTCAACACTGGACGCAGGCCCCGGCGGCATGGACCATTCCGAGTCTCATGTCGTGCGACGCTCCCAGCGGAGCAGCAACCGATTTCGCACCACGATTGATCCCATGAGGGCACGGGGCGACGCTGGTGAGTACGCAAATCACTTCACAGTAGGCTCTGACCCGGCTGTTTGCCCAGGCCAGACCGGTGGAGCCGCCTCGGGGAATCGAACCCCGGACCTGTCATTACGAGGAGACCGGACCCCGCCTACTACGGCGTCTACCAGCGACAACAGTTGGGTTTGTCACACCTTTGGCTGCACCAGCGGCACCGTTCGACCCTGGTCCGCACCACGTTTGATTCCACGCCGCACCACCGCGGTCACTTTGGTCACGGAGGTCAGGGCCGATCAAGCCACCGACGAGGACGGAGCGAGTTGCACCGTCAACTCGGCCCCTAGCGAGCGGGCTAGCCGCTCGAGGACGGGCAACGTGGGCACCGTGCCACCGGCCTCGAATCGCGCCACGGCAGGCTGGGTCATGCCCGCGCGTCGGGCTAGCTCAGTCTGGCTCAATCCCTGCTGGACGCGCAGCTCTCGCACCTGCCAGCCGAGTTCGTAGGCCAGCCGCGCGGCGTCGTAAGCGTCGGCCGCGCCGGGCTCGGCCATCCGCCGGTTGCGTAGCTCCTGCCAGTCAGACCGCCGCTCGGACATCGCCCTCACTCCTCGCCGTCATCGTCCACGGTGTGCTCGGCGGCAATACATTGCCGTAGCGCCCGCCGGGCCCGGTCAATCTCCCGGGTCTGTCGCATCCGGGTTTTGCCGAACACCGTGAGCAGCACGATGCGCCGCCCGGAGGCGATCCAGTAGGTCACCCGCACTGCCTGCCCACCCAGATGGAACCGCAGCTCCCGCAACTTCCCGTCGAGCTGTCGGGTGTACGGCTCGGTTAACAGCGGACCCTGCTCGGCAAGCAGATCAACATAGAACACTGCCTTGGCAAACTGGGTCGCGCTCAGCGCTTCGAACCAGTCGCGGACCTCCGGTTCCAGCTCCACGGTACCCCAGGCCATACCACGGATGCTATAGCCCCGGTCGGAAATCTCCTTGCAGCCGGGTCGCACCGAGCCGACTCGCCGGTCCCCTGTACCGACCCCGTCACCTGGTGACCCACCGCTCGTGCGCCACTGATGGAGCCGAAGGAATCAGCCATTCACCGCTCATCCCACCCACCAAGCGCATCTGCATCATTTGGTACCCACAGTTACGCATCCAACCCCAGCAAGATCAAAGGTGGTGCGAAATACGGTCGACCACAGCGACGGGTGCGACAGAAGTGGCAGTTCGTGATGCCCGGCACATGCCTGACGAGCGCATCTGCGCTGGTCAGGGGTGGAGCCGCCTCGGGGAATCGAACCCCGGACCTGCTCATTACGAGTGAGCTGCTCTGGCCGACTGAGCTAAGGCGGCGATGGTGCCCGACAGCGCAGTCCAGCATAACGATGCGCCACGATTAACGATGCGACAGCCTAGCGGTGGGGCGGCACCCGGTGCCTGCCGCCCTAGTCGCTATGCAACGCGCTGGTCAGCGCCTCTACGGCGATCCGCGGTTTGACGTTGAATTCCAGCGCCTCGCGGCAGCCGAGCACCGCTTCCAGCTTGCGGAGCAACATCTCCGGCGACGACCGCCCGGCGACGGTCGTGACGTCAGCCACACGGTCGGGATGAGTCAGGGCCACCGCGGCGCCCCAGCTGACGACCAGGGTGTCCCGGTAAAAGCCGGCCAGGTCAACCAGTGCGCGGTCCAGCGCGTCGCGCTGAGTCCGGGTAGCCCGGGACTTCTGCCGCCGTTCCAGCTCGCGGATCGCGCCCTTGGCGCCGCGAGTGGCCGCCGCGGCGCCTTTCCCGGGTCCCCCGGCCCCCAGTGCCGTCTCCAGTTCCTCGGTCTCGGCCGCATTGCGAGCCACAGTCAAGCCGCTGGCCTCCGACTCGGCGGCTCCCACCAGCTCATCGGCCAGCGTGAACACGTCTGCGAAGGAGCTCAGCGCCGTCGGCACCCGCAGCACCGCCTCCCGGCGGTCCCGGGCCTCCGGATCGGTGGCCAACCGGCGGGCCCGGCCGACGTGTCCGCCGCAGACCGAAGCGGCCCATCGCGCGGTGTCGACGTCCAACCCGTCGCGCGCCACCAGCACGTCGGCGATGGCCGTGGCGGGCGGGGTCCGCAACCCTACCGACCGGCAGCGTGAGCGCAGCGTCACCGCGATGTCCTCGGGATGGTCCGACGGCGCGCAGAGCAGGAACACCGTGCGGGGCGGCGGCTCTTCGACGGCTTTGAGCAACGCGTTGGCCGCGCCCTCGGTGAGCCGGTCGGCGTCTTCGATGAGCAGCACCTGCCACCGGCCCGCCGACGGCCGCCGCGACGCCCCGACGACCAGCGCGCGCATGTCCGCCACCGAGATGGACAGACCTTCGGGAACCACCTGCCGGACGTCGGGGTGGTTGCCTGCCAGCGTGGCGCGACAACCCTGGCAGCTTGCGCACCCCGGTCCCGCCACCGCATCAGTGCATTGCAGCGCGGCGGCGAAAGCCCGGGCCGCGACCGAACGGCCGCTGCCGGGCGGACCAGTGAACAGCCAGGCGTGGGTCATCGCCCCAGCCGGTCCGGCGGCCTCGACCAGGGTGGCCACCGCCGGCTCCTGCCCGACCAGGCCGGCCCACACGCTCATTCCGGCCCCGCCGGGGCCGGCGGATTCGCGCGAGCCGGCGGGGCCGGCGGATTCGCCCGAGCCGGCGGGGCCGGCGGATTCGCCCGAGCCGCCGGCCCCGGCGGAGGGCTGGCGGGCAACCGCTTGCGGACCCCGGAGCGCAGGTCAGCCAGCAACGATCCGTCCTGCCGGTCGTCCATCTGGCGGTGCGCGACCACACCGACCATCGCCGCCAGCAGACCTGCACACAGCAGTACCGGCCGGGTGCCGTCGATCGTCACCCGCTCACTGAACAGCGTGACGGTGCGCTGCTGGACCAGCCCGACCGCGAACGGGACCAGGGCCATCGAAGCGAGCAGATCCAGTCGGACCAATGACTGGACGAATGCGATAGTGCGACCCCGCATCTCATCGGCGACCTGCGCCCCGATGATCGTCAGGCCGGTGAGGAAGGCGACGCCCCCGGCACAGCCCACCAGGATGACCGCGGCCAGAGCGGCGATCAGGTGCGGCGCCAGCGCGACGGCGACCAGAGCCAGCCCGGCCGCCACGATCGCCAGGCCGAACAAGCCGCGGTGCCGGATCCGGCGCGCCGCCAGTGGCGCGATCGCCATGCCCAGACCGAGACCGACGAACAGCGACGCGAATAGCAGCCCGTAGGCGGCGTCGCCACCGCCCAAGCTGGTGGAGTAGAGCTTCGCGCAGGCGATGACGGCCCCGCCTGCGGCGAAGGCGCCGAGGATCCCGGTGACCAAGCCACGGACCAGGGGCGTGCCGCGGACGAAGATGACACCGTCGCGGAGCATCGTGAGCAAGCCCGGTTGGGCCTCACGCCTGGCGAGGGCTCGCCCGGAGATCTCTGGGATCCGGGTTCCGACCACCAGCGCGCAGAATGCGTAGGCGAAGCCGTTGATACTCAGCGCGAGATAGGCCGAGCCTTCGGCGCTGTGGATCAGCCCGGACTGGCGCAGTACCGGACCGAGCTTGGACAGCGCGCTGAATACCCCGGACGCGAGCAGTACAGCCACCCCGTAGGTCATGATCAAGGAGAGTTGATTGGCGGTCTCCACCTGCTCGGGGCGGCGCAGGAGGTTGGGAATCGAGGCGTCCTTCGCCGGGATCCAGAACAGTGCGCAGAGCTCGATGAGGAACGTGGCAGCGAACAGCCAGGCCAGCTGGCCAACCAGCGGGATGGACAGGAACAGACCGGCCCGAAGCACATCGCAGACCACCATCACGTGCCGCCGGTCCAGCTTGTCGGCCAGCGCCCCGGCCAGTGGGCCGAGCAGCATTGCGGGCAGCAGCTTGGTGGCGACCACCCCGCCGAGCGCGAAGCTCTGCGCCTGGTAGCCCGTGGTCAGCTGGGTGGCCAGGGCGGAGAGCGCCAGCAACGACTGCCACTCCGCGACCGCGGTGATCGCCGTGACTCCCCAAAGCCTGCGGAACGCCGGAATGGCGAGCACTCCGCGCACCCGTTGCGCGGTGGATCCCGCCAGGTCTTGCTCGGCTGGGGGGTCCATGCTGCTCCACGTTGATTCGCTGAAATGAGGCCTTACCGTCAGGTCCGGACGGAGTCAAGCAGATGAGCGAGGCGTTGTGCGAGTTGTGGGCGTGCCGCTGGGGCCAAGGTGTACCAGCGGGTGCCGTCGACTCCGCGTTTTTGCTCGATGGTGTAGCCACCGCGCTCGGTCTCGTAGTAGGTGACCACGAACTCCGCGACCCGTCTGCTGCCGTCGCGACCGCGCCAGGCCGCACCGAACTTCCCCCCACCGAGCTTGGGACCCTGCAGCATAGTGCGGAAGCGTCGCACGTCATCCGGCCGCGCTCCGCCGTGCAGCAGGACGCGTTCCAGCTCCGCGCCGGTGAGCCCGTGCTGGTGGTCGGCAAGGACTTCGGCGGGAACAGAAACCGCTGTCCCGCTGCTCATCGGTCGGTCCGGGATGACCTCGGCGACCGCGATCGGCAGCGCCGTGGCCCGAGTGGTCCGGAGGCGCATACCTGACGCGCTGAGCTCGGCGACGGCAGCGTGCTCGCCCCGCGCACCTCCCACGACGGTGCGCTTGTCCTCGGGCCAGTCGAGCTGGGCGGTGAGCTCCGCCGCCGGCCGGGCGATGAGATGCAGCGCATCCTCCAGTTCCGGGGCGAGTTGTCGGCTGCCCGCCAACCTACGGGTCCGCAGGGTGTCCCAGGTCCGCCGCTGAGCAGCCGTGCTTTCCTCGGCGGTGCGCTGCTGCTCGACACCGTGAGGTGGTTGAAGGTTCCAATGCACCAGCCCGAGCTGCAGATGCTTCCACGCCAGCAGGTACTGCTCAGCGGTGAGCTCCAGCACACCGCCGCGCAACACCGACGTCATCGGTAGTCCTCCTCGGCCCCGATGACTGGTGGGGCGGTGCGAGGTAACTCCCCGACGATCGCGTTGGTGTCCGGCTCGATGAGGTAACTCGCCCGCCGGTGCTCGCGGCTGTCACCGTCGCGACCGGATCCACCGGGAGCGCCCACCGGAGCGTCCGCCCAGCCGCCGCCTCCGCGGGCAGCTCGTGCAGCACTAGCCTGCTCAGCACTGGCCTGCTCGGCGCTGCTGTAGGCGGCGGCGCTACTCGGACGCGGCTCGCTGAGATGCGTGCCACCGGCGCTGAACGCGGTGGGGCGTGGTCCGAAGCTGCCGGCCCGCGGCACGCCACCGCCGCCGAAATAGCTTGATGCGCCCCGCACGCGCTCCGGACCGTTGGACATAGCAAGCATCGGGGACGGCTCGAATGGCTCCGCCGGAGCCGACCGAACCGCGCCCGATCCGGCCATCGGCGGGTCTGCTGCGCTGGGATAGCCGCCGGCGAGCTGCGGGGTAGTGGCCGCCGCCCCGGACGCCAGCTGCGCCGCATGCGTGGGGACACCAGCGACGGGACCCGGGTGAACAGCAGCAGAATTCGCCAGTGCCGGATGCGCCCCGCCCGCTGCCGGCTGCACGCTCCCACTGCCGGATCCGCCGCCGACCCCGACGCCGTTGGCGGTCGGATCCACCACCTCGGCCACCACCGTCGGGGCTGCAACGAAGTGCTCGCCGACCGCGAGGTTGCCATTGGAGGTGCCCTGATAGTTGTCCATCAGCTCCCGGGCGCGCTGCTGTTCCTGCTGCGCCGCCACGTGGGCGGCTTCATTCTGAGTCTGAATCCCGGGCAACCATTCAGTAGCGTGATCAGCCGTCCAAGTCGCCGGGTCCTGGCTGAACGACACCTCGGGAACCACCAGCGGCGGCGGCATACTGTCCTGGGTGTGGGCAAAGGAAGCGGCCTGCTCAGACACCCGCGCCGCCACTCCGTTGGCGGCCGCGACGCTCTTATCAAGCCACGGCATCAGCGCCGACGTCGAATGGGTAGCCGCATCCGCCGCCGCCCCCTGCTGCGCCAAGCCAATCCCGCGCACCGCTTGCTCCACCGCACTGCGGAACTGCTCCAGCTGAGTCGCGACGCTCTGCCAACCCCGGCTCGCTTCAACCATCGCGGCGTAGCCGGGTCCGCCGGTGATGTGCTGATAAATCGTTTCATGTGACACGGTGCTGTAGTCGATGCTCGTCCCCACTGGCTGTTTCTCCTCCCTCAGCTTTTCAGCGGTGGCAGATTGGCCATGACGTCCTCCGCGATCGACCTAGCGAGCCCACACGGCTCCTCTAACCCCTGCCGCAAGGACGTGAACCCGACGACAAACGTCTGTCTCTCGGCGGCAGCGACGTTAAAAAAACAGGTGGTGCCTGCTTCGTTGTTCTTTGTCCTAATCGCCGGATGCCCACCCACCTGCGTGACCTCGAAGACGGGGAAGGTCGCCCGCTGTGCATAGACGTTGTGCAGCACGACGTTGGTGGTGTCAACATAAATACGGATCTCGCGAGTGTGCGCCTTGTTGTCCCACTCACAGCCGGCAGCGTCCAGCACACTCTTGGTTTTCGCGGGCAGGTCCATCTGGTTATCCGCGAGCTGCGCCGGGGTGAGCAGTTGACACGGCGACGCGCCCGCGAGGTTCTTGGGTTCTCTCACTGGCGGGATCGGGTCGGCCGGTGCACTAGCCGACGATGCCTGCGCTGTCCCCTGGGTGGTGGGCTGCGCGCCACGCGCCGAACAGCCAGCCAGCACACCAGCCAGTGCCAGCCCCACCGCGACTCGGCACATCACAACTGCGGCCGGTTCAGGTGGGCGGCATTGACCTCGTCGGTGTCTCGATGGGTGGCCAGTGATTGCTCCAAGGCGTCGGCTGTCTTCTCCAGCTGGACAGCCCCGGACTCCAGTGCCCACCGCAACGCGCCCGGGTCCTCGCTGACCGCCCACTGCCCGATCTCCTTCGCCGCATTGATGCTGACCGCGTCCAGCGCCGGCGCCGGGACGTTGGACAGCCGCTCGGCCTCGTACATCAGGTCTCGCATTCCCTGGGCGACCTGGCGGAAGGCGGCGATCGCCTGCG
Organism: Pseudonocardiaceae bacterium; assembly: GCA_036009255.1. GTDB lineage: Bacteria > Actinomycetota > Actinomycetes > Mycobacteriales > Pseudonocardiaceae. The sequence goes on from DASYMC010000022.1 coordinate 35,402, forward strand.
GGGCCTGGTCCAGATCTAGCTGGAAATGCTGCGCGGGATCACCGAGAATCGAGGTCAGATCCTGCACCGGCGCTGGCGCAGCGACCGGCGGATGGATCAGCCCATTGAGGTTTTCGGTCATCCCACCCAACGGCGCGGGAACACCGAACCCACCGTGGTCACTCAACGTGACGTTCCTCCTCAATCTGCCGGTGACGAGGCCGCGCAGAGTCTCCCACAGCGCTCACCTGCAGTGGCGCGCCTCCCGCGGCAGCCACACCCCATCCGTCGGCGCTTGTCCATACGGTGACGTTCAGTCACCTTCGAGGAACGACTATGGCAGCGTGCAAAACTGCCATGTATGGCAACTTTCGCGAAAGTTGCCATACATGGCACATGCTCAGAAGATCCACCGAGATCTTTCAGTGGTTGAGGGGACGATGTGACCACTGTGACGTGCCCGCGAGCACCGAACGTCAGGTCATCCCGTCAGCGGTGGCAGGTTGCCGATGACGGTCTCGGCGAATGCCTTCGCGGGGGCACACGGATCCTCACGGCCCTGGCCCAGCCAGGTGTACCGGACGATCAGCGTCTGGCTATCGGCCGCGGCGACCCGGAAGTAGCAGCTCGTGCTGTTCGCGTCGTCCTTGGTGCGGATCGCGGGCTGCCCCGCAACCTGGGTGACTTCGAGAACCGGGATCGAGTCGCGCTGCCTGTACACATTGCGCAGCACGTCATTCCCGATGTCAACGAACGCCGCGAATTCGCGGGTGTGCGCCTTGTCGGTCCACTCGCAACCACCGCTGCCCAGGGCGTCCTTAGGCTGGCCGGGCTGGTCGATCCGATTGGCGTCGAGCTGCGACGGGGTGACCAACAGGCACGGCGGGATGGCGGTCAGATTCTTGGGATTGCGCACCGGTGGGATGGGATCGTCCGCGACTTTGCTTCCCGATTGCGTGGAAAGCCCTGATTCCGGCGCTGCGCCGGCATCACCTGACTGCCCACCACCCGTCGAGCAACTGGCCAGCACAACAGCTATCGGCAATACAACTAAGACGGCGCGCATCACATCACTGCTTCCCCGAGCACAGGTGGGTAACGCCGGGAAGTCTGCCATGCGCCCTACCCGAGCCCACCGGCGACGGTCAGGGCAGCAGCCGGGCTATTGCATCGACGATTCCACTGACGACGCCGTACGCCAACACCACGAACAGGATGAACGAGATGGCGAAGAAGAGCCCCGCGCCCCCGTTGGAGTGCGTCTGTAGCGGCATGCTCGGGCGTGGACGGTCGATTCGACGACGGAGGTCACCAAGCTGCACGGGCGTGCGGGACCCGGCTGCCAGTGGCGGGCGGTAACGCGAACGCAGGCCGCCGGATCGGCGCGGCGGTGGTGCAGCGGACGGGACTGGCGTGGGGATCGCCGGACGCGGGTTGCGGCTCGGTGCGCCGGCCGAGCGCGGTCCTCCGGCCTGAGGAGCAGGTCGAGGTAGCGGCGCGGTGATGTTCGCCGGAGCAACGCTGCGCTGGGCGACTGTGGGCTGAGCGACCGTGGGCTCGGCGACAGTCGCCGGGGCGACGGTGGGCGGGGCAACGTTGGCCTGAGGAGCATTGGGCTGCCCAGCAGGCTGCGGTGCTGGCGCCGCACCAGGATCCTGACCTAGCAAGCGAGTGGGATCCTCGCCGAGTACAGCGGCGACGGCTTCCCGCATCAAACGGGTATTCGGCAACGGTGGCAGGGTGAACGGTGGCAAATCGGGCGCGTCACGCCAGCCGTCGCGCCCCGAGGGATCCGGCAAGGGCGCGGGCGACTCGGTGCCGTCGAAACCGCCGGACAAGGCGTCCGGCGAGTGCTCGCTCACCCAACCATGGTGCCACGAGCAGCCGTCGCTCGTGAGTGGGAAAAATTGTTATAACACTGGTTCCCACTCACGAGCGCCGCGCAGCTGCGGCCCTGGCCCGCGGCGCAGCTGGACCCTTAGCCCTCTTCTCTGCGAGCAGCTCAGCGGCTCGCTCATCGGTGAGCGTCTCCACGCTGTCCCCCTTGCGCAGTGATGCGTTCACACCCTCGCCGTCGGTGACATAGGGCCCAAAGCGGCCTTCCCTGACCACCATCGGCTTTCCAGTGACCGGATCCGCGCCCAACTCGCGCAGCGGCGGCTTGGCGGCGGCTTGGCGGCCCCCACGCTTGGGCTCGGCGTAAATCTTCAGCGCCTCGTCAAGTGTGATCGTGAAGAGCTGTTCCTCGTCGGCCAAGGACCGTGAGTCCGTACCCCTCTTGAGGTAGGGCCCGTAGCGACCATTCTGCGCGGTGATCTCCTGGTCGGTGCCGGGGTCTGTGCCGACCACCCGCGGTAGCGACAGCAACCGCAGCGCATCGCTGAGGTTCACCGTTTCCAGGCTCATGGACTTCAACAGCGAGCCGGTCCGCGGTTTCGGCTTCTTAGCGGCCGCGGCCTTGGCGGAGTCCTTTTTTGCGCCCTTCTTTGCAGCGTCTTTCGGAGCCTCGTCCTCGGGCAGCACCTCGGTGACGTAGGGCCCGTAGCGGCCCTCCTTAGCGACGATCTCGTGTCCGGTCACCGGATCAGCGCCCAGCGACCGGCCCTCCACCGGAGTGGCGAAGAGCTTCTCAGCAATCTCGGCGGTCAGCTCGTCAGGCGGCAGGTCGTCCGGGAGGTTGGCCCGCTGCTGCTCGTCGCCGACCACCCGTTCCAGGTATGGGCCGTAGCGCCCCACCCGGACCACGACGTCGCGCCCGGCGTCGTCGGTGAAAAGTGGGATGGAGTTGACCTCGCGGGCGTCGATCTCCTCCAGGTTCATCCCGACCAGCTTCTTCAGGCCACCCAGGTGGGCGACGGACATGGCGCCGCCCTGCTCCGAGCCGAAGTAGAAATCGGTCAGCCAGTCGGTGCGATGCTGCGCGCCGGATGCGATGGAGTCGAGCTCGTCTTCCATCGCGGCGGTGAAGTCGTAGTCGACCAGGCAGCCGAAGTGCTGCTCCAGGAGCCCGATCACGGCGAACGCCACCCAGGACGGCACCAGCGCGGACCCGCGCTTCCACACATACCCGCGGTCCTGGATGGTGTTGATGATCGAGGCGTAAGTGGACGGGCGACCGATACCCAGCTCTTCGAGAGCCTTGACCAGGCTCGCCTCGGTATAGCG
>DASYMC010000023.1:0-3498 GCA_036009255.1 Pseudonocardiaceae bacterium
ATGACCGCGCAGCACCGCTGCTGCCCGCAACTTGAGCTATCCACGCAAACGGACCGTAGTATGCACGGCGGTCGGCGAGGTGGACCTGACCACGGGACCGCTGCTGCGGAAGCAATTCCAGAAGGCAACCACCGATGAGCCGCAGCACCTGGTGTTGGACCTGTCGGGCGTAACGTTCTTCTCGGCGACCGGCGTCGAAGTGCTGATGCAACGTGATGGCGCAGCACGATCGTTATGTGCCGGTCCTGGTCGGTAGCAGCCGTTTGGTGATGAGTGTGCTCAACCTCGCGCAGCGGTTCCCGGATATGGCGACGTTGATGACGTGGTCGCGGCCTGCAACGGAGCCGCTCGTCATGTAATCGCTGCGCAGCCCGTGCGTACCTCTGACGCGGTGCGGTCACCCGGCCGGGAACGTCGAGCACACCAAAGGGCCACGCGGAGGGACGGGACCGATCGAAGCGGTCCGGCGAGCTACGGGGACTGGCGTGCGTCTTGATTCCAACGGGCAGATCGACAGAAACGCCTATTATTCATACACGGCGGGACGGTCGCTTTGACCTCGGCTAACCGTGTGCCGGAGGGTTTGTGATGTCGGCCTCAAAGGGTTTGGGACAGTGCTCGGTGGTGGCCAGCCGCGGTGCGGGTCGATTGCTGCAGGGTTATACCTGGTCGATTGCTTGTTGGCCATAACGACCGCATCACACACGAGCTCCTGATCGATACGACACCGCATCTACTTTCTGCCATGTGACACCTCGGCGTGGGATGCTCCGCTAATGATCATATTGGGATTGATTGCTCCGACTGGATGAATTAAGCCCGCTCGACGCTACTTTATTAAGCCATGGAGCCATCCAGGGGTTTGGGTCCCTAAAGTGCGGGTATTCGCCACATGAAGCAAACGTGGGGACCAGAAAAATCGACTGTGACAGAAGGAAGATCCATGACCAGCTCAACGGGTTCAGCAGGCCGGACCGCCGGTGGTTTCGAGCTCGGTGCGACAGCACGCCGCACAACCACCGAGACCAAGGCATCCTTCAAGACCACTGAGTTCTTCGCCTACCTGGCCGCCGTCGTCGCACTTGTGATCACGGCCTCGGTGGTGAGTGGTGATGGCAACACGGCTGACCCATTCAATGCAGAGCAAGCGTTACGCTACATCACCTTCCTAACGATCGGTTACATGATCAGTCGAGGGCTAGCCAAGGCCGGTAGTCGCGAGCCCTACACTGAGAACCGTTAACCGGTCGAGGCGACGAACGTGAAGATCCGCCCCCTCGGTGGTAGCGCCGGCTGTCTTATGATGATTCTCTTCTCGATACTCGCCTCCGTCATGCTAACGGTGTTGTTGAACCTCATTCTTCGCTGACCGCAGTGATGGGTCCACAATCATCCGAGGGCGGCTGACGCGAGAGGTAGTTAACGATCTGACTCGGACCCGCCCGGATGCATGGGAGTACGCTCGCATCAGGCTGGACTTCATCGGAATGTTAACCGGTTTCGTCGTCGGAAGGTGTCTCCATGAGTACGCCCGTTTTCGGCCGACAAAGCATTGTTGGTCGTCACGCTACTCAGATGCGCTTATGATCACAGCGGGTCGCAGCCGGCGCCGCAACGACTACGACGCCTGAGCAGCGTCCCTACCCGGGCCGCCACGGTAATCAACGGCTCGACTACGACACATTCGCCGGTGCGCAAATCATCGGATGATAAACAGCTGCACCGCACAAGTACCCGCCATAACCTCGGCGCAGTGTCGAGGATTCATTACGACGAAGGAGTGCAATGGCACAGGGAGCTAACCAGCCATCCTCGACAGCTCGACGCACCACGGTGACTGACGGTGACCGGCACGGTCCGCGGGGCGAACAGGGACCGCGGGGCGAGCAGGGCCTACCGGGTCAGCCGGGCGAGCCCGGCAAGCCAGGGGAGCCCGGACCTCGGGGCGAGAAGGGCCTGCCCGGCGAGCAGGGCCAACCCGGCGAACGTGGTGAGCAGGGACCGCGCGGTGAGCAAGGTCCCCGCGGTGAGCAAGGTTCCCGCGGTGAGCAGGGCGAAAAAGGCGAGCCCGGTGAGCAGGGCCCCCGCGGCGAACAGGGCCTCCGCGGTGAACAGGGGCCGACCGGTGAGCCCGGTCCCGCTGGGCCGGCCGGACCGCCCGGACCGCAGGGCAAGCCCGGACCGCAGGGGTTGCCGGGCCCACAGGGACAACAGGGCTGGGCGCCCGAGCCCGGTGGCCAGCCGCAGCAGGTGGCGGGATGGGCCAAGCCGGCGAGCTCGAAAACCGTGTCCGGCCTCGAATCCGGCGTCGCGATGATGTTCACTCCGGTCCATATCTTCACCTCAGTGTTCGACAACATGATCAAGCTGCAGCAGAAGACCTGGGCCAACATGATCGGGGCCGCGAGCACTGGTTCCCAAGACGCGAACAGGTACTGATCGACTCAGCGTGCTCCGGTGGGCGCTTCCCCTACGACACGGGAAGGCGCCCGCCGATGCGTTGAGGGCTGATGGCATAGGAGAAACCGACCGGCATTTCTGCTGGCGGATGGCATTGTTGGCGGAATTGAACCCTCGAGAGCGTGAAGCCTCACACACTTCGAGGTCTGTTGTCGACGCTTCAGCGCTGATCGTCTAGGATATCCCGGCAGGTCAACCGGCCGGAACGGTCCCCGGTGCTCAGCGGCGATCGTGGGCGAATGCCACCAGAATCGCACTCGGAGCTGAGGCGGGGCGCTCATTGGGCGGGTAGCCGAAACGCCGAAGAGCTGCTCGCTGAACGGGGCGTCTCGCTGTGGTCGATGCGGGGTCTGAAACGACTTGGCTCCATTCAGGTGATCGGCGCGGGCACGCGTTCGGGTAGAACCTTCGCTGCAGCCACTACCAACTCGGCGTAGACACCAATCCGCGGCAGCTCCTGGCAGCCTTCACTGAACTTCCCCACGCCATCTGATCGAGCCAACACAGCGGAAATTTCGCCTCTTTCCGCCCGTGCAACAGAGCCCGCCGACATTATTGCCGCATTCTGATCCAGACGGGCTACCTTCCGGCGATCACTGCGCTCGACGTTGTCCTTACCTCGCGCCAGCGGGCGCCTCATCGAACGCGGCAAGTACTGCGTCGGTCACCTCGTCTAGCCTGGGCAACTCCCAGCCGCACATCCCGGGCTTGACCCGCCAATGCACGACACCGGGCAGACAGGGTGACGGCGGCAGCGGTACCCAGCCGCCCCGAGCGTGCAGCACGACGTCGGGATGGTGCGCTAGCTGGTGGTGCAGCGTGCCACCGCCGAGTATCGGAAACAGCCACCGCCCGGTGGGCGTGGCGGCGATGGGAACCAGAGCGTCGATAACCCGCAGTCCGATCGCGGTCGCCTGTCCGAGCTCGGCAGGCAGGTCGAGCGCATCGACGCCCATGCCGGTGGCCAACAGCACGCTAAACGGGTGACCGGACCACAGTTCAGCGACGCGCTCAGGGCCGCAGCCGGCCAGTTGTGTC
>DASYMC010000024.1:0-22549 GCA_036009255.1 Pseudonocardiaceae bacterium
GCCGCCATCACCCGGCCACCGGAGGACACTCGCGCCTACTTCCGCGGTCGGTGTCTGGAGCGCTATGCGGCGGAGGTCGCCGCGGCATCCTGGGACTCGGTGATCTTCGATTTGGGCCGCGAATCCCTCGTCCGAATCCCTACCCTGGAACCGCTGCGAGGCACCCGCGCCCACGTCGGGGCACTGCTGGACGCCTCCAGGACCGCTTCAGAGCTGGTGGAAGCACTCACTCGAGGCTGATCACCCGACTGGACTGGCAGCGATTGTCGGCATTGCTGAGTACTGTTTGGCTCAGAGACAACTCGGTCCGGGAGGCGAAATGTCCCAGGAGAAGGTGCAGCGCCAAGGCGGCGGCGGAGACGACGAGACGACTGGCGGTGCGCCGGCCGGCCAGGAACGCCGGGAGAAGCTCGGCGAGGACGTGGACGCGATCCTTGACGAGATCGACGACGTGCTCGAGGAGAATGCCGAGGACTTCGTCCGCGCGTATGTCCAGAAGGGCGGCCAGTGACCGTCACCCGAGACATCCGGGCATCGTGCCCGGTACAGCCGGTTACCATGTTGTGACAGACTGGTATGCGAGAGTCCGGCACACGAGGGACTGCGACAACGGGAGTTAGGAGACGATCACAGCCGATGGACCAGTCCTCGGTCGGACGCTATCCGGGTGCAGCCCTGCCGGCGTCGCACTTTATGGTGGGCAGCTCGTCGTTCACTGATTTTCTCGCTGCTGCATCGCCTGAATCGTTGCCGGGACGCCGGGTGAGCGGTGTACCCGCTGGCGTCGAGCCGATCGGTCGGCACGGCACCACCATCGTCGCGGCCATCTTCCGCGGTGGCGTACTCATCGCGGGGGACCGCCGCGCGGTAGCGGGCAACCTCATAGCCCAGCGCGACATGGACAAGGTGTTCGTTGTCGACGACTACTCCGCGGTGGGTATCGCGGGGACAGCCGGTGTCGCGGTGGAGATGGTGCGACTGTTCACGGTTGAGCTGCAGCACTACGAGAAGCTCGAAGGGGTCTCGCTGACCCTGAACGGCAAAGCCAACAGACTGGCCGGAATGGTGCGAAACAACCTTGGCGGTGCCATGCAGGGGTTGGCGGCGGTGCCACTTTTCGTCGGCTACGACGTTGACGCCGCCGATCCGGATCGGGCGGGTCGGATCGTCTCCTACGATGTCGTCGGCGGTCGGTACGAGGAGACGCTGGGCTACCACTCGGTGGGTTCGGGTTCATTGTTCGCCCGTTCGTCGATGAAGAAGTTGCACGATCCGATGATGGAGATGGACGCCGCCGTTCGGGTTGCGATGGAGGCCCTGTACGACGCCGCCGATGACGACAATGCGACCGGCGGTCCAGATCCTGTCCGGCAGATCTACCCGTCGGTGGTCACGATTACCGCGGCAGATGGGGCGGTCCGGCTATCCGATGAGCAGGCCGGGCAGGTCGCTGAGCTCGTGGTGGATTCCCGCAGGCGTAAGCCCGGCGGCTGACGCTAACCTCTTTCTTCCGGCCAACCATTTCCAGGAGTCTCCGCTGTGACGATGCCGTTCTACGCCTCGGTCGAGCAGGTGATGCGCGACCGCTCGGAGCTCGCCCGCAAGGGCATCGCCCGAGGTCGCGGTGTTGCTGTGCTCAGTTACTCACGCGGCGTCCTGTTCGTGGCCGAGAACCTGTCCACCGCCCTGCACAAGGTCTCCGAGATTTACGACCGGATCGGCTTCGCCGCCGTCGGCCGTTACAACGAATACGAGAACCTCCGCCAGGCCGGTATCCGGCACGCCGACTTTCGCGGCTACTCCTACGATCGCCGCGATGTGACCGGGCGCGGCCTGGCCAACGCTTACGCACAGACTCTCGGGACGATTTTCTCGGAGCAGCAGAAGCCCTTCGAGGTGGAGCTGTGCGTCGCCGAGGTCGGCGCCGACACGGACTCCGATCAGCTCTACCACCTCACCTACGACGGCTCGATCGTTGACGAGCCTGACTTCGTCGTAATGGGAGGCCAGGCCGATGTCATCTCCACGGCGCTCAAGGAATCTTTCCGGCAGGACATGGATACCGCCGAGGCCGTCGCCGCCGCGGTGGCAGCCCTGAGCTCGGTCTCGACCAACGTCAACGGGGCCGGCAAGCGCATTCTGGGCGTCGGTCAACTCGAGGTCGCGGTCTTGGATCGGTCCCGTCCGCGTCGTGCCTTCCGCCGCATCACCGGAGCCGCCCTCACCGCACTGCTCACCAGCACCAACCCTGCCCCCACCGAGGATTCCGCTGATCCCGCTCCAGATGATGGTGAAGACGGCGACGGCGCAAATGGCGCGCCTGCTAGCGGAGAGCCCAGCACCGGCAGCTGAGTGGCGGACTCGACAACTCAGTCTGGCCGCGGAATACCAGTCCCCTCGGGAAGCGTCGCTACTGTCCGCGACCAGTTCAGCACGGTGACAACTCAATTCAGCCCGTACGGACGGCCTGCAGGAGGGCCGCAGCAGCCTAGGCTGGATGGCATGCAGCGGCGGATCTTCGGCATCGAAACCGAGTTCGGGGTTACCTGCACCTTCCACGGCCAGCGCAGGCTTTCTCCGGACGAGGTCGCCCGCTACCTGTTCCGGCGGGTGGTTTCGTGGGGTCGCTCCTCCAACGTCTTCCTGCGTAACGGGTCCCGGCTCTACCTTGACGTAGGTTCGCACCCGGAGTACGCCACCGCGGAGTGCGACGACCTGGCCCAGCTGGTGACCCACGACAAGGCAGGCGAACGGATCCTCGAGGACCTGCTGGTCGATGCGGAGCGTCGGCTGGCCGACGAGGGTATCGGCGGCGACATCTTCTTGTTCAAGAACAACACCGACTCCGCGGGCAACTCCTACGGCTGTCACGAGAACTACTTAGTTGCTCGTGCTGGTGAATTTTCCAGAATCGCCGACGTGCTGTTGCCCTTCCTGGTCACCCGCCAGCTGGTCTGCGGCGCGGGCAAGGTGTTGCAGACACCACGCGGCGCGGTCTACTGCCTCTCGCAGCGGGCCGAGCACATCTGGGAGGGAGTGTCCTCGGCAACCACCCGCTCACGCCCCATCATCAACACCCGGGATGAGCCGCACGCCGACGCCGAGCGGTATCGCCGGCTGCATGTGATCGTCGGCGATTCGAACATGTCCGAGGTGACCACCCTGCTCAAGGTGGGCACAGCCAACCTGGTCCTGGAGATGGTGGAGGAGGGCGTGGCGTTCCGCGACTTCACGCTGGACAACCCGATCCGGGCGATCCGCGAGATCAGCCATGACCTCACCGGCCGGCGGGCGGTGCGGCTGGCTGGTGGGCGCGAGGCCTCGGCGTTGGACATCCAGCGCGAGTACTACGCACGGGCCGCGGATCACATCGCCCGCCGCGGATCCGATCCATTGACCGACCGGGTGATGGAACTGTGGGATCGCACCCTGGGAGCTGTGGAACGGCAGGACCTCGGTTTGATCGATCGTGAGATCGACTGGGCGATCAAGCACCGGCTGGTGGAGCGCTACCGTGCCAAGCACCGAATGGATCTGTCCAATCCGCGGATCGCGCAACTGGACCTCGCCTACCACGACATCCGCCGCGGTCGCGGGCTGTTCGATCTGCTGCAGCGCAAGGCACTGGTCGACCGGGTGACCGACGACGGTGAGATCGAGGCGGCCAAGGACACCCCGCCCGCCACCACTCGAGCCAAACTCCGGGGCGACTTCATCGCCGCCGCTCAAGCCGCGGGGCGCGACTTCACCGTCGACTGGGTGCACCTCAAGCTCAACGATCAGGCTCAGCGCACCGTGCTGTGCAAGGACCCGTTCCGGGCGGTCGACGAGAGAGTAGAGCGGCTCATCGCGTCGCTTTGAGCCACTCGTGAGTGTGTAACAGTGTTCTGACACCGAACGCCACTCACGAGCAGCCAAAGGCTGCCGTAGGCTGCCGCCGTGGCTGCCGTCCGCGCCGAGCGTCTGGTCAACCTGGTGATCTGCCTGCTGTCCAGCCGGCAGTATCTGCCTGCCGAGCGGATCCGGCGGATCGTGCCTGGCTACGCCGATGCCCCCTCCGATGAAGCGTTCTTCCGGATGTTCGAGCGGGACAAGGCGGAGCTCCGCGACCTGGGCGTCCCGCTGGAGACCGGCCGCACTCCAGGGTTCGACGCCGGCGAGGGCTACCGCATCGCGCGCCGAGACTATGAGCTGCCGGACATCGATCTCGAGCCTGATGAGGCCGCCGCGGTAGCGCTAGCCGCCCGCCTGTGGGATTCCCCACAGCTGGCTGAGGCGGCGCATGGCGCCGTGCTCAAGCTTCGCGCCGCCGGGGTGGAGGTGGATCCTGAGCCATCAATGATCGTTCAGCCCCGGGTACGGGCGACCGAGCCAGCCCTGATCCCGCTGATCACCGCTGTTCAGGCCGGTCAGACAGTGACGTTTCCACACCGTAAACATCCCGCCGCCCCGCCCACGGTGCGAACCCTCGAGCCATGGGGCGTCGTGTCCTGGCGCGGCCGCTGGTACGTGGTGGGACGTGACCGAGACCGGGATGCGACACGCTGTTTCCGGATCTCCCGGATCGTCGGTCCGGTACGCACTCTCGGTGCTGCGGGAGAGGTGCGGCGACCAGCGGACCTGGATCTCTTGAAGATCGTCGCGAGTTCCGCGGAACCCCCGGCGGTAATGCACACCGCGCGATTGTGGCTGGCCAACGGTTGCGCGAACGGCCTGCGCAGGCACGCGAAGGTGCTGGGCCGCAAGGCCCTGGATGGGGTGCTCGGTGATGTGGTCGCGGTGGAACTGCCAAGTTATGACATCGCCACCCGATGGATAGCTGGGCTCGGACCGGACGCCGTGGTGCTGGAGCCGGCTGAGTTGGCTGACGCGGTACGGGCCCGGCTGCTGGCGGCCGCGGGGAACGCCGGCTGATGGAGGGAGTCGCAGCGCGGCTGCCCCGGCTCTTGGCCCTGGTGCCCTACCTGCTGGTCCGGCCGGGCGTGCCGATCGAGGAGGTGGCGGCCGATTTCTCCATCACGGTCCGGCAGCTGCGCCGTGACTTGGAACTGCTGTGGATGTGCGGACTGCCCGGCTACGGGCCCGGTGATCTGATCGACCTGTCCTTCGAGGGCGACAGCGTCACCGTCACCTTCGATGCCGGCATGCGACGGCCGCTGCGGCTGTCCCGTGCGGAGGCGACCGCGCTGGTGGTGGCACTGCGCGCGCTGGCTGAGACACCAGGCGTGGTCGATGCCGGCTCCATGCGCCGAGCCCTGGCCAAGATCGAGGCTGCGGCGGGTCAGACCGACGGTGTGGTGCTCGGCTTGGCGACCCGCGAGGAGGGCGCGTTAGCGGCGGTGCGCGATGCGCTGGACCACCGCCGCGCCCTGCACATCCGCTACTACACGCCATCCCGGGACACGGTGAGTGAACGCAGCGTGGATCCGATGCGCCTGCTTCTCGTCGAAGGCCGCAGTTATCTGGAGGCCTGGTGCCGCGCCGTCGAAGAGGTGCGGCTGTTCCGGCTGGATCGCATCGAATACGTCAGGACGCTGGATGAGCCGGCGGTGCCACCACCGCATGCCCAGCCTACCGATGTGTCCGCCGGGTTGTTCCGCGCCCAGCCCGATCAGCGCGTCGCGGTGCTCACGCTTGCTCCGGACGCCCGCTGGGTTGCCGAGTACTACCCGGTTGAGGAGCTGATCGAAGATGAAGGCGGAGCCGCGACGGTGCGGATGCGCTACGCCGAGACCGGCTGGATGGTCCGTCTGGTATTGGGACTAGGCGCCGACGTCCTCGTCCGAGACCCTCCTGAACTAGCTGCAGCGGTAGCTGAGCGGGCCCTTGCAGCAGTGCGTAGGTCCACCTCAGCGGCCTTGCACGAGGCGGGTTAGTGTCATTGCTGTGCCGTACCTGATCAGTCTGCTGGCGGTGGTCTTGGCCACCGTGGCGCTGCTCACGGTGCTGGCGCGGTTGCGCAGCACGACCCGCCGGCTTTCCGAGGCGGCGCGCCTTACCCGCGCCCACTTCGCCGACCGTGCTGGAGCGTTAACTGCCCGCGTGGCAGCACTGCGGGTGGCTCTGAACCGGCGGCGCCGCCGCGGCGGGGGTAGCTCCCGGCCGGCCCCGGCCGCGTAGCATCGATCTAGCACTCGAGGCAGGACTGGAGGCTTACCGTGGGGATTCCGTCTGGTTGGGAGCTGATCGTGCTCCTGGCAGTGCTGGTCTTGCTATTTGGCGCAACCAAGCTCCCGACCGCCGCCAGGTCCATCGGGCAGTCCATCCGAATATTCAAGGCCGAGACCAAGAGCCCGCGTTCAGAAGACCACGACCAGACGAGCCCGCCATCCTCCGAGCACCAGTCTCTGCCGGCGTCGGGGCCTACCACCGCTGGGGTCTACGAGCGTACGGTCGAGGACGGTCGCGTCGAAGAAACCCGGCGCCACGATGGCACCATCGGCTGACGGCCAGGATTGGTGAGCCGGATGCGTTTCGCGGCTGGGCGTTTCTTCGCTGGGTCGGGCCGCCGTCGCAAGGTAAATCCAGACGGCTCCATGACCCTCATGGAGCACTTGTATGAGCTGCGTAACCGGCTGTTCGTCGCATTATGCGCGATCGCGCTCGGCGGCGTCCTCGGCTTCATCTGGTGGGGAGTGTCGCCCTTCGGCCTACCGAGTCTCGGCAACCTGCTCACCAGGCCATACTGTGCGCTGCCCACGACGCTGCGGCTCGCTCCGGACCCGAACCGGTGCCAGCTGCTGCAGACGGCCCCGTTCGAGGTTTTCACGCTCCGGATGCAAGTCGGCATGGCCGCGGGCGCGGTGGTGACCGCTCCGATCTGGATCTATCAGATATGGGCATTCATCACGCCGGGCCTGTATGTCAAGGAGCGCAAGTTCGCGCTGATCTTCGTCGGTACTGCCAGCGCGCTGTTCGCGGCGGGTGCCGTGCTCGCCTACTACGTTGTGCCCACCGGCCTGTCCTTCCTGGCCAACCTGGGCGACGGTCAGTTCATCACCGCGCTGACCGGTCAGGCCTATATCAGCTTCCTGCTGACCATGTTGGCGGTCTTCGGCCTGACCTTTGAGCTGCCGCTACTGGTGGTCATGCTCAACCGGGTAGGCGTGCTGCCGTACGCGAAGTTGATGCAATGGCAGCGCGGCATCCTGTTCGGGCTTTTCGTCCTGGCCGCGGTGGCGACCCCCGGCAACGATCCGATCTCTATGTTGGCACTGGCCGCCGCGCTGATCGTGCTGTTCGAATCAGCCGTGCTGATCACGCGGTCGCATGATCGCGCCCTGGCGCGGCGCCGTGCCCAGCAGGGTTGGGACGATCTCGACCCCGACGAGCCCTCGCCGCTAGATCACCAGGTCGAGCCGACTCCCTCGTCGGATGACCCAACTCGCCGCTACGACGAAGCGACGTGATCCTGGCGGAGAGCTGAACCGCTCGCCATGGACATGTTCTATCGTGCGCCTCTCGGTCGCGCATCCACGTTTGCGGATCGCGACCTCACTGAGCAACGTATGATTCCGCGCCGTGCGCGCCACTCTGATCGTCAATCCGAGTTCCGGTCGCGGTGCGGCAATGCGGGTCGCTGGCAGCGTGGCGGACATACTGCGCGCGGCGGCGCCCGGGCTGGTTGCCACAGTCACTGCAGATGCCGCGGATACCAGCAGGCTCGCTGTACGGGCGACGCAGCGCGGTGATGATCTAGTCGCGGTGCTCGGCGGCGACGGAACGGTGCATCTGGCCGCTCAGGCCGTTGCCGGTACAAGTACCTCGTTGGCGGTATTGCCCAGTGGAAGCGGCAACGACCTGGCCTCGGCGTTGGGCATTCCCGCTAATCCGGTCGACGCCGCACGGCAGGTAGTCGGCGCGCTCCGCTCCGGTCAGCGGCGGAAGATCGATTTCGGCCGGGTCGAGGGTGGAGTCGGCTTCGCCACGGTGTTGTGCACCGGATTCGATGCGTCGGTGAACGCACGGGCTAACGCGATGCGCTGGCCCACCGGTCCACGCCGGTATGACCTCGCGGTGCTGGCCGAGCTCGCCGCGTTGGCGCCACGGCCGGTGCGGGTACACGCTGGCGACACCGAGGTGGAACTGGAAGCCATCCTGGTCGCGGTCGGAAACGGGCCTTGCTACGGCGGCGGGTTGCGGATTTGCCCGGACGCCACGCTGGATGACGGCCTGCTCGACGTGATCGTCATCGGCGCGGTGAGCAGGCGACGTCTGCTCCGGGTGTTTCCCCGGCTACGGGTGGGTGGTCACGTCCACGAACCGGAGGTCACCGTCCTGCGGGCGGCGGACGTGCACATAGACGGTCATCCTGGATGGCCGGTCTACGCCGATGGGGAGCCGCAAGGCTCCCTGCCGGTGACCGCGCACTGCGAACCCGGTGCGCTCACCGTCGTCGCCTGACACTTGCGCTGCAGGGCGGTGCTGACTTCTGAGTTGTATCACGATATATCGCGTGCTATTGTGACAGTGTCTTCAACACAAGGAGGTTCACAATGATGCACAACGAACGAAGACACAGCGGCGGACGCCGCTTCCAGCGCCGCGACCATCCCATCCGGGGAGAGCGACGCGGCCGCGGCAGGGTGGCGCGTGGTGATGTCCGCGCTGCGACCCTGATCCTGCTCGCTGAGCAGCCGATGCACGGCTACCAGCTGATGCAGGCAATGACCGAACGCACTGGCGGGGCATGGCAGCCCAGCCCTGGTGCGATCTACCCGACCATCGCCCAGCTCGAAGACGAGGGACTGGTCATCATCGAGGCTGAGGGTGGCCGCAAGCTCGTATCCCTCACTGCCGCGGGACGGGCCTACCTCGACGATCCGGACCAGGGCGTGACCGACCCGTTCGCGGCGATCACCGCCTCCGACGCCGGGACGCCCAGCTTGCGTACTGCGCTCTTCGAGGTACACAGTGCCGCCAAGTCGGTCGCCATCAACGGCACGAACGCCCAGGTTGCCGCGGCGCAGTCGATACTCGCCGACGCGCGGCGGGCGCTCTACCTGATCCTCGCCGAGGGCTCCGGCCCGCCGGCTGAGGGCACCGGACACTGAAATCCGCCAGGACCATGCCAATGTCCCGTGTGCCGGTGTGACAGCCTGGGACAGTGACCAACTCTCCCGCCGAAGCTTACGCAGCGGCCCGGCGGCGGGTCGCCCTACCTCGACTCGACGAGTTCGCCGGCGAGCTGAGCTTCGAGCTTGATCCTTTCCAGCGCCAAGCGTGCGAGGCGCTGGAAACCGGGCACGGCGTGCTGGTGTGCGCGCCCACCGGTGCCGGCAAGACCGTGGTCGGGGAATTCGCGGTGCACCTGGCGCTGGCGCAAGGCCGTAAGTGCTTCTACACGACACCGATCAAGGCGTTGTCCAACCAGAAGTACGCCGATCTGGTGGCCCGGTACGGCGCGGGCGCGGTTGGCCTGCTCACCGGGGATACCGCGATCAACGGGGGCGCCTCGGTGGTGGTGATGACCACCGAGGTGTTGCGCAACATGCTCTATGCCGGATCATCGACGCTCGACGGGCTGGCTTACGTCGTGATGGACGAGGTGCACTACCTCGCCGACCGGTTTCGCGGCGCGGTGTGGGAAGAGGTGATCCTCAACCTTCCGGAAAGTGTGCGGGTCGTCGGCCTGTCCGCCACGGTGAGCAACGCCGAGGAGTTCGGCGAGTGGCTCGTCGATGTGCGCGGCGACACAGCGGTGGTGGTCGACGAGCACCGCCCGGTGCCGCTGTGGCAGCACATGATGGTCGGCTCGCGGATGTTCGACCTGTTCGCTGAGAAGCTCAGCGACGGCCGGCTCACCGTCGACCCGCACCTGGTACGGCGGGTGCAGGAGGTGGAGCGCCGCAGCGGCTGGGACCGACGGCGGCGTGACGGCGGGGGATTCCGGTTCCGGCCACCGGCGCGGGTGGACGTGGTGGAGCGGCTGGATCGCGATGGCCTGCTGCCTGCGATCACCTTCATCTTCAGCCGCGCCGGTTGCGAGGCCGCCGTCGGCCAATGCGTTCGCAGCGGGCTGCGGCTGACCACCCCCGAGGAGTCCGAGGAGATCCGCCGGGTGGTGGACACTCGAACCGCCGGCTTGCCCGAGGGCGATCTCGGCGTGCTCGGTTTCTGGGAGTGGCGTGAGGCGCTGGAGCGGGGCATCGCCGCGCACCATGCCGGGATGCTCCCCGCGTTCAAGGAGACCGTGGAGGAGCTGTTCGTTCGCGGATTGGTCAAGGCAGTGTTCGCCACCGAGACTCTCGCACTGGGCATCAATATGCCCGCCCGCACCGTGGTGTTGGAGCGGTTGGTCAAGTTCAACGGTGAGGCCCACGTCGATCTGACTCCCGGTGAGTACACCCAACTCACCGGCCGGGCCGGGCGCCGAGGTATCGACGTCGAGGGTCACGCGGTCGTGCTGTGGCAACCGGGCGTCGACCCCGCACAGGTGGCGGGGCTGGCCTCGACGCGCACCTACCCGCTGCGCAGCTCGTTCCGGCCCGGCTACAACATGGCCGTCAACCTGGTCGACCGGGTCGGGGTGGCCGCCGGGCGGGCGCTGCTCGAGCGATCCTTCGCTCAGTTCCAGGCGGATCGCTCGGTGGTAGCTCTGGCTCGGCGGATCGACCGCAACGCCGAGGGACTCGCGGGTTACGCCGAAGCGATGGTCTGTCACCTGGGTGATTTCGCCGAGTATGCCCGGTTGCGCAGACAGATTTCCGAGCGTGAGCGGGCATTGGCGCGCCAGGGTGGAGCCACGCGGCGGGTAGAGGTGGCGGCGTCGCTGGCCCGGCTTGGCAGAGGTGATGTCATCGCCGTTCCCGGCGGCCGGCGGGCGGGGCTGGCCGTGGTGCTCGAAACTGGCGAGGGCCCCAGCGAGGATCCGCGCCCGCTGGTGCTTACCGAGGATCGCTGGGCGGGTCGGCTCTCGATCGTCGACTTCCCCACCCCAGTCCAAGCGCTGGGTCGGATGCGGTTGCCCAAGCGAGTCGAGTACCGGGTTCCGCGGGTGCGCCGCGACCTCGCCTCGGCGCTGCGCGAGACCGGCATCGCGATACCGCCCCGGTCCCGACGGCGCAGCGAAGCAGCTGACGACGCCGAGCTGGCGGCCCTGCGCCGGGCGCTACGGGCACATCCATGCCACGGCTGCGAGGATCGGGAGGCGCATGCCCGGTGGGCAGAGCGCTACGACCGGCTGGACCGCGAAACCGAGGCAGTGCGCCAGCAGGTCGCAGCCACGACGCACTCGCTGGCTCGCACATTCGACCGGATCCGGGCCTTGCTCACCGAGCGTGGCTACCTCGATGGGGAGCAGCTCACCGAGCCTGGCCGGGCGCTGGCACGATTGTGGTCGGAAACCGACCTGCTGACCGCTGAATGCCTGCGTCACGGGATCTGGGACGGTCTGGAGCCCGCCGAGCTAGCCGCCGTGATCTCAGTGCTGGTCTACGAGTCACGCGGCGATACACCCACCCCACGGGTTCCGTCTGGACCGGTGAGCGATGCGCTGGTGGCCACCGTGCGGTTATGGGCGGAGCTGGAGGCTGACGAGCGGCGGCACCGGCTGGAACGTACCCGCGAACCCGATCTGGGTTTCGCATGGCCGGTGTACCGGTGGGCGCGTGGGGAGTCGCTGTCGGCGGTGCTCCAGGCCGCGGAGAACAACGGTGCCGAGCTCTCAGCCGGGGACTTCGTCCGGTGGTGCCGGCAGGTGGTGGACATCCTCGATCAGGTACGCGGTGTCACAGGGGAGGCCACCGCGATCGGCGCAGCCGCGGCGGCGGCCGTGCGCGCCCTCCGCCGGGGCGTGGTCGCTCTCGGGACGTAGCCACGCCAGGACCGCTCCCTGCGCGTCGATACCGGGAGCGGTTGCCGCGAGGATCGAGGGATGGACACCATCGGAGAGTACGACTACATCGTCGTCGGTGGCGGTTCCGCGGGGTGCGTTCTGGCGGCCCGGCTGTCAGAGGATCCGTCGGTCACGGTATGCCTGCTTGAGGCCGGCCCATCCGACGTCGACGACCCGAAGATCCTGCGCCTGGAGCAGTGGCCGCACCTGCTCGGTTCCGGCTATGACTGGGATTACCCGATCGAGCCACAGATCAACGGGAACAGCTTCGTGCGGCATTCGCGGGCAAAGGTGCTCGGTGGCTGCTCGTCGCACAACTCCTGCATCGCCTTCTGGCCTCCCCGCGAGGACCTCGACGAATGGGCGGCGATGGGGTGTACGGGTTGGAGCGCGGACGAATGCTGGCCGCTCATCAGGAGATTGGAGAACAACGACGGCCCCGGCGATCACCACGGTCGCGCGGGGCCGGTGATGCTACGCCAGATTCCGCCGCACGACCCGTGCGGCGTGGCGCTGCTGGCGGCGGCGGCCGCGGTCGGGCTTCCGACCGTCCACTTCAACGAGGGCGTCACGGTCACCGAGGGCGCCGGCTTCTTCCAGCTCAACGCCGATGAGAACAACGGCCGCGTGTCGTCCTCACGCGGTTATCTGCACCCGATCATGTGCCAGCGACGCAACCTGGCCGTGTGCACCAATGCCTGGGCCAAGCGGGTCCTCTTCGATCGGCGGAGGAAGGCGGTGGGAGTCGAGTACCTCGATTGTGACCTCCTCCGGTACAGCACGGTCCAGGCCCGTCATGAGGTGATTCTGTGCGCCGGGGCGATCGATACCCCCAAATTGCTGATGCTCTCCGGTATCGGGCCGGCGGGGCACCTCCGGGACGTCGGCATCGATGTGCTTGTCGACAGCCCCGCCGTCGGATCAAACTTGGACGATCACGTCGAAGGCCTGGTGATGTGGGAAGCGTCACGGCCGATGGTCACCCGTTCCACACAGTGGTGGGAGATCGGCCTGTTCGCTCGAACCGAGCCTGGACTTGATCGCCCAGACCTGATGATGCATTACGGCTGCGTGCCGTTCGATCTGCACACCGTGCGCCAGGGTTATCCGACCACGTCCAACGGCTTCTGCCTGACACCGAACGTCACTCGGGGTCACTCCCGCGGGACGGTCCGGCTCCGGTCCGGGGATTTCCGGGACCGGCCTACAGTCGACCCCCGCTACTTCACCGACCCCGACGGCCACGACATGGCTGTGATGCTCGCCGGGATCAGCCTCGCGCGCCGGATCGCCGCACAGCCGGCGTTGCGAGCCTGGGTCGAACGAGAGCTCGTGCCCGGGCCACATGCCGTCACCGAGGGTGAGCTCAGCGACTACATCCGCACGACGCACAACACCGTCTACCATCCCGCGGGCACGGCCAGAATGGGTGCGATGGATGACACCGAGGCTGTGCTCGACCCGCGGCTGCGGGTCAAGGGCGTGACGGGGTTGCGCGTCGCCGACGCCTCGGTCCTGCCCTTCCTGCCAGCGGTCAATCCGAACATCACCGTCATGATGATCGGGGAAAAGGCCAGCGACCTCCTCGCCGGTCAGCGCTGAGCCCGCAGCGCCGCGACGAGACGGTCCACCGCGGTGCCCAGGCCCCAGGTGCGTTGCAGCGCGGTGAGCCCAACGGGGTCGGCGGGCGTGCTGGGCAGTGTGTCGTCGCGATCCTGCTGCACCGGAGCGTCGGTAGCCACCCGTACGACGGCGGGGGCCAGCTCCAGGTACTCCCGGGCAGCCCGGAGCTTGGCGCGGACCCCGGACGCGAGCGCCGAATTGGGATCGTCCAGCGCCGTGAGCAGGCTTTCAACCGAGCCGAACCGGCTGATCAGAGTGGCCGCAGTCTTCTCGCCGATACCCGGCACCCCGGGCAGCCCGTCGGACGGGTCGCCGCGCAGCGCGGCCAGATCCGCATAGGCGGCCCCGGCACCGGCCTCGGGCAGCCCGTAGCGGGTCGCGAGCTCGACGGGGCCGATCACCTCCGCCTTGGCCAGGCCCCGCCCGACATAGATCACCCGCACGGGGGTCGGGGCGGTGCGTACCACTTGAAACAGGTCTCGATCGCCGCTGACCACCTCGACCGGGTTACGACGCTCAGCGGCCGCCAGCGCGCCGATCACATCATCGGCCTCGTACCCTGCCGCTCCTGCGGTCGCCAGCCCGGCAGCGGCCAGCACCTCGAGAATCAGCGGGACCTGCGGGCTCAGTGTGTCGGGCACCTCTTCGACGTCGGGAGAGCTGGGCCCGGTCTGCTCGGCGACCCGGTGCGCTTTGTAGGACGGGATCGCCGCCACCCGGAAGGCGGGCCGCCAGTCCAGATCCTGGCACGCGATCAGGCGGCAAGGGTGGCGCAGCTCGATCAGCCGGGCAACCATGTCGGTGAAGCCCCGCACCGCGTTCACCGGTGTGCCGTCCGGCGCGGTGATCGACGCTGGGACCCCGTAGTAGGCTCGGAAGTACAGGCTCGCGGCGTCGATCAGCAGCAGGGGCGCGTCCATGAGCGCACAGCGTGCCAGCTTCCGTCCACGGCCGAGTCGTAGGCTTGCGGTGTGCCCGTCCCACTTGACACCCTCACCTCCCGTCTGGCCCGCGCGCGCGTCGCCACCGGCACCGCCGGCCTGGACGCTCTGCTGCTCCCGCCCAGCCCTGACCTCCGCTACCTGCTGGGGATCGGCGGTGAATCCCACGAGCGGCTGACCTGCCTGGTGCTACCCGCTGACGGCGATCCGGTGGTGGTGGTACCAGCTCTGGAACGGCCAGGGCTGGATGGCACCCCAGTGCTCGGACTCGATCTGGAAATCGCCGAGTGGATAGACGGTGACGATCCGTACGCTCTGGTCGCCGCGCTGTTGCACAGGTCAGGGTCCACCGCGACTCGTACCGCGGTGGGAGATGCGATGCCGGCCGCGCACGTGCTGGCGCTGCGTGACGCGCTGCCTGATTGTGCGCAGGAGCTGGCGTCGACGGTATTGGCGCCGCTGCGGACGCGCAAGGACGGCGCGGAGATCGCCGCCCTGGTGGCTGCAGGTCAGGCCATCGACCGCGTGCACGCGCGGATGGGGGAATGGTTGCAAGTCGGGCGCACCGAGGCGCAGGTCGGTGCCGACATCGCCGCCGCGATCGTGGCCGAGGGGCACACCTCGGCAGCGTTCGTCATCGTCGGTTCCGGTCCGCATGGGGCCAGTCCGCACCACGACGTCTCAGACCGGGTGGTGCAGCCCGGGGACGTGGTCGTGGTCGACATTGGGGGGCCAACACCGGAGGGCTACTTCTCCGACTGCACCCGCACCTACAGCATGGGCGCACCGGCCCACGCTGACGTCGCGACGTGTTACGCGGTGCTGCAGGCGGCGCAGGACGCCGCGGTGGCGGCGGTCGCGCCGGGGACGACTGCGGAGCAGGTCGACGCCGCCGCCCGGACCCCGATCACCGACGCTGGTTTCGGCGAGCAGTTCATTCACCGGACCGGTCATGGAATCGGCCTCGAGGTGCACGAGCACCCTTACATCGTGGCCGGTAACGACCTGATTCTCGAAGCCGGAATGGCATTCAGCATCGAGCCGGGTATTTACCTGCCGGGTCGTTGGGGGGCCCGTATCGAGGACATCGTGGTGGTCGAAAGGCACGGTGCGAGGCGGCTGAACCACCGCCCCCGCGAACTGGCGGTACTGCCGATATAACCCCTCACTACCTCGCGGTGCGCGGCTGGACCATCTGGTGCCCGGTGAGTCGACGGCCCCCTAATGGTGAACTGCCTGACACCCGGTACATAGGGTGAGGAATCAGCAACGGAGGATTAACGTCACATCATGATTAGTCACATCGATTCAATATTGGTGTAACAACCTGCTCGCTAGGGTCGGAAATGTCAGCAAGGGGGCATCTGGCCTTAGCACCATGTCCAGGTTCCAGCCCTCCCGAGCGTCGTTCATCCGCCTGAGAGGCAGCGCAATCATGACCATGGGGAACCAGACCGATGAGGTCCGTGAGGTGGAAAGCTACGATCAGCTAGTAACACCCGAATTCGCACCGCTGGCCGAGTTCGCCGGGTTCGGGGTATACGAGGCGGTGGCCATTCAGGAGACCGGTAAGGATATAGCAGCTCTGATCGACGGCATCCCGGAGGCTATAACCAGATACCTTATGACTCGTCCGGAATCCGCGTCCCTGATGGGTGGATCGGAACCACCCATCAGGGAGCCACTGATCAAGGAATGGTTGGATCGGACGATCTCTGGGCCCTTCGACGGTAGCCTGGCCGGCTTCGTTCGGGAGATCAGCCACCTCGGGGACAGGGAAGTGACCTTTCCCGGGGTGCAGATACCGCTTCCGCCCCAACTCGTCCTGGCCCTCACCGCATGGTTGCAGGGACAGATCCTCGAGGCCATGGGGCAGACCTGCGACCTCGCCACCGTGTCGGCCGCCGGCGCCGCATGGATGAACCAATTCATGCTTCAGCTGGGGATCATTCTTGAGCCTAGTCTGACCGAACCAGACGGGCCCATGGGGCGTCATGAAGCTGCGGAGTTCCACCCGTACGCGGAATTCGCGGGTTTTGGACCCAAAGCGGTATCTATCCTGCGCAGGACCGGCCCGCTCCTGGGGCCAGCCGCAGGTGGCGTAGTCACCCTCGCGTACGATTACCTTCTTTCCCGTCCAGAATCGGCTGGATATTTCCAGGATGCCTCGCATCTTGCGCAGCGAAAGATGACCCTCAAGGGGTGGTGGACCAGAACAACTACCAAGCCGATGGACGGCGACTTCCATTCTTATATGTCCCGGGTAGCCGATGCCCACGTCAAAGACGGTGGTGCGCATCCGCACGTGGTCATTCCGGCCGATCTGACCGTTGCACTGATGGGATGGGTGGAGATGAGGGTCATGACGGCCTTGAATACCGTCGCTCCGGGCCCCGATGGTGATTACGTCTTCGGGCAGCTCCCCGAACCTCCCGAGGCGGCGGCGGTAGGACAGGCGTGGATGCGGATGTTGACCCTGCAACTAGGGATCCTGCTCAAGCCTTACCTCGCATCGCCCCCCGCGCCGGCAATCGCTTGAGGAGTTTGCTCTGCGATCGGTGTCCACGTCAAGGTTGACATGGACACCGATCTCGTCTCTGGCGACGCACCCCGCACCTAACACCTCGATTCTGGTTCGCCGCTGGTGGTCGGGAACCGCGGTCCACCGAGACCGTTCTCAGGGTGACCCCGAGTCAGATCGGGGATCCACACCGACGCGCCGGCCGTCCCCGCGAGGGGATAGTGAAAACTGGCCGCCAGGAGGAGACTCGATGAGCACTACACTGACTCGCCCCCGACATGGCAAAGTCATCGCCGGGGTATGCGCCGGGATCGCCGAGAGGTACGGCTGGGACGCCAACGTGGTGCGCCTGCTGTTCGTGCTCTCCTGCCTGCTGCCGGGCCCACAGTTCGTGGTCTACCTGGCGCTGTGGGTGCTGATGCCCAAGCAGCCTGAATAGGCGGCTCAGCTCAGGCGCGCGCGTAGCCAGCCATACCAGTCGGCCATTCCATCGCCAGTGGTGGCGGACAGCTGCAGCACCTCGACCCCTGGGTTCGCCCGTCGGGCGCCATCCAAAAAGTCGGCGACGTCGAAATTGACGTACGGCAGCAGATCGATCTTGTTGAGCAGCACCAGGTCAGCGGCGCGGAACATCTGCGGATACTTCCGAGGTTTCTCCGCGCCCTCGGTGACCGAGGTGATGACGACCCGGGCCTGTTCCCCAAGGTCGAACAGCGCCGGGCAGACCAGGTTGCCAACGTTTTCGATCAGCACCACCGAGCCGTCCGGCGGATCCAGCGTCTCCAGCCCACCGGCGAGCATTTGCGCGTCAAGATGGCAGCCGGACCCGGTGTTGATCTGTACCGCCGGCGCGCCGGTGGCGCGGATTCGATCCGCGTCCAGCACCGTCTCCTGGTCACCTTCGATGACTGATACCCGCAGCTCAGCGCCCAGTTCCCGGATGGTGCGCTCGAGCAGCGTGGTCTTACCCGCCCCGGGCGAACTCATCAGATTCAGCGCGAGAATGCCGTGTTCCGCCAACCACTTGCGGTTTCGCTCGGCAAGCTTGTCATTACGGGCCAACACCGCCTGCTCAAGGGTGACGGTGCGGGTCTCCGGCGTCTGGTGGGTATGGCTGTGACCATGCCCGTGCCCGTGCTCATGGTCGTGTTCGTGATCATGATCGTGCTCGTGATCATGTTCGAGATCCACGAGGACGGTGTCCCCCGAGCAGCCGCACGTCGCGCACATCAGGCCATTACCTCAACTTCCCGAATCTTGAGTTCTTCTCCCGCAAGGAGTTCTCGGTTCGCGCTACCACAGGTGCACAGCACGAGGAGGTCGTTCAGGACGAACTCCGCGCCGCAGTCCCGGCAGCGGGCCTTCCCCGTGGGTTGAACGATCTCCAACGAGGCTCCCTCGAGCGGAGTGCCCTCGGTCACAAGATCGAAGCAGAACCGCACTGAATCGGCCACGACACCAGACAGCGTGCCGATCTCCAGGCACACTCGTCGCACCGGCACGTCACCCATCCGGTCACACACGGCCTGGATCACACTTTGGGTGATCGCCATTTCGTGCAAAAAGAGTCCTCCTCGGCTCGACGCCCAGTTCAGTCCCCTGCGGAGATCTTGTCAACCAGGGCGAGAGACAATCATCCAATGCAGCATTGTATCCGGGTTGAGGTGCGGGTTGAGGGCGTTGTGCAAGGAGTGGGGTTCCGGCCTTACGTGCACGGCCTGGCGCACCGACTTGGGCTGGCGGGCCGGGTCGGCAATGACACTGCCGGGGTCTTCATGGAGGTCGAAGGAGCTGAGCAGGCGGTCAGCGATTTCCTGGCCGCGCTGCCATCGCAGGCTCCGCCGCTGGCCGTCATCGAGCAGGTGCGTACCAGTCAACTCACTCCCACCGGGGAGTCGGGTTTCCACATCGTCTCCAGCAACGCCACCGGCCGGCGGGACACCCTGATTTCTGCGGACACCGCAACCTGCGCCGACTGCCTCCGCGAGCTCGCCGATCCCACCGACCGACGCTTCGGCCACCCGTTTATCAACTGCACCAATTGCGGCCCGAGATTCACCATCGTGCGCGACGTACCCTATGACCGCCCGTTCACCACCATGGCGCCGTTCGCGATGTGCTCCGCCTGCGCGAGCGAGTACCACGACCCTACGGACCGACGTTTCCACGCCCAGCCGGTGTGCTGCCCGGCCTGCGGACCCCGGTTGCGGCTACTCGACGCCGGCGGCGCCGAGCTGCCCGGTGAGCCGCTTGCCGCGGCGGCGGCATTGCTGACCGGTGGAGCGGTGCTGGCGGTCAAGGGGCTGGGAGGTTTCCACGTCGCGGCGCTGGCCTCTGACGCCGCAGCGACCGCTCTGTTGCGGGCACGTAAGCACCGTGAAGACAAGCCGTTCGCGGTGATGGTGGCCGATCTGGCCACGGCACACAAGATGTGCGTGATTGATCGGGTGGGGGAGCAGGTGCTCAGCGGACGGCGGCGGCCGGTGGTGCTGCTGCCACGCCGCCCAGACGCACCCGTCGCGCCAGCCGTTTCGCCAGGCAACCGCAGCCTCGGGCTGATGTTGCCCTACACCCCGCTGCATCACCTGCTCCTGCGGGAGGTCGCCGGACCCATCGTGTTGACGAGCGGCAACGTCTCCGACGAGCCGATCGCCTACCAGGACGACGACGCCCGCCAGCGGCTCACCGGCATTTCGGATGCCTACTTGACCCACGATCGAGCGATCCACATGCGCACCGACGACTCGGTGGTGCGAGTGTTCCGCGGCGCTGAGTTGCCGGTGCGCCGGTCCCGAGGCTATGCGCCCGAACCATTAACTCTCGCGCAACCGGTGCCCCGGCCGATTCTCGGCTGCGGCGCCGAGCTCAAGAGCACCTTCTGCCTCGCCCGCGGACGGCACGCGTTCTTGTCACACCACATCGGGGATCTGGAGAACTACGAGACTCTACGGTCCTTTACCGAGGGCGTGACGCACTTCCGCCGGCTGTTCGACGTGACGCCGGAGGTCGTCGCGTACGACCTGCACCCGGAGTACCTGTCGACCAAATACGCGCTCGAGCTGGCTGACGTGGGACTCGTAGGGGTGCAACACCACCACGCGCATATCGCCTCCTGCCTTGCCGACAACAACGCGGTCGGCCCAGTGCTGGGAGTGGCCTTCGACGGGACGGGCTACGGCAGCGACGGCACCTTATGGGGCGGGGAGTTCCTGCTGGCCGATCTCACAGGATTCCAGCGAATGGCGCACCTGGTCCCGGTCCCGCTGCCCGGCGGTGCCGCAGCGATCCGGCAACCCTGGCGGATGGCCGCCGCCTACCTAGGTGATGACGCGCCGCACGAGCTGATTCAGCGCAACGTCCAGCATTGGGATGCTGTGCGGGCGATGGTCTCGCGGCAGGTGAACGCCCCGCTCACCTCCAGCGCCGGACGCCTGTTCGACGCCGTCGCGGCCGTTCTCGGGATCCGCGACGCAATCAACTACGAGGGGCAGGCCGCGATCGAGCTCGAACAGCGGGCCGACCTGGCCGAGCACGGAACCTACCCCGCCGCGGTGACCGAAGGCCCTGCGCTGCAACTGCACGGGGTGGACCTGGTGCGTGCCGCGGCGAACGATCTACGGGCGGGGGTAGCCCCCGAGGTGATCGCCACCCGGTTTCATCACGGCGTCGCTGATGCCATCGTCCGGGTCTGCCTGATGCTGCGGGACTCCACAGGATTGGGCGTCGCTGCGCTGTCGGGCGGGGTGTTCCAAAACGTTCTCCTGCTCGAACGCACCGTGGCGGGCTTGGAGCGATCCGGTTTCCGGGTGCTCACCCACTCCCGGGTACCGCCCAACGACGCCGGAATCAGTCTCGGCCAGGTTGCCGTTGCCGCCGCATCCCTGCGTTCTGAGGCCTGATCGTCGTAACCGGCAGCACCGACCAGAGTCGGCTTCGTGATCGACTGACGTCTGACCGAATCAGGAGGCGCGCCGGTCAGCCGCTGCCGGTGTCTGCTGCTGCCGAATCTGATTGGGTACGGCGGAGCACGGCTACGGTGACCACAGCGAGGATGGCGACTATTCCCCCCGCCGTGATGGCGGCAATGTGGAAACCGGCGGTAAATGCATCGCGCGTTATCTCGAGGACCGACGAGGCGAGCCAAGGAGGCAGGTCGGCGACTGCTACGGTCGCGCCGCCGAGGGTGTCGCGGGCGGCGCGATCGGTGGTGACGTTCCTGCCCCCGCGTGCCCGACATCAGTCGACCACTCCGCTGGCGACGTTGACCTCGGTCCCCGTCATTGTGGTGCCCCAGCCGGAGGCGAGGAGCGCTGCACGTTGGCCACGTCGTAGCTCATGATCGGGTGGGGCAGGTGCACGCCTACCGGTTTCTCGCGCCGTACGCGCGAAAGCGCAGCATGTCCAGGCACCCACCCGCAGTTGGATGCGGTTGGCTGCCAATTGCTGCACGAGCCAGTCGTGTTCGTCCACCGTTACCTTCTTCGTCCATCCCTCACAAGGCCCTGAGCAAGAGCGGCGTGTCGCAGAAGACGCTAGAGCTCGTCCATCTGCGCGCGAGCCAGATCAACAGCTGCAGCGCCTGCGTCGAGGGTTCCGGTAGTAATCGCGCGACTGGGCAGAGTGGACGCGGAGTGGGGTGGGACGCCGGCGGCGCTAGGCAACTCCGGCGCGACGTACGATCTCGCAGGTGATCAGCAGGCCCGGCACGGGAGCAGCACCTGCGCGACCTCGTGCGGCTGAGCCGCGTCCGCGACCGGATCAACCGGGAGTACGCGCCGCCGCTGGACGTCGAGGCGCTCGCCCGCGGCGCGCACATGTCGGCCGGGCACCTCAGCCGCGAGTTCCGGCTCGCCTACGGCGAGTCGCCGTACGCCTATCTGATGACGCGGCGCATCGAGCGCGCGATGGCGCTGCTGCGTCGTGGCGACCTCAGCGTCACCGAGGTCTATTTCGCGGTCGGCTGCTCGTCGCTGGGCACCTTCAGCAGTCGCTTCACCGACCTGGTCGGTATGCCGCCCAGCACCTTCTATCGCGACACCCTCGGCGTCGAGGTCCGCCACGACGTCGATACGACGGGATGCGCGGGATCACGGTCGGCCACGCCCGACCAGCCCGGCACGTCCATCGTCCCGGAGTCGCCGGCCGCAGACCCCGGCATCACCGACGACGAGCGCCGCACCATCACCGAGATGATGGCCAAGGCCAAATTTCCAGCTTCTCGTCGTCTTTAAGCCCGAAATCCCACCGGGTCGATGTGACCCACGACTGCAGGAGTGACCATGACCGGCTCTTCCACCCAGGGAATCAAGACCGTGCTGCATCCCGTGTCTGACCTGGCGACGGCCAAGGCGGTGTACGCCGCCCTGCTCGGCGTCCCGCCGCAGACCGACGAGTCTTACTACGTCGGCTTCGAGACCGGGGGCCAGCACATCGGGCTGGTGCCGGGCGGTGGACCGCAGGGCATGACCTCACCGGTGGCCTATTGGAACGTGCCGGACATCGAGGCGAAGCTGGCCGAGGTGACCGCTGCCGGTGCCACCGTGAAGGAGCCCGCGCACGACGTCGGTGGCGGCCGCCTGGTGGCCACCGTCACCGACCCCGATGGCAACGTCCTCGGGCTGCTTCAGG
>DASYMC010000025.1:0-7247 GCA_036009255.1 Pseudonocardiaceae bacterium
GGCGGTGCGCAGCGCCGGGTCATTGAGGTAGCCGTTCTGCAGGTTGAAGTCGAAGTGCTCCCAGCTCAGGCCGAGCCCGACGAAGGAAGAGACGCCCGGGATCCGGCGTACCTGCTGCACGAGATCGACCTGCGGCTGCGGGTAGATCACCTGAACCTCACGGTTCTGCAGCGCTGTCGGCTCCTGGTTGGCATCGGTGATGATGCGGTAGATCAGCCGGTCGAGCTTGGGGGGGGTCCCGGACCACTTGGGGTTGGGCACCAGGGTGACCGACTCGTTGTTCTTGACGTTGTCGATCTGGAAGGGGCCACCGGAGTAAGTCGGCACAGTCGCCCCGAACCAGTTGAACGATGCGGCCAGTCCCGGCGCGGTCTTGGTATCCCCATGCTGTGCGGCGATGTGCGCCGGATATATCGGCGAGCCACCACTCCACAGCTGCTTCCAGTCGGTGAACGGCTTGGTCAGCGTCACCGTCACCGTCTTACCGTTGTCCGAGCCGACGACCGATCGAACCTGGTCGTATCCGGCGGTGGTGAACACCGAACAGCCCGGGCAGTCGCGCCCGTTCTGCAGCTTCCAGTTGTAGACGAAATCGTCCGCGGTGATCGGTGTCCCGTCCGACCACACCGCGGTCGATCTGATCTTGTAGACGATCGTCTCCGGGCTGGAGTTGGTCACCTTCGCGGAGTCGAGCAGGTCGTTGTTCATCGTCACGGTGAGGTCCGGCTGGGTGACGAAGGTGTAGGGCAACACGGCCTTGAGGACCTCGTTGTTGTCGAACACGTTGCCCTCGTTGGACAGCAGGTTCCAGTTCGCGACGTTCTTTTCGATGACGTAGGTGAGCTGGCCACCTTGCCGCAGCTGACCGGGCGCTGCCGAATTGCAGGTGTTCGGGTTCGCCTCGCACGCCGTGAAGGCGGTCCCGGTATGGCGCTGACCGGCTCGCCCCGTTGCACCGCCGCCGCAGGCCGCCAGCGCCACCGTGGCGCCTGCGACAAGCGCGACCACGCGGCGCATCTTTGATCGCCTCATGGACCCCATGGGCTGGTGACAGTACGCCCACCGGCTACGCCGCTGCGTCATCGGATAAGCCTTCTTCACAAGTCGCCGTGTACGGTTCGCGGACCCGAAGGAGTGACACGATGACCGGTTTTTTGGCGCGTCGTCTCGCCAACTATGTCCTGCTGTGCTTGGCCGCGACGTTCCTGGCGTTCGCGCTGGGTTCGTTGACGTTCTCCCCGCTGGGTCAGCTGCAGGGCCGTAATCCGGCGCCCCCCGCATCGGTGATCGCAGCCAAGCGCGCTGAGCTGCATCTTGACGAGCCCATCCCAGCCCGATTCGTGGCCTGGATGGGCGGGGTCGTGCACGGCGACTTCGGTTCGACGATCACCGGTCAACCCATCACTGACGAGCTCGGCGCCCGCGCCGGCGTGAGCCTGCGACTGTTCGCTCTGGGCACGGTGCTGGGTATCGCCGGCGGGGTGCTGGTCGGGGTAGCCAGTGCGATCCGGCAGTACCGACTCAGCGACTACGCCGCGACCCTGTTCTCCTTCCTGGGGTTATCCACCCCGGTGTTCCTGATCGGCATCCTCTTGAAGTTCGGCGGGTTGCGGCTCAACGAGGCCGCTGGAACCACCGTGCTGTACTACACCGGCGAGTTCTCCCCTGGCTTTCAGGGTGGTTGGTGGGCAGCGCTAGTCGATCGGATGTCGCACTTGGTACTGCCGACGCTGGCCATCGCGCTGGTTCAGATCGCTTTCTACAGCCGCTACCAGCGCAGCGCCATGCTTGACGTGCTGGGCAGTGACTTCTTGCGCACCGCCCAGGCCAAGGGGTTGACCCGGCGCCGGGCCCTGTTCAAGCACGGACTGCGCACTGCGCTGATCCCGATGGCCACGCTGTTCGCTTTCGGGTTCGGCCTGCTGATCACCGGTGGGGTGTTCATAGAGCGGATCTTCGGTTGGTACGGCATGGGCGACTGGTTCGTCTACGGCGTGCAGCAGAACGACACCAACATCGTCGCGACGGTGACGCTGTTCGTGGCAGTCCTGGTGCTGTTCTCCGGCTGGCTGTCCGACGTGCTCTACGCCGCGCTCGATCCCCGGATAAGGCTTTGACGAATCAGACTCCAAGACAGGAGGTGGTCGGTGTCTGCGTCGATCGCTGATCCGCACAGCACTGCGGGATCGCCCGGTTCCCCGGCCCAGCCGCTGATCGAGGGGCCTTCAGGCCGGGGCCGGTTGGTGTTGCGTCGTTTCCTGCGCCACCGGCTGTCGGTGATCGGACTGGCCTGCGTCGTGGCCCTCTATGCCCTGGCTTTCCTGGGTCCGCTGCTCACCCCGTGGGGCTACGCCGAGCAGGACCCCACCGCCTACTTGTCGCCCCCGTCTGCGCAGCATTGGTTCGGCACCACCCAGATCGGCGAGGACGTCTTCGCCCAGACCCTGCGTGGGCTGCAGAAATCGCTGACAATCGGGCTTCTGGTCGGAATCATCTCCACCTCGATCGCGGCGGTGGTCGGAACCACCGCCGGATACTTCGGCGGATGGGTGGACCGGGCGCTGATGTGGGTCGTTGACCTGCTACTCGTGATCCCCTCGTTTTTGATCATCGCGATCTTGTCGCCCGCCTTCAGGGGTAAGACCTGGCTGATCCTGGTCGTTCTGCTGGCGGCGTTCTCCTGGATGATCACCGCCCGGATCGTGCGGGGTCTGACGCTGTCGCTGCGCGAGCGGGAGTTTGTGCTGGCTGCCCGCTTCACAGGCGTGCCGCCATGGCGGATCATCGCCCGGCACATCATGCCGAACATGGCCTCGATACTGATCATCGATGCGACCATCACGGTCGGGACGGCGATCCTGACCGAGACCGGGCTAAGCTACTTCGGCTTCGGGGTACAACCACCGGACGTCTCGCTCGGCACGCTGATTGCCAACGGCACGAACTCGGCACTCACTTTCCCCTGGTTATTCCTGTTCTCCGGAGGGCTACTGGTGCTCACCGTGCTGTCGGTGAACTCCGTCGGCGACGGGCTGCGCGACGCACTCGACCCGACCTCTGCCCGCGGAAGCCGGCGGCGCTCAGGTGACTGATGACGTGACTGAGCCAGTGCTTTCCGTGGACGGCCTGACGGTGTCGTTTCCCTCCGAGCAGGGCCGGGTCACCGCGGTGCGCGGGCTGGCCTACCAGGTCCGTGCCGGTGAGGTACTCGGGATCGTGGGCGAGTCCGGCTCCGGCAAGTCGGTGTCCTCGATGGCGGTGATGGGCCTGCTACCAGCGCAGGCCAAGGTCACCGGATCGATCCGCTTCCAGGGTCGTGAGCTGCTGGGGCGCTCGGACGTCGAACTGTCCCAGATCCGGGGTCGGCGCATTTCCATGATCTTCCAGGACCCCCTGTCGGCGCTGACCCCCGTCTACACCGTGGGGGACCAAGTAGCCGAGGCGCTGCTGGTGCACGGTGCGCTGTCGCGGCGGGCGGCGGCCGCGCGGGCCATCGAGCTGCTCGACCTGGTTGGGATTCCCGGTGCCGCCCGGCGGGCCAAAGCTTTCCCGCACGAGTTCTCCGGTGGGATGCGACAACGCGTGGTGATCGCGATGGCGATCGCCAACGACCCGGACCTGATCATCGCCGACGAGCCGACGACCGCACTGGATGTCACGGTGCAGGCCCAGGTGCTGGCTGTCCTGGCCACCGCCCGTGAGGTCACCGGCGCCGGGATCGTGCTGATCACCCACGACCTCGGGGTGGTCGCCGGGTTCGCCGACCGGGTGCAGGTGATGTACGCCGGGCGCACTGTGGAGACCGCGCCGGTAGACGAGATCTTCTACCACCCCCGGATGCCGTACACCCGCGGGCTGCTCGCGTCTATCCCCC
Organism: Pseudonocardiaceae bacterium; assembly: GCA_036009255.1. Classification (GTDB taxonomy): domain Bacteria; phylum Actinomycetota; class Actinomycetes; order Mycobacteriales; family Pseudonocardiaceae. Next base: position 3,875 of record DASYMC010000025.1, read on the forward strand.
GGCTGGACACCGGACCGCGCCAGCTCCTGATCCCGATCGAGGGCCAACCGCCGTCGCTGACCGAGCTCGGCCCTGGGTGCCCGTTCGCGCCGCGCTGCCCCCTGGTGATCGAGCACTGCCTCACCACCGAACCCGATCTCACGCCGGTTTCCGACACGCATCAGTGCGCCTGTCATCGGGCGGAGGATGTGGCAGCCACCCCACCCGTGAGTGGCGATACGACCAATGACTCGCATCGCCACTCACGGGTCGTGCTGCGGGTCGAGCATCTGGTGCGGCATTACCCGGTGCGTAAGGGCGCAATCTTGCGCCGTCAGGTGGGAACGGTGCGGGCCGTGGACGATATCTCCTTCGATCTGCGGCAACAGGAAACCCTAGGGCTGGTCGGCGAGTCTGGGTGCGGCAAGTCCAGCACCCTGATGGAGATTCTTAACCTCACCGCACCGGCCCAGGGCCGGATCGAGGTGCTCGGCACCGACGTCTCAGCGCTGGATCGGGGACGACGGATGCAACTGCGCAGGGACCTGCAGGTGGTGTTCCAGGATCCGATCGCGTCGCTGGATCCCCGGTTACCGGTGTTCGACGTGCTCGCCGAGCCGCTCAGGGCCCATGGTGTCGCCATCGAGGAGATTCGACGGCAGGTCCCAGAGTTGCTGAAGATGGTGGGTTTGCGTCCCGAACACGCCGGTCGTTATCCCGCGGAGTTCTCCGGCGGGCAACGCCAGCGCATCGGGATCGCCCGGGCGCTGGCGCTGGAACCCAAGGTGCTCGTGCTCGACGAACCGGTCTCCGCGCTCGACGTCTCGATTCAGGCCGGGGTGCTCAACCTGCTATCCGAGCTACAGGCGCGGCTGGGGCTGGCCCTGCTGTTCGTCGCGCACGACCTCGCCGTGGTGCGCCACATCGCGGACCGGGTCGCGGTGATGTATCTGGGTAAGATCGTCGAAATCGGACCCATCGGCCCGGTGTACACCGCGCCCCAGCACCCGTACACGCAGGCGCTGCTCTCGGCGATTCCGATCCCTGACCCGGCCAAGGAGCGCGCCCGGGAACGGATCCTGCTGGTTGGGGACCTGCCCAGCCCGGCCGACGTCCCGTTGGGATGCCGGTTCCGGACCCGGTGCGTGCGGTACGCCGCGCTGACCCCCGGCCTGCAGTCACGATGCGAGCAGGAGGAACCTGCGCGGGAACAGCGCGGCGAGGCCGAGCACGAGTCGGCCTGCCATTACGCGGCGGCGCACGCGGTGCTGTGAGAAAGACCTGGCACGATCATGGAAGGGGTGGCCGAATGCGGCAACGGCTGCTGGGGGTGCTGATCGCGACCCTCGCGCTGGTGTTAGTGAGCTGCGGCGGAGGTAGCAGCGCGGTCGGACCCGCTCCGAAGATCGGCACCATCGACATTGGCGCGACGCCGGCCGCGCAGCTGCGCGATGGCGGCACCTTCCGGTGGACGATCGACTACCTCCCGCCCAACTACAATTACAATCAGGTCAACGGTCCGGACCGAAACACAAGCGACGTGCTGGGCAGCCTCCTGCCGACCCTTTTCCTTGCCCAGCCCGATGGCACGGTGAAGGCCAACGATAATTACCTCAAGTCCGCCGAGCTGAACAGCACCAACCCGCAGGTGGTGACTTACACCATTCGCGATGAGGCCACCTGGAGCGACGGCACCCCGATCAGCTGGCAGGATTTCCGCGCTCAGTGGCAGGCTCTTAACGGCAGCAACAAGGCTTTCCAGATCGCTTCCAGCACGGGGTACGTCAACATCGCGTCGGTGACGCGGGGTAGTTCCGACAAGCAGGCAGTAGTGACCTTCGCATCTCCATTCTCTGACTGGCAGAGCCTGTTCAGCCCGTTATATCCAGCTTCCACCAATACGAACCCATCAGTGTTCAATACCGGCTGGACCCAGGGGCTACCTATCACTGCCGGCCCGTTCAAAGTGGCACAAATCGACCGCACATCCAACACCATAACAGTAGCGCGCGACGAGAAGTGGTGGGGACGCAAGCCCCGGTTGGATCGGATCATCTTCCGCGCTATCCCTACTGAGGCGCAGTTCGATGCGTTAGCCAACAATGAGACTGATTTCGTGGACATCGGCCCGGACATCAACTCCTTCGCCAAGGCGCAGAGCGCGGCTGGGGTGACGGTACGGAAGGCGCTCGCACCGAACTACCGGCACATCACCTTCAACGGTCGCCCTGGCAACATCCTGGCCGACGAGCAGTTACGCATCGCGATCCAGAAGGGCATCAATCGCCAGGCCATCACTCAGGCGCAGATCGGCCGGATCGTGCCGGGCGTCACGCCCCTGGGTGATCACATCTTCATGCAGGGCCAGCGCGGCTACCAGGACAATTCCCAGGGCGTCGCGTACAACCCGGGCGATGCGTCCAGAATGCTCGACCAGCTCGGCTGGACCCGCCAGGGCCAGGGAGTCCGGAGCAAAGACGGCAAGTTGCTGGAGATCCGTGATGTAATCCCAACCCAGACTCCCGTGTCCGAGCAGGAATCGCGGCAGATACAGCAGTTCCTCGCTGAGATCGGCGTGAAGGTCGATATCACCCCGGTGCCATCGGGGGACTTGTTTGACAAGCACCTCATCCCTGGAAATTTCGACATCACCCATTTTTCCTGGATCGGGACGGATTTCCCGATTTCTTCGAGCGGTTCGATTTACGGCACCCGGGGTGACACTCAGCAGAACTTCGGTGGTATCGGGAACGAGACGATCAACAACCTGTACGCCGAAGCTAACCGCGAATTCGATCCCGCCCGCAAGATTCAGCTGGCTAATCAGATCGACCAGGAGATCTGGAGGACCGGGCACTCGCTGCTGCTCTACCAGCGCCCCAACGTTGTGGCTGTGAGAAAGGGAGTCGCCAATTTCGGGGCGTTCGGCTTTGCCGAAGCGATCTACACCGATATTGGCTTCATTCGGTGACCGTCCATACCCGCTGTCGCAGCCGTGCGCTGCGGGTATGGTCCGCACCTGCGCCAGCAACGCGGCATCCACTGTCGCGGAGGACTTGTCGGTGTCGTACGGTAGCCATATAGCTATCCGATAGCGTCGGGCGGTGCCGCCACCGCTCGTGCGGCGTCAGGGCCGTCGCTGAGCAACACGCGGAATCCGTTCTCGTCGAGCACCGGCACCTTGAGCGTCACAGCCTTGTCGTACTTCGAGCCGGGCGCGTCACCGACGACCACGAACGCGGTCTTTTTCGACACCGAGCCGGCTGCCCGGCCCCCTCTCACCGCGATCGCCTCAACAGCCTCGTCCCGGGAGAAGCCCTCCAGCGAGCCGGTGACCACGATGGACAGTCCCTCGAGGTGGCGCACCACCGAGTCGTCGACCGGCTCAGCCATC
>DASYMC010000026.1:0-2010 GCA_036009255.1 Pseudonocardiaceae bacterium
CCCATCGTTTACGGCGTGGACTACCAGGGTATCTAATCCTGTTCGCTCCCCACGCTTTCGCGTCTCAGCGTCAGTACCGTCCCAGAGAGCCGCCTTCGCCACGGATGTTCCTCCTGATATCTGCGCATTCCACCGCTACACCAGGAATTCCACTCTCCTCTTCCGGACTCTAGCCAAGCAGTATCCCGCGCAGGCCTGAGGTTGAGCCTCAGGATTTCACGTAAGACTTACTTGGCCGCCTACACGCGCTTTACGCCCAATAATTCCGGACAACGCTTGTCCCCTACGTATCACCGCGGCTGCTGGCACGTAGTTAGCCGGGACTTCTTCTGAAGATACCGTCACTCCACAGGGCTATTCACCCTGGAAGCTTCGTCTCCCCTGAAAGCGGTTTACAACCCGAAGGCCTTCCTCCCGCACGCGGCGTTGCTGCGTCAGGCTTTCGCCCATTGCGCAAGATTCCCCACTGCTGCCTCCCGTAGGAGTCTGGGCCGTGTCTCAGTCCCAGTGTGGCTGATCATCCTCTCAGACCAGCTACCCATCGTAGCCTTGGTGGGCCATTACCCCGCCAACTAGCTAATGGGCCGCGGACTCGTCTCTCGCCGAAGGCCGAAGCTATCTTTGGTACGGCGCCCGACAGCACCGCACTTTATCTGGCATTGATCCGAGTTTCCCCGGGGTATTCCAGAGCAAGAGGTTGATTATCCACGTGTTACTCACCCGTTCGCCGCTCGAGTACTTCCCGAAGGAAGCCTTTCCGCTCGACTTGCATGTGTTAAGCACGCCGCCAGCGTTCGTCCTGAGCCAGGATCAAACTCTCCATGAAAAACCGTACGCACGGTGCTCGCACCGAAGTGCGGCACCTCAATCGGCCGAGCCCGAGAGCTGGCCGTGTGCTGGCTTGGAAGTTGATCCGATGCCGTCCCCATACCAATAGGGGCCGGCGGTCAGACCGGAACTCGTCAAAATACGATGCCGCGGGCTGGCCCACGACACCATGACGGTTCGATGTTCTTTTTAGAACCGGCTGCGATCGACCGACCGTCCGGAGACAGTCGACGATCCCCATGCTATTGAGTTTTCAAAGACCAGACGCCATTCAGGCGCGACCACCGAGACTACACGATCTCACCGTGCTGCGCAAGCGACGGAGCGCGTACGCGGTCTCTCGGGGGTTTCGGGCGGCGGGCACGGGAGCTCACGTAGCTCCCCCCGCGCCGAAGCGGATACTAGCAGGGGCGACCCCCGGGCGTGCGGCAGGTGCCGCCCAGGCGGTGCCGGTACAGTGCCGCGAGGCTCGCGCACGCACGCGCGCCTCCTGACGGCATGGCCTCTCCGCCCCCTCCCCAACCGCCGCTCCGGTTCGAGTACGCGCCGCCGCCGGCGACGCGGCGCCGGATGCGGCTGCGCAAGACGCGCCTCGGCATCGCCGTGCTGTGCTGGCTCGCGCTCGGCCTGGTCTCGCTGTTCTTCGGCTTCATGACCGCGCTCGCGCAGGACCTCCCGCGCTTCGAGGTCGCGCAGCTCGCCCAGCAGTCGAACGGCGTGATCTACGCCGACGACGGCAAGACCGTGCTCGGCACCCTGCGCTCCGACCAGTACCGGCTGCTCGTCCACTGGAACGAGATCGCGCCCGTGATGCGCAACGCCATCGTCTCGATCGAGGACAAGCGCTTCTACCAGCACGGCGCCATCGATCCCGTCGGCATGGGCCGCGCCGCGGTCGTCAACATCTGGACGGGCACGCTCGCCCAGGGCGGCTCGACGATCACCCAGCAGCTCGTCAAGAACCGCTGGCACCCGGCGCAGGCCGGCCGGCGCTCGCTCAAGCGCAAGATCATCGAGGCGGCGCTCGCCTACCAGGTCGAGCAGCACTGGTCGAAGCAGAAGATCCTCGAGGAGTACCTCAACACCATCTACTTCGGCCACTCCTCCTACGGCGTCGAGGCCGCCGCCGAGGCGTACTTCGGCACCCACGCCAGGAACCTCCAGCCGCAGCAGGCCGCGCTG
>DASYMC010000027.1:0-9687 GCA_036009255.1 Pseudonocardiaceae bacterium
AGCGGAGCGATCGTGGTCGGCGTGATGTCGCCGACGGGCCCATCGGCGCGGGCCACGGCGGCATCGAAGGCGTCCCGCATCGCGTCATCGCCCTCGAAGTCCAGCTCTGTCGCGGCGTGGTCGAAGCCTGTAAGCATGGCCAGCACCGTGGCGGCGTCCTCGACGTCGGTGGTGAAGATGCTCACGCAGTCCAGTGATCGGCAGGCCGGCACCACGCCGGTGGTGCTGACGAGGCCACGGGTCGGCTTGCAGCCGACGATCCCGTTCATCGCGGCCGGGACGCGTCCCGAACCGGCGGTATCGGTACCCAGTGCGAAGGAAACCAGGCCCGCGGCCACCGCCACGGCTGAACCGGAACTGGAGCCACCGGCGACCAGATTGCCCCCGAACACGCTCTCCGGGGCGCCGTACGGCGAGTTGGTGCCGGTCAGCCCGGTTGCGAACTGATCCATGTTGGTCTTGCCCACCACGATGGCACCGGCGTCGACGAGTCGCTGCGCGCAGTGGGCGTTGCGGGTTGGCTGGTAGCTGAACGCCGGGCAGCCCGCCGTGGTGGCTAAGCCGGCCACGTCGATGTTGTCCTTGACCGCACACGGCACGCCGAACAGGGGCAGCTCCGCCAATCCGCGCGCGTGCCGGATCTGGTCCAGCTCCGCGGCCTGCCTACGCAGCTCTTGGTCGGGCCAGCGGGAGATCCAGACTGCATCCTCGCCACGGGCCGCGATCCGTTCCAAGACGAGATCGATGACTTGCTGCGGTCGCAGCTGCTCCGTTGCGTACGCGGCTCGCAGCTCATGAACCCTGAACGGGTGAACGATCGATGTGATAGTGGGTGAAACGTTGGACACTTTGTCGATTGTCGACCGAATGATGTCACCCGATAGTCGGGTTTGTTACTTCCGTGTTACAAGCACGCTGCGCGCGCGTCTAAGCAGAGCTGGAGCGGCGAGCGCGGTCAGCCGAAGTAAGAGCGAGCGCCGTGGTCTCCCAGCGCGGTGAGGACCTGCTCGACATCGCCCGCTGCCACGGCTTCGAACAATCGCTGGTGGCGCCGGACGCCGTCCTGCGGGCTCCGGGCCTGGGCCTCGCGTCGCAGGTTGGCGGCCATGTACAGCTGCAGCTTGAGGATGACCGGTTCGTAGACGAGCAGCAGGTGGCGATGAGCCGCCATGGCTACCAGCGCCAAGTGAAACCGCCGGTGTGCCTCTGCCTGCTCCAGCGCGGCTCCGGTGGTGGCGGCCTGTCGCATCGCCTCGAGCCGGTCGGCCAGCTCCGCGAGTGCCAGTGGGTCGGGAACCGGCGGCGCGATCTGGACGGCGAACCGTTCGAGCACCTCACGCAGGCTGAACAGCTCGTCGACATCCTGCGGTGACAGCTGCGCGACCCGTACCCCACGCCTGGGCAAGTGCTCCACTAAGCCCTGCTGGCCGAGTAGACGCAGGGCCTCGCGCAGCGGTGCCCTGCTGGTGCCGAACCGCCGAGTGAGCTGTTCCTCGACCAGCCGATCGCCGGGCGCTAGCGCACCACTGAGGATGTCGCTTCGCAGCCGTTGCACCGCGAGTTCGACCAGGCTGGCCGATGCCAGGACGCCGTTCGCGACGAGCTGGGGCTGAACTGGCACAGCGGTCTCCCTCGTCGCGGCGGGCACGTCGCTCGAACTCCACAGTGCCAGATGCGGGGCTCGCCCTTGTGGGGTGTCGGCCGCCGACTTCATACTCACAGGTGTTCTCAAGGCTGCATTCGGCAATGCTGGAGTCCGGTTCGAGGTTGTTGTGAGGGCCCTTCGTGTTGCCGCCGTAGCGGCGATTGCAGGCCTCATCACCGCTGTCGTCGCCACCGCGTCCTGTGCGGTCAGCCGCCCGCCCTCCAGCGGTGCAGTGGCCGTCGGCACCAGTGGTTCAGTGGCGATCGGCACCGGTGGTGCGGTGGCCACCGTCGACGTCGACGCGAGCCGGGCGGGCATCGAGGTGCTCCGCGAGGGCGGCAACGCCATCGACGCGGCGGTCGCGGCAGCCGCGATGCTGGGGGTCACCGAGCCGTACTCCGCCGGTCTCGGTGGCGGTGGTTTCCTCGTCTATTTCCAGGCTGCGACTGGTCGCGTATTCACTGTGGATGGTCGGGAAACCGCACCCGCGGCGATGGGCAATACGGCGTTCATCGATCCCGCGAGCGGGCGACCAGTGCCCTTCGCCGACGCCGTGACCAGCGGCTTGTCCGTGGGTGTCCCCGGAACGCCGGCCATCTGGGAGCAGGCACTGAACCAGTGGGGGACGCGGCACTTGGCTGCGCTGCTGCAGCCGGCGATCCAGGTCGCCGACCGCGGATTTGTCGTGGACGCCACCTTCGCGCAGCAAACTGAGGACAACGCGGCTCGTTTCGCCCACTTCAGCTCCACATCGACGTTGTTTCTGCCCGATGGCCGCCCTCCGGTGATCGGCGCCCGGTTACGGAATCCCGACCTGTCCCAGACTTATCAGCAGATCGCCCGTCACGGCGTGAACTGGTTGTACCGCGGCCCACTCGCGCAGGACATCGTGGACACCGTGCAGCATCCGCCGTTGATCACTGGCGACCATTACAATGCGCGTCCGGGATTGATAACAACATCCGACCTGAGCGATTATCGCACGATTCCGCGGGAGCCGACCCATGTCCGATATCACGATCTGGATGTCTACGGCATGGGTCCACCCTCATCGGGCGGTTCAACAGTCGGCGAGGCGCTGAATATCCTTTCCCATGTCAGCCTGTCCCCGGCAGATCAGGTGTCGGCGCTGCACAATTACCTGGAATCGAGCCGGCTCGCATTCGCCGATCGCAATCGCTACCTCGGTGATCCAGATCAGGTCCCGGTTCCGCTGGCCCAGCTGCTCTCACCCGGCTTCGCCGCCGAGCGGGCCTGCCTGATCGACTCTCGGCACGCCGCGCGCGGCCCGGTACCACCGGGCAACCCGGACGGCGATTATCACGGTTGCCCGGTACCCAGCGGCTCAGCCGGCGCCCAGCCGGGCGAGGGTCCGAACACCACCAGCCTGGTCACCAGTGACCAATGGGGCAACGTGGTCGCCTACACGCTCACCATCGAGCAAACCGGCGGCAGCGGGATCGTCGTGCCGGGCCGCGGTTTCCTGCTCAACAATGAGTTGACCGACGCCAACTTCGCCCCTACTCAAGGGATCCAACCGGACCCGAACCTGCCTGCTCCAGGCAAGCGGCCACGCAGCTCACTGGCCCCGACGATCGTGCTGCGGAACAACCAGCCGTTTCTGGCGGTCGGGTCCCCGGGCGGCGCTACGATCATTACCACCGTGCTGCAGATCCTGCTGAACCGGCTCGATCTCGGAATGAGCTTGGGTGATGCGATCGCGGCACCTCGTGCCAGCCAGCGCAACACCGGGACCACCGAGGCCGAACCGGCATTCCTGGACCGGTACGAGGCGGTATTGAAGGCGCGCGGACATCAATTCTCGGTGAATCCCGAGATCGGCGCGGCGACCGGTCTGGAGTTCCTCGGTCCCGGCAAGGTCCTTGTCGCGGCCGAGCGAGTGCGACGAGGTGGCGGGACCGCGCTCGTGGTGAAGCCCAGCAAATAAATGGTAGAGGTCACGAGAAAACGGAGCGCTGGCGTGGATACTGAGCTTGATCCCTCACATATCATGCAGGTAGCCGGGGGATTCTGGGCATCGAAGACGTTGTTGTCGGCCGTGGAACTTCATCTGTTCACCCAACTCGGTGGGGACGCGCTGACCGGTGAGCAGATCGGTGAACGCATCGGGCTACATCTGCGCGCGATTGACGACTTCCTTGACGCACTCGTCGCGCTGGGGTTCTTGGCCCGCGAGGGGAATGGCCCCGATGGCCGCTACCGCAACACCGCGGAGACCGCGATGTTCTTGGACAAGCGCAGTCCTGCCTACATCGGCGGGCTCCTCGAGATGCTCAGTGTTCGGGGATACCGCCACTGGAGTGATCTCACCGAAGCGTTACGGACCGGCCAGGCGCAAAATGAGACCAAATACACCGGCAAGCCGCTCTTCGAGGAGCTCTCCGGCGACCCGGCGAAGTTGGAGCAGTTCATGATAGCGATGGCGGCCGTTCAGCTCGCCAATTTCCGCGCTCTGGCCGAGAAGTTCGACTTCACGAGATACCGCACGTTGTGCGATGCGGGAGGCGCTACCGGCCAGCTGTGCACGATCATCGGCGCCCGCAACTCGAACCTGCGATGCACCAGCTTCGATCTGCCCATCGTCACGCCGATCGCCGAGAAGGCCATCGCCGCCGCGGGGCTGGACGGCCGAGTCGGCACTGCGTCGGGCGACTTCTTCACCGATTCGTTGCCCCGGGCGGAGTCAGCGACTTCGCCGGCTGGTGCCGGAAGGTGGGCTTCCGGCAGATTGAGATGCTTCCGTTGAGCGGCTCGGCCAGCGCTGGTATCGCCTACAAGTAGCCGCGCTGCGCGCGCCGACCTGTATAGGTCGATCTAGGGTGGGCTCATGGCTGCGGGCCGCGCAGCGGCTTCCTGGCGCGGCGGCTAAACTCCACTTTAGTGTGATGGTTCGCCCGCCACATCGATGGCTTTCAGTGACTGTCTGAGCGAGGCTAATCCGCTCCTCGTAGCAGACTGACCGCTGGTCGCGGCGTAGATGGGCCCAGTGGCGGCGCAACTCGAAAGCAGTTATCCTACACCCGAGTGAGTTAATGACCGTCTCACTATGTGTTACCAACAGGTCTACCACCACGAGTAGTTTTGGAGGTGAAGATGATCCCCGTCTGCACCATCGCCGCCGTCCTCGCGGGTTCCCCCGACGGTGTCGAGATTGGCCGTTACATGCCAGAACGGCACGGGGTAAAGGTCGGCTGAGTCCCGCCAACCGCCCAATCCACCGAGCACGTGCGCGCTAATCGGGGGCTGTAGGCGGGCGAGGATGCAGCCCTTGAGCCACCGCTGGAGGTACCTGTGCATGCAAGATCGCGTCCGTCGGGCGCTTTGCTGTTGCGCGGGCGAGCCATGGCGTCGAGGGCCTTTGTGGCCGCTCTCACCTGCGCTGCTGCGATAGCGGTAGTTGCTGTGGTGGGCACTGCGGCGGTCACACCGAACCTCGGCACGCTGCTCGGTGGCCTTGGGTTGGCAGCCGCTTTCGGGGTGGCCCGAGCCCTCGCCATCGAGGTCGAGGTCCGCCGCGACAACGCACGGATTACGCCCACTGAGATCCCACTGGTCTTCGGTCTGCTGTATCTGCCTGCTCCGGTCGTACTGGCAGCCTATGTCGGCGTAGTAGTCATCGCCCGCCTGCTACGTCGCGACCCTGCGTCCAAGCTGCTGTTCAACGCCTCCTATGCGATTCTCACTGTTGCGGTGACCGACCTGCTGGCTCGCTTGGTCTTCGAGCCGAGCTGGCCGGGGCTGCCGCGATGGACCGCAGTGCTCGCCGGGTTCGTCATCGCACATGCCATCACGGCGGGGCTGACCTGGATCTTCATCGTCCTGCTGGATCATCGGCGCCCCGGTGAGAGTGCACGCCCGGTGGTGCACGTCTACCTTATCGGCCTGCTCAATGCCGCCCTGGCGCTCGCCGCTGCGGAAATGGTGCGGGTGGTGCCGTGGGGCACGTTGCTGGTGGGTCTGCTGGCGGTGACGGTGGGCGCGGCATATCGCGTCTACTATGGACTGCTCCGTGACCAGCGCGATCTCGGCGTACTCAACGACCTCAGCCTACGGGTCGCCGCGGTCGGGCGTGGTGGTGACGAGGACCCACCGGAGATGCCCGAGCTGGATGAGGGCACCTGGTCCGCCGCCATGGAATTGGCCCGTGAGCAGCTCAATGCCACCCGCGTCGTGCTACGGCGTACCCATATCCGAAACGATCCAGCGCACGGCGATTCAGCCCACTGCGATTCAGTCCAGGGCGGCCCGCACACCGTGGTGGCCGGCCTTGCACTGCCCCGCCCGCTGACCCAACACGATGTCACCGCGGTGTTGCCGGCCGATCCGCCGGCCCGGACCGGGCAGGTGCTGCGCCTGGTGGACAGCAACCCGGACCCGATCGTCGCTTCCGCTCTCGCAGCGCGGGAGGCCTCGGAGGTGCTCGTGGCGCCGCTGCGAGGTGCCGATCAACTTCTGGGCGTCATCGAGGTGCACGACCGGCACAGCCGGCTGGGCTTCGGCGCAGCGGACGTGCGCTTGGTCGAGACCCTGGCCAGCCATCTCACCACAGCACTGGACAATTGCCGGTTACTCGCCCAGCTTCGTTATGACGCCTACCACGACAGCCTCACCAACCTGCGTAATCGGCTCGGTTTCCGGGAGGCCGCGACCGAGGTACTGCGCCGCGACCCGACACCGTGCGCCGTGATCGTCATCGAGCTCGGGCTGCTCTCCGCGGTGAACGACGCACTGGGCCAGATGTGGGGTGATCGAGTTGTCCTGGGCGCGGGCGAGCGGTTGTGCCGCACCGTGCCGGATCAGGCGCTCACCGCCCGGCTCGCGGGAGATTCCTTTGCCGTGCTGCTGAGCGACGTCGGCTCTCAAGGGGCGCTGCAGGTGGCCGAACGGGTGCAAGCGGCACTGAGCGCGCCCTATGCCGTCGACAAACTGGCTGTGGAATGCACTGCGGTGGTCGGCGTGGCCCTGACCGGGATCGAGCCCACCCGGGATGCGGATATCCTGCTGCAACGCGCCGATGTGGCCCTACGGGCAGCACGCGGCGCCGACCAGACCGTCCGCAGCTATCAAGCCAGCATGGGCCAGGTCCTGCTGCGCCGATTCCAGCTGGTGACTCAGTTCCGGCAGGCGCTGGATACCGGGCAGGTCGACGTACATTTCCAGCCTCAGCTGGCCCTGCGCACCCGCCAGGTGATCGGGGTTGAGGCACTGGTGCGCTGGCAACACCCGGAGTTCGGGATGGTCGATCCGGCGGAGTTCGTCACCCTCGTCGAGACCACCGGTCTGATCAATCCACTCACCGATTACGTGCTCGACCGTTCGCTGGCGCAGTGCCGCAGCTGGCTGGATCGGGGCCTGTCACTGGCGGTCTCGGTCAATCTCTCGGTTCGTAACCTGGCCGACGCGGAGTTCCCTTGCCGGGTCACCGATGCGCTGGCCCGGCACCGGGTCCCCGCCGCGCTCCTGGGCTTCGAGCTCACGGAGTCGGCGGTGATGAGCGACCCCGAACGCGCACTGCCGGTGCTGCGCGGGTTGCATGGACTCGGGGTTCGCATAGCGGTGGATGACTTCGGTACCGGGTACTCTTCGCTGGCTTACCTGCGGCGGCTTCCGGTCGACGAAGTCAAGATCGACAAGAGCTTCGTGCTGGGGCTGGCCAGCGATCTGGGTGATCTCGCGGTGGTGCGGGCCATCGTCGAGCTCGGCCACTCGCTCGGATTGAACGTCGTTGCGGAGGGTGTGGAGCAGGATGCCACCCGGGATCAGCTGCTGGAGATGGGCTGCGACGTCGCCCAGGGCTACCTGATCTCCCGCCCGCTCGGGCCGGACCGGTTCGATGCCTGGCTGGCGGCCCGGACCGTCCGCGCCCCCGGAGCTCAGAACAAGGAGACCGTGCTCACTCTGGTCCCGTAGTCGCCGGCGGCAAGCACGGTGCGGGTCCCTCCCGTGGATCGTCCCTTCCGGTTGTCCTGTACAGTCGTCGCTGCCCGTTCACGCGGGCGCCGGTACGAATGCTGCCCCAATAGCTCAGACGGCAGAGCGTCTCCATGGTAAGGAGAAGGTCTACGGTTCGATTCCGTATTGGGGCTCGGTCAAGCGTGGGAGGGGTCGCCCCGAGGCGGTGTAGCTCAGTCGGAAGAGCAAGCGGCTCATAATCGCTGTGTCGCCGGTTCGAGTCCGGCCACCGCTACCATTGGTTCGGCGCGCCAGGCGTCCAACCGCAGGTCCCTCGCCTGCACCACTGACAGCTCCGGAGAGAGAGGCACCCGTGGCACGCGCCACCGACATCCGGCCCAAGATCACCCTGGCCTGCGAAGAGTGCAAGCACCGCAACTACATCACCAAGAAGAACCGGCGCAACGACCCTGACCGGCTCACCGTCCGCAAGTACTGCCCGAACTGCAATAAGCACCGGGCACACCGCGAGACCCGCTGAGACCTCTGGTGCCGAGGTAACCTGCGCAGATGGCGCTGGACCCCTCCTTCGTCGGACGGTGTTACCCCATGGCGGGGACCTATCAGGTGGGTCGCGCGAAGATCCGGGAATTCGCCGATGCGATCGGGGACGATGACGCACTCTATCTGGCCCCTGATGTCGCGCAGGCGTGCGGATACTCCGATGTGCTCGCTCCGCCTACTTTTGCGATCACCCTCGCCCAGCGTGCACAAAAGGAGTTGATCAGCGACCCCGGGCTGGGCCTGGATCATCGCCGGATGGTGCACGGCAGCCAGTCCTTCACCCACCATCGGCCGATCAAAGCCGGTGACGAGCTGGCCGCGACGCTGTACGTCGATGGCGTCCGAGCCATGGGCGGCAACGACATGCTCACCTTGCGCTGTGAGATCACCGACCAGGCCGGCGCTCCGGTGACGACGGCCCGGACCATGCTGGTTATCCGCGGCTCGGACGCAGAGGAGCACAGGTGAGCCGGCGTTGCTGCACCGATGTCGCCGAGGGTGAGGAGCTGCCCGGGCTGGAAGTCCGGGTCACGCGGGCTGATCTGGTCAGGTATGCAGGAGCCTCCGGTGATTTCAACCCGATTCACTGGAGTGATCGGGCCGCCCGCGAGGTCGGGCTGCCCGACATCGTCGCCCACGGGATGCTCACCATGGCGCTGGCCAACCGCCTCGTCACCACCTGGGCCGGCGACCCGGGTGCCGTTGTGGAATGTGCAGCCCGCTTCACCCGCCCGGTTGTGGTGCCCGACGACGCCGACGGGACGCTGATCGAGTTCGCCGGCAAGGTAGCGGAACGACGCGACGACGGCACCGTGGTCGTCGCCATCACTGCTCGCTGCGCGACCCAGACCGTCCTGGGCCGCGCCACCGCCACCGTCGCCCTGGACTGCTCACCCCACAGCCACCCACTCCGACATGGGGACATATCGGGGTAATACCCCGTCCCGTCAGCCCGATATGTCTCCATGTCGGGCTGAGGTCGGGCTGAGGCAGGGCAGTTGGAGGGCGCTGGGCTTGGTGGCCTACACTCTGGGGGCTGGGTCGCCGGCAGATGTACCGTGCCCGCTGGAAGGTATGGCCCGGGTTATCGGTTGGTAGCTGTGTGCGGCGTCTTTCGGGAGACGCTCGGTGAAGGGGTGTAGCTCAACTGGCAGAGCAGCGGTCTCCAAAACCGCAGGTTGCAGGTTCAAGTCCTGTCGCCCCTGCGTTCGATGTAACCCATGGTTATGTAAACCCACGTTCGACGTGAACTCGATGTTTGACGTGAAGCAGTGTTGACCTGAACCGGCCACGACTCAACCGCCAGATGGCCTGGCGAAGCGGAGGATCACCAACGTGAGCGAGGATCGCGCCCACGAGACGGAGGACCGGCTGGAACAAGCCGATCCCCCGCAGTCCGCTGCCGCAGTACGCCGGGAGCGTTCCGGTGGCCGACCCACCCGTGTGGAGCGCACCGGTACCCCCGGCAAGGATCATCCAACCAGGGCCCGCGGGGCGTCCGACACCAAGGTTGCCGCACCGGCGCGGCTGGCTCGATTCCTCCGTGAGGTCGTCTCCGAGCTGAC
>DASYMC010000028.1:0-8255 GCA_036009255.1 Pseudonocardiaceae bacterium
CGGATCCCGCGGCTAGGAAAGAAAGTGTCGAATCTTGGATGGTGACGCCATGATGCCCTCAGATGTCTCCGGCGAGCTGTCCGTCTTCGACCGTTTCGCCACTAAAGCTAGTGTTTTCGTCTCGCGGGCCTGGTTTTTCGTCGTGTGCGTACTGGTGGTGGTGTTGTGGGCGCCGACTTTCTTGCTGCTCCGCAATATCGACACCTGGCAGCTGATCATCAACACGCTCACCACGATCGTGACGTTCCTGCTCGTTGCGCTCCTGCAGAACACGCAGAAGCGCGCGGATGAAGCCACTCAGCACAAGCTGAACGCCATCGCCGACGGCCTGGCCGACCTGATGAGCCAGCTGGCCTACAACCATCCCGAGCTACGCAAGGACTGTGACGAACTGCGCCGGGCAGTGGGGTTGGAGGAACGGGAGAGTGCTGCGTCCCAATAGGGACCCAGCTGAGCCGGCTCAGCGCCGCGATTTGGCCCGGCGACCCTCCGATAGAGCCGGGAGTCGATCGAGGGTGACTATCGCGGCTGGTCAAACTGAGATGTGGCCTGGCACGGACAGACCGGTGCGGGAATCGGCGTGCCACCTTGCTGGGTGGATGTGGGGCTGGTCCTGGCTGGGGCCGGTGGGGACGGAGCGGAGCAGGTCGACGCGGTCGATTTCGTTGCCGAGGTCACTGCGAGTCCTTATTTGCATGGCTGAGGTGCCGCCCGGGGGTGCGGGATGCACCTCGATGCTGAGGTAGGCGTAGTCAAGGTAGCGGCTTTGTGACCAGTCCACGGTCTCCGGCGTTTTCGTCCCGCCTGGACCGGCGACATAACTGTGCACAACCGTTCCGCTGTCGGGGTTGGGGCCGCCGCGGTAGCGGTCGCTTTCACCGGGTTGCCAGCCGTAGCGGGGCCGGCCACCGGAACCTACGCAGATGTAGGTGGTGCCGTCTTGTGCCGGCCAGATAGTGGATTGGTCAGGTACCTGCCTGGTGGATTTGCCGGCGCGGATGGGGTTGGTTCGCTCGTACTGGTGGTTGTGGCCCTGCACGACCAGGTCGACGGTGAACCGGTCGAACAGCGGCGCCAACGCTGTCCGGACCCCGCCGTCGGAGGCGTGCGCGCTGCTGGTGGCGAACGCGCAATGGTGCAAGAAGGCGACGATGAAGTCGATGGAGGGATCCGCCCGGAACTTTCCTAGGGTGTCGGTCAGCCAGCTGAGTTGTTGCCCTGCGCTGTAGCCGGCGTTGGTCGGGATCTCCTCGGACAGGTCGTTGGCGTCGAGGCTGATGATCGCGACGTTGCTGTAGACCGTGGAGTAGACCGACGGGCAGCGGCTTGGTCCGTTCGCGGGTAGGTCCAGCCGCGCGGCGTGGCCCGCGTAGCCGTGGCTGGCGCCCTCGGGTGCAGTGTTGTTGTCGTAGAGCGCCTCCATGTCGTGGTTACCGGTGGCGAACATCCACGGCGTGTGTGCGGCACTCTGCTCGATGGTGGCGAAGTATGTTGTCCACAGGGTGGGGTCGAAGTTGTCGAACCCTGTGTCGGCGCTATGTGGTGCATTGTTTCTGACCGGGTGACCGGTGCCGCTGGGGTCGGCGTAGCAGATATCACCGGCCAGCAAGTGAAAGGCGGGCCGCTGCGCGGTGATCAACGCGATTATCGAGTCGGCCGGTGTGGCGCTCCGCCGGGTGTCGTCGGCCTTGTAGTAGTTGTCGTTGAAGCCTGCTTGACCATCCGGTGGGTTGGTGTTGACGCCTTGATCGGCAAAGGCAGTGAAGGTAAATGGCTGACGATCGCTGCTGGAAGGCGCAGTGTGGAACGTCGCGTCAGGTGTTGTCGAGCCGTCCGCCAGCCGGAACCGGTAGTGGTAGGAAGTCCCGGCACGCAGCCCCGCCGCCAGCGCGTGGACGAAAAACTGATCAGCGCCACGGACGCTCCCGTCCTCCTGCGGCACCATGCTGACCAGCTCGCGGACCTCTGCCTCGACAACATGCCCGTAGCCGCGACTGACCCCCAGATCGACGAGCACCTTCCCGGTCGGCTTGCTGATCAGCTCACCGGCGATCGCCATCGTCGTGGTCGGGTCCGTCCCAAAGGACAGGTGTCGCCCCACGACCGCGGGCTGAACCTGCGTGGCGCGGGCACATCCGGCCGAGACCCATGGAGTGCCGGCCAGACCCAGCGCGGCCAGCACGCTCGCGCCCCTCTTCAATGCGGACCGGCGGCTGACGCGGCGGCCCCGCAGGAACGATTGCAGCCACTCCTGCTGCTCCGCAACCGTCATCGACAGGGCAAGGCGCTCGGGAACGCCGACGTTCGGAACCTCCCCAGGCGGGCACACGACCATGCATGACAACATGCCCGCCCACACGATCTTCGCTGACACAACACACGATTAAGACTGGATGAACTGTTCGCTTCCTCGCCGACGATCCGGTCAGCGATGTGTTCTCCGCGGCTAAGGGCGCATAGCCGAGATCATCCTTGTACTGCACGATGGCCGGTTCTCACCCTTTCCTTATGTCGTCCACAATCACTCGTATGATGCGTTGAACAGAAAATATGTTGCTCCACCATCCTTCGGCATGTCACCTGCGCCATCGTTACTAGTCGTGTTCGTGACGTACCATGCAGTGATTAGCGCAGCCACCGTCGTATGTTCTATCGCGGCCGTAGCCTCCGCTTCACTCCTGCTAAGCAGGTCGGTAAAGTGTCATTGACATTGAGAAGATCAGTTTCAGTGCGTCAGCGGCAGGGTATTTCAGGCGGCGTATCGGATGGGAAGGTCACGATCATGGAGACCACGTTCCACGCCGAACTCGGTGAGCTGATTACCAACCTCGCGAGGATGGCCCGGCTAGCCGAGCAGATGATGACCAACGCAGCGATCGCGCTGCACCAGACTGATCCGACACTTGCTGGAGTGGTCATCGCAAAGTGTGATCAGATGACTGCGTCGCTCGCCGATACCGAGCAGCGCTGCATCATTTTGCTTGCGCGGCAGGCCCCGGTTGCTGAGGGCCTACGCGTGGTGGTCGCAGCCGTCCACGCAGTGGACCATTTGAAACGGATGGCCAACCTCGCCCGGCACATCGCCATCATTCCTCGGCTCAAGGGCCCGAACCCGGTGATTTCCAGCTCAGTCCGTCCGGTGTTGGCCCGGATGAGCCTGCTCGCCAGCCAGCTTGCCGGGGACGCCGCGACCGCGATCGAGTATCGGGATCCGCTGTCCGGCGATCGGTTGGCCGAAGTCGACGAGGAGGTGGACACGCTTCACCGTCACCTGTTCCACATTCTGTTCGCCGAGGACTGGTCCCATGGCGTAGAACCGGCAGTCGACGCCGCCCTCATCGGCCGCTACTACGAGCGCTTCGCAGACCACGCGGTGGCCATCGCAAGGCAGGTGCGCTACCTGGTCATCGACCGGACATCCGAGCCCCATGCACCTGACTTGACGTCCAGCGGCCAAGCCTCACGCATCATGACGACCTCTCCCAAGACAGCCGACAGGTCGTAGCCACGGGCCAGACTGAGCAGACCCGTCATGGTTAGGACCCACACGTTCACGCACGGCTGGGTGTGTGACCAGCTGCCTTGCTTGCTCTGGGAACTGCTGATGAATTTTGTAGCAGCGCGTGGACAGCACAGCCGGCGGGGATGATCCTGGAACCATGGCTGCTGCTGAGCGCCGAAGGTCCCGGCCCAACTCTAGAGTTGATATCGGAGGAATCGCCCGGGCGACGTGGAAGCAATTTACCCGCACTCACGCTCAACTCCCTCGGGCTGGTCAACAGACCTGCCATGCCGAGCTGGACAGTCTAATCGGCGACGTAGCCTCGATCGTTCGGCTGGCTGGGCAGCTGATGACCAACGCCTCGGCCGCGCTTCATCACGCCGACTTGAAATTTGCCGAGTTGGTCATCTCCGACGCCGATGAGATAAAGGCGCGGTGCAAAGACGCAGACCAGCGCTGCATTAATCTGCTGGTCTTGGGCGCATCGGTGGCCACTGACCTGCAAATGGTGGTTGCTGCCATGCACGTAGTGACAGACCTGCAGCGGATGTGCAATCTGGCCCAGCAGATCGCCGAGCTCGCGCGGCTGAAACATCCAAACGACCCGATCGCGGCTGACGTCCGTCCGGTGTCCTTGCAGATGGGTGTGCTTGCATCCGGCCTCGCCGAGGACGCCGCGGCAGCGATCGAGAGCCGAGATCCCATCTCCGCCGCCCGGATGGCGCAGGCCGATGCCGAGGTGGACGCGCTACGCGGCCAGATCTTCCAGATCTTATTCTCCGAGGATTGGTCGCACGGGGTGGAACCGGCGGTGGACGCCGCGCTGATTGGCCGCTACTACGAGCGCTTCGCCGACCACGCGGTCGCGATCGCACGCAAGGTCACTTAGTCGTCACCTGCGCGACCACGCCCGGTCATGCGCCGGCAAGGCCGGCACGACGATCAGCGATGCCCGATGCTGGGAGCACGAGCTCCGTCTGGTGCAACACGATCGATCCGTGCGCCCCACCTCATGGGCATCGCCGATCAAGGGCAGACCGATCGGTGCGGCATGGCTCGTTACGCGTTCCATACGGTCCAACACTGTACGTTGCGGTCCCGCGACCGGACCTAGGGTCGCGGAACGCTGCTGGTGGTCCCCCAGGTCGTGCTATACGCCCCGAAACGGTGCCGGATTCCAGTACCCCGTACGGCAGGCGACGTGGTCAGCGCGGTCATCGTCCCTCCGTGGAGTCGAGGGCGGCGATCAGCGCGCGCAACGCAGGCAGCGCTTGGGCAAGGGCCTCGCGCTCGGCGACGGAAAGGCCCGCCACAACCCCCGCCATGAGTTCCATGCGCGCCTGACGCCCCGCTGCCAATCGCTGCGTCGCAGACTCGGTCAACCACAACCGGGCAGCGCGGCGATCGTCGGGATCTATATCGCGCACCAACATCCCCAGGTCGATGAGTTGGTCCACCAACGTGCTCACCGAGTTGGCCGCCAGGTGCAGGACGTGCGCGGCCGGTGCGATCCCTATACCTGGTCGCTGTTCGATCACTCCCAGCAGCTCCAGTTGCGCGCCTCGTAGTGGCGGCCCGGGCATCACCCGCCGTAGCCGTCGGCGCACCAGGCGTCGTAGCGCGGCGACGGTCGCCATCAGCTCATCGCCCAGCACAGCGGACTCAAGGCTCGTCATGTCACGAAGGTACATCCTAATCAGAGATAATCGCAATAAAAGGTAACCGTGTTGGTTTGATAACTCTTTGTGATCTCCTGCCCGTGCGTCATGAGCCTCGTCGCGCGGGCCAACGTTGCACCTTCCCGGCCACCGGGTCCCTTGTGATCAATGCCTGGCTCTCAGTCCGGTCGCCGCAGACTTCGTCGCCGTCGCCGTC
Source organism: Pseudonocardiaceae bacterium (assembly GCA_036009255.1). Lineage (GTDB taxonomy): Bacteria > Actinomycetota > Actinomycetes > Mycobacteriales > Pseudonocardiaceae. The sequence goes on from DASYMC010000028.1 coordinate 5,378, forward strand.
GCCGTGCAGGGTCTGATCGCCGGCAACGGGGCCTACGTCCGATTTGTCCCTCGATCGAGTGCATTTGCACGTGCATTCTGACGGAGGCACATATCGGGTCGAGCACATGTATGTGCACGTGCGCGGCCTGTGCGGAGTCGCACGGCGGGTCACAATTACTCCGAGATCCTCTCCTTCGAGTGAATCAAGGATTACCCATACCCCCGGCCGTCCTATTACTCTCCGCGCACATGTTCACACCCACGGTAATCCCTGCACGCACAGTGACCCCTTCTCTCACAGTGACCACTGTTCATCGCATGATGAGCTCGCAGCGTTGTAGCGGTGCGCTCGGCCACATCAACGGTCTGGCTGAGGACGGGGAATGGCACTGCCACCTGCCTCACGGTCACGATGGCGTTTGCCTCGCCCTTGACGGCACGACGTGGTAAATCCGCTGATGGAGCTCGGCCTTGTCCCCGGCACGGCGCAGACCTTGACCTACCAGGTACGGCCTAGGGATCTGGTCAACTCCTTGTTTCCGGAGGCGACCGAGTTCGCCCGCAAACCAGCCGTGCTTGCCACCGGCATCCTGGTAGCGCTGTGTGAGTGGCCTGCCATGGACGCCCTACGTCAAGTTATTCGCGACGATGAAGACAGCCTGGGTATCGGGATTTCCGTCACCCACCAGGCGCCGGTGAGCGCCGGGACAACGCTTACCCTCACTGCCCTGTGCGCCAGCGTCACCGGCCGGATCAGCCGCTGGGACGTCAGCGCCCATGACGGGATACAGACCGTGGCGTGCGGGTGGGCGGAGTTCGTCGTGGTGCGGACCGCGGCTTTTCTCCAGCGCCACAGGTTGACACCCGCAGCCAGCTCGACTCTCTCTAACGTAATCGTCCAATCAAGCCACAAATACACTCCACAACACCGGGACCTGGTAACCGCCTAAGGTGCGCGGCGATTCTTCATGGCCCGAAGGTGATAGAAGTCCCGCTGCTGATGCTAGGAGTAGTACATGACTCATTTGGTCTCCGCGGACCGTGCTGTCGATCCGCTGGAGGGTGGCCGGTGCAGTTCGATTGATCGTATTGCTGACCCCGGGCCGCTTGGGCTGAGCGCGTTTGCCACGACCACATTCGTGCTCAGTTGCGTCAATGCGGGGCTGGCGCCCAAGGCTGTAGAGCCCATAGTGTTGCCGCTGGCGCTGTTCTATGGCGGGCTGGTTCAACTGTTAGCCGGGATGTGGGAGTTCCGAAGAGCCAACACCTTCGGCGCTGTGGCCTTTACCTCATACGGGGCATTCTGGCTGTCCTTCGTCGGCTACATTGAATTCATCGCGCCCGCGTTGTCCACGGCGGACGCCGGAGCGGCGACAGGGCTGTTCCTGCTGGCCTGGGCAATCTTCACCGCTTACCTGACGGTTGCGTCGTTCCGGGTATCCGGGACGGTGGCCGCAGTATTCGTTACATTGTTGGCAACCTTTATTATGCTGACCATTGGTGCCTATACCGGTGCACTCGAGATCAGCCAGCTCGGCGGCTACTTCGGCATCCTCACCGCGGTACTAGCCTGGTACGCATCCTTTACCGGGATCACTAACGTCACCCCCGCCCACACTGTGCGGACCAGATTTTCTCCCACCGCCAGATAGTTCGCCAGATAACGCCGTTACAGCTCACGGCGTTGCATCTGGACAGTGCTCCGGCACCGGTCCCCCTCGCCGGAGGCGCGACACAACGTCGATCCAGTCGTCGGGTGGGATCCCACCCTCGGACAGGTGATCGTCGAGGTTCTCGATAGTCTGTAGGAGATCGTGCACGGCGGGCGGTATGGCACCTGGATGGCTCCGGCCCACTCTCACCATGGAAGATCGAATCCTTCGCAAGATCGCATTCGGATCCTCGGTCGTCACGTGTCTCCTATCCCGCTCGAGTGGGCCCATGGCTGGCGAATATCCGGCTCCTCGCAGCAGATCTGGGAGCGGATGGGCTGCGGGGTGACATGCCGGGCTGCAATGAGCGGCAGAAGCGCCTGGAGCCCGCTGTGGCGGTCAGTGTGATGACTGTAGCCATTGAAGCCGCTGATAGCAGCCATGGTCACGCAGATCGCATCGGCGTCAGGCGTTGCCGATCAGCTCCCGGATGGTGCCCGTGACGGATGCGTGACGGTCGGGGTGTAGTTCGGCGACGAGCTCGACGAGTTGGCGCCGGGTGACCCAGATGAGCCGGTCGAGGTGGGCGGTGCCGGCGTCGGTGATGGGTTCGCGGTAGGCGCCGTGGTAGACGGCATGGGAGTCAACTTCGACGGCGATGACGCGGCGGTCACCGAAGGCGGTGTTGTAGGCGTCAGAGGAGACCACGAGGTAGCGCATCGAACCGATGGTTTCGTCGGGCGACTCCCATACCTGCCCGAATCGGATCCCGGGTGGAGGCGAGCGGGGTGGAGATGCGCTCACTGGTGATCGAACGCCGCAACCGCGCGGCGTCGGCGCGCGGCGAGGAGGGCCTCTTCCTGATCGTCGGTGTACATCGGTGGGCCGGTGTCCTCCTCAGCCCGGGCGCGCAGCGCTGTGGCCAGTGCGGCCTGCTGCCGGATAGCGCAGCGGACCCATTCCGACAGGTTCGTTCCGGCCGCGACGGCGGCGGCGCGCGCGTTCTCGGCGAGCGCGTCGTCAAGCCGGATAGCGATCTGCACTGTCATGCGGGGAGCATCCCAGTACGTTATGCACTTGTCTACCTTGGGACTCACCCGGAGTAAGACCGGGCGTAGCCATCGCTACGCACAGTGCCCGATGCGACCGGCGGGCGGCGGGATTCCTGACGTGGCTGGGAGCGGCCCGTTCTTGGCTGTGCCGGGCGCTGGCCGTCCTTACCACGGCCGTACGTCCACCGGGACG